>JAHWJH010000060.1 GCA_019348555.1 Actinomycetota bacterium
GAGCGCGCGCCGCGTCGGGCGTGACGTCGTGCTGACGGTCCACGCCCGGGCAGGCACAGCGGTGGCCGGTGACCTGTCGGGCACGTACCACGATCCCGCCTTCCCGATCGCAAGCGCGGACGTGCGCACCGACCCGCGGGCGGTCGTCGTCACCGTGACCCCGCAGCACCGCCGCCCCCAGTTCTGGCTGCACACGCTTGGCGAGCCGGCCCGCGTGGTGCTCGACATCGCAACGCGTACGCTGCTGCAGCGCAGCGTGTCCACGCACGTCCTCGCAGGCGTGTTCGGCGTTCTCGAGACGCTCGACGCGATCGGTCTTGCGGTCGGCGCCGTCGTCGCTTCGCTGCTGGTGGCGACGTTCGGGCCCGGCGCGGCGATCGCCGGCCTCGCCGTGCTGCTGCCGCTCCTGCGCGACGGCGCCGTCGACCACCAGGGCGAGGTGTACCGCACCGCCGCCACGCTCGACCGCCTGGGGGCCGGCGCCCCGTCGGTGGTCGTGGCCGCCCTCGTGGCCGGTTGGAGCCTGAGCAGGCCACGGGTCTTCGCGGCGTCGACGGTTGTGAGCGTCACCTCCGGGCGGGCGACGGCGGGTGAGTCGGTCACCAAGGACGACACCTTGTTCCTGGCCGGCACGTACGCCGAGTTGGCGGAGACCGGCCCTGTGCTGGCCGACTCCACGGCGAGGTCGGGCCTGTCGATCCCGGTGACCACCACCGCCGAGCGGCTCTCGGCTGTCGCCTCCGAGGATGTCGGCTTCGTCACCGTCGCGGCCACCGGACCATCCCCTGAGGAGGCGTCGGCACTGGCGGAGGGCGGCGCCGAGGCGCTCATCGACGCCGTCTCCACCCAACAAGAGCAGATCCTGCGTGACGTGCTGCGTCCCGTCGAGGACGAGATCGCCGAGGTGGGACGGCAGTTGGCCGATCCTTCCCTGGGCCCCCCGAGCGAGGCGCTGGAGGCGCGCTACGCCGCCCTCGTCGCTTCCAGCACCGAACGCCGCCTGCAGCCGGTCGACCGGCTGATGGTCGTGTCACCAGCCCGTTCCGGCCCCACCCCGGTGTCACCGGCACCTCTCCGGGATGCCACGCTCGCACTGCTGGCGGCGCTGGTGGTCAACGCCGAGCTCGCCGTGGTCCTCAGCGCGGTCAATGACCGCTTCTCTGGCGAGAACGAGGATCTCGAGGCTACCGAGGTGACGGGGCTGCCGGTGCTGGCGCGGGTGCCGGCGAGCGGCGAAGATGGCATGCTCGAGGCCTTCCGGACGCTGCGTACGAACCTCATGTTCATGGACTCGCTGGCCCGCATGCGGACCGTGGCGATTGTCAGCGTCGACCCGGCGGCGGGGAAGTCGTTCACCTCGGTCAACCTGGCCAGGTCGGCGGCCAGCATCGAGGTCCCGGTGGCTCTGGTCGACGCCGACCTGCGCCGTCCCAGCGTCCACGAGTACTTGGACCTGCCACTCGTGCCCGGCCTGGCGGAGTTGCTTGGTGGAGGGTTCGAGCTCGCTCAGGTGGTCCAGCTCTCACCCCGTGACGAGGGGCTGCACGTGCTCACCGGAGGTTCACCGCCCGCTGACGCCTCGCGCCTGGTGGGCAGCGTCGAGCTCGGCGAGGTGTTCGAGCGACTCGACTGGGCGGGCCTGGTGGTCGTCGACACGCCGGCCACTGGTCTTTTCGCCGACGCCCTGGCCGTCGCATCCCGGTGCGATGCCGTCCTCGTCGTCATCGACCTGGCGACCAGCAAGCGCCGCAGCGTGCGCAACCTGGTTCGACAGCTCGAGCAAGTGGGAGCCAAGCCCATCGGGGTGGTCATCAACCGCAGCGAGCCCGTTTCCCGGAGCTCGTACCACTACGGCAGGCGGCCAAGCGGCGGGGGGATCACCGCCCGCGGCGGTCGCCGGTGAAGGGCGTCGCGGGCACCCCGTTGAACTCCAAGGGGTGGCCGCCGAGCCCGAGGTGGTACGCCTCTCGGACGGCGCTCCTGAGATCGTCCAGCACCCTGGGCGACGTGGAGCGGACCGACGGGAGGCTGTCGACGAGGTGGGCGAGGTCGCTCTGCGGATCGCCCCGTCTCGCCGTGGTCCAGTCGACTACACCGACGATCCGGTCGTCGCAGTGCATCAGGTTGCCCAACCAGTAGTCCCCATGGACGAGTACCCGACCGTCTCCGTCGACACCGGTGGCGCGCTGGACCGAGGCGAGCAGGGCGCCGGCCCGCCGGAGCCATACCTCCAGCTCATGGTCGGTCAGGGTGGCCACCTCGAGTGGCCGGCTCCCAGCAAGCCACGAGACGCGCAACCGGTCTGGAGCCGGCCGGGCGAGCAGGCGGGGAGCGATGTCTAGGCAGGAGTCGGCCAGCGTCTCTAGCGCCCACGCCTCGGCGGAAGCCTCGGACTCACTGGCATAGCGCTTCTCGACCTCGGCGGGCGGCTCGCCTCGCAGCACCTTGCTCTCGACGCTGTCGTCGTAGCCGATGCGGCCGGTGATGCGGCGGGGTTCAGCTGTCCATGGCGCAGACGCCGAAGTGGCCAGCACCAGACGAGCGGGCACGAGGGCTGATACGACCGGTCCGGTCCAGGTGTGTGTGATCCCGCGCTCCAGTGCTCCCAGGGCCTGGCGGCGACGTCCACTGACTCGCGTGGCAACAGCCTGAAGCACCGCACGCGACGCTTCGGGGGCGTCCAGGTCGAAGGCGGTCACCGGAGCGGCTGATGCCCGCAGCAGGGCAAACGACTGGCGGACGACCAATCCCACGGCGGAGAGGGCGCCGCGCCTTCTCGTGCCGGTCGACGTGGCCGGGCCGCCGGGGCGCCCTCGAACACGATCAGCCGCCCGGAGTGCGCTGAGGGCGTTGTCGCCGACCACCACGACCCGGCCTCCCGATCGGAGCTCCGGGGCCAGGGTCCGAAGACGGGCCCGTCCGAGAGACAAGCCGTCGACCACGATCAGGTCCCATCCGGAATGGCCTGGCGCTCCACACTCGACCGGACCGATCCGAACGGCGTCCTCACGACCGGCGGCGACGAGCACCGCCCGGCGGAATGCGGCACGCGACGGCGAATCGTCGACCACCGTCACCTCCGCGCCCATCTGGGCCAGTCGTTCCGGTGCCCGGCCCGGCGCGTGGTCGACCACCAGGACCCTCGCGCCCTCAAGCTCGTCCACCACATCCACCCAGGCCGCCGCCCATCGCGGCGTCAACCTTGACGCGAGAGCTGTCGGAAGGCGAGCGGTCCAGCACGCCTCGGCCAGGCATGCTCCCGCCTCCAGCGCCCGGCGCCCCGAATCCCAGTCCACGCCCAGTCCAGCCATGCTGCGTCTCACTCGATACGTCCGGGTACGGCGTGTGGCTCGGCTGATGGCGACCGGTGTGCGTCGAACAGCGTGCGCACCAACTCCGCCGTGGTGCGACGGGCGTCGTAGCGCTCGAGGACCCGGCGCCGTCCCGCCTCGCCCATGGCCCGGCTGCGCCGGCGGTCGGAGAGAAGCCGCCGGAGAGCCTCGGCGAGCCCGGCGTCGTCGTCCGGCTCGACCAGCAGGCCGGTGACGCCGTGCTCGACCATCTCGGGGATGGCCCCCACCGTCGTGCTGAGCACCGGGACCCCGGCCGCCATGGCCTCGAGAACGGCGTAGGGAACCTTGTCGGTCGTCGTCGGGAAGGCGAAGACGTCGGTGTGGGCCAGCACGGCGGCGAGGCGGCCGTCTCCGGGATGCACGTCGCCGAGCACGTCCACGCCGGGGCGTGGCCGCACCGGCTCTCTCGTCACAAGGGTGAGGCGGCACCGGTCGCGGAAGCCGTCCTCGAACACCCGCAGGAGGTTCCAGCCACCCTTGCCCTGCATGGTCTTGCCGACGAAGGTGACGCGGGGCAGCCTCGCCTCGGGAGCGCGTGGGGCGACGTCTGGGACGATGACCCCGAAGCGGATGATGCGCACCCGCTGGCGATCCACGCCGTAGTGCTCCAGCTGCCTCGCCGTCCATTCGGACTGGGCCACCACCACCGCGGCCGCCGAGTACACACGTCGCTCCAAGGGCATGACGGCCCTCAGTGAAGCCGCCGTCAGCGGTCCGGGCCGGCGGTAGCTGATCTGGAAGGCGTTCACCACGTTGGTAGTGTCGAGCGATACCACGGTCGGAACGCTGCACAACGCCCGGGCCGACAACAGGGCGGCGTTGTGGGTGTACACGTGCACCACATCGGCATGGGGCACCAGCTCTGCCAGTCGCCGACGGACGTGCCAGCTCTGTGCGAGCTGGTACCGCAAGGGCTGCAGGTCGGCGTCGAGACGGGCCAGGCCCGGCACCGGAGCCGCCGCAAGGCGTCGCCAGAGGTTCGGGGCCGGGACGTCGAGGAAGGTGGCCTCCACATCGGGGTGCTGCCAGAGAGCGCGGCGGAGGTACTGGTGCATGGCGGCGTGGCCACCGAGGTTCTCGTTGACGAACAGGACCCGTAGGCCTCCGGGCGTCACCACTCGAGGGCGCGGTCAGGAACATAGCGGCCGACGGCAAAACGGCACGTCACTGTGTCCACCCGCACCTCGGCGTTGTCGCCGATCAGCACCAGGGAGCGGCTGGGGACGGCGAGGAGCTCGGCGACCACGCATGTGGGCCATGGCGCGGTCGCTTGAGGGGACCATGTTCACCCGGCAGGCCCGGCCACGATGCTCGCAGCCGTTCGACGACGCGGTCGGCACCGCCGAGCCGGGTCAGGTGCTCACGGACGACGGCGAAGCGGTCAGGTACCACCGTGCCCATTGCGGTGAGAGGGGCGGCTTGCACACGTCGCATACGAAGGCGAAGGGGCAAGGATCATCAGCTCCGTCAACGTTTCCGGTATGGAGTTCTGCGGATGCCAGGACATCCTCTGTCGTCGGGTGTCGTATTTCTGCACATGGAAGCCGTCCGTCTCGAACAGTCGTCCCCTGAGGTCAACCTCTCGGCCTCAGGGCTGTCGTTGGTCGTTCGGGCCTGATGGGAAAGAACCGACGCTCTCCGGCGCCGCGCCATGCACTCCGGTCGGCGTCGGCGGCCCCGGCGTGAGGCAGAGGGCGGGCGTCACCATGGACACGCCTCGTGTGGCCGCCATCGCCATCGACGCCGCGGAGTGGTCGGTGGTCGAGCAGCTGATGGGTGGCGGGAAGCTTCCGCACTTGAAGGGTCTCGCCGAACGTGGGGCCCGCGCCCGCCTCAGGAACGTCGAGGCCAACCGGTCCGAGCTTGTCTGGGTGCAGTTCCTCACAGGAAAGAACGCCGCCGACCACCGCTGGTGGGGGCAGATCGAGTTCGAGGCCGCCACGTACTCGGCGTACGGCCGGGGCACCCTCGATGCCAGCCCCTTTTACGCCCTGGGTTCCGGCGTGCCTGTCGTGGCCTTCGACCTCATCCATGCCGTCATAGCCGACGACGTCGGCGGCGATCAGATAACGGCTTGGGGCGCCCACTCCCCCCAGTACGCCCGCGCCTCTCGGCCGACAGGATTGCTGACCGAGATCGACCGGCGCTTCGGTATCAATCCGGCGTTCGGCAACGACTTCGACATCGGTTGGTACGAGCCGGACTACATCGACAACCTGGCGGAGGCGTGCACCGTGGGTGCTCACCGCAGGATCGACGTCACCGGGTGGCTCCAGCAGCGGGTACCGGACTGGCGGCTGTTCCTGACCTGCATGTCCGAGGTCCACAGCGTTGGCCACCACTTCTGGCACGGGATCGACGACGCCCACCCGCTCCACGGTGTGGCCCCCACGAGCGAGCTCGCCGGCGCCCGGTTCCTGTCGGTGCTCCAGGCCGTCGATGACGCGGTGGGCCGCTTCGTCGCCTCGCTACCGCCCGATGCCACCCTCGTGGTCTTTGCCCTTCACGGGATGAAGCCTTCCGACGATGTCCCGGCCACGGTGCTCCTGCCCGAACTCGCCCACCGGCTCCACTTCGGGAGGCCGCTGCTGCGCGACCCCGACCAGCAAGGCTGGGCCGCCGCAGGCTATCCACCGGTGGTCCCCGCACGGCACCAGAATTGGCAGGGATACATGAAGGAGCGGTTCACGGATGGCCCCCGGGACCTACTTCGTCATTCCCTGCGCCGAGCGCCGGCGCCGATGTACCAGCTGGCCCGACGGATGGCGGGCAAGTCCGGGCGCACCACGGTGGGACCGATGTGGTCCACCACCCCTCCGGCGACCCATGTCCTCCAGCCCGGCACCGGGGACGTCCGCGAAGATCTCGATTTCCAGGTCGCATCGTGGTACCAGCGCCACTGGTCGGAGATGCGGTGGTTCGTGGTGCCGACCTACGGCGACGCGCATGCCCGGCTGAACATCCGTGGCCGGGAGGGCCGGGGGGTGGTGGATCCAGCTGACTACAGGAAGGTGCGAGACGAGGCGGTGGTGACCATTCGCCAATGCCGCGATCCCCGTACCGGCCGGCCGGCTGTCGCCGACGTGGTCTTCCTCCGCGACGACGATCCCATGGCCCCGGAGGGCCCGGATGCCGACTTGATGATCGTCTGGAAGGAGGCGCTGGATGCCCTCGAGCACCCGGGCGTCGGCATCGTGGGTCCGTTCCCGCATGCGCGCACCGGCAGCCACAGCTCGAACGGTTTTGTCCTCGCCGTTGGTCCCGGCATCCCCGCCGGCGCCGACCTGGGGCATCGCTCGGCCTTCGACCTACCGCCGACGATCTTGACCCTGGCCGGCCTGGCGGTCCCTGAAGGTATGCGGGGCGCCCCCATGTTGGCCGGCCCCACGAACTCGTTGAACGACGGCTCATGCCTCCGCTGGTGAGCATCTGCATCACCAATCACAACTACGCGCGATTTTTGCCCGAGGCCATCGACAGCGCCCTGAGCCAGACCTGGCGTGATGTCGAGGTGATCGTCGTCGACGATGGCTCCACCGACACTTCCCGCCAGGTGATGGACGGCTACGCCGACTCCATCGTGGCCGTTTACAAGGAGAACGGCGGGCAGGGCTCCGCCTTCAACACCGGTTTCGCCGCTTGCTCAGGCGAACTTGTCGTCTTCCTCGACGCAGACGACGTGCTGGAGCCAGGGATGGCGGCGGCGGCGGCCGATGAGCTAGCCGTCTGTCCCGACCTCTCGAAGGTGCAGTTCATGATGCGCCTGGTCGACGGGGATGGGGTCGATCTCGGCGTCACGATCCCGCCCCGCCCCGGCGACCAGCGCAGTGGCGACTTCCGTCGCCATGTGTTGCGGTTCCGCACCTACCCATGGCCACCGAACTCGGCCAATGTCTACGCCGCTCGCGCCCTGCGTAGGGTGCTGCCCCTCCCGAGCGAGCACTACTGGACGTATTGCGACGCATACCTGGCGGAGCTGATGCCGCTCCTGGGGCCGGTTCGCTCCGTCGGCTTCGTGGCCGCCAACTACCGCTTGCACGGTGCCAACGACTTCCTGTCCACAGAGGTAGGCACGGAATGGCTCTGGAGGAAGATCGCGCTGATCGAGCTCGGCCACGAGCACGTTCGCCGCCTGGCTTCGGACCTGGGCATCGACGGGGTGCCAGAGGCCGCCACCGATCTTCGGGACGCGGCCTTTCTCGGCTACCGGCTGGCTTCGCTGCGTCTCGACCCAGCACACCACCCGCTCGCCGGCGACCGTCACTTGGCGCTCGTAGCCTCGGGGGTGAAGGCGTCTCTCGGCAACCCGCTCTTCTGTTGGCCGAGCAGGCTCCGGCGGTCCGCCTGGTTCGTGGCCGCCGGTCTCGCTCCTGGCCGGCACGGTCGCGAGATCGCGCGACGGTGGCTACCCGACGGCCCGGGGCCCCGCCGAGGTTGGCCACGGAAGGCTTCGGCGCCAAGGGCACCCTTCTCGTGAGGACTCCAGGCGTCACCACTCGACCCGGCGGGGTGCTGTGGCCTCCCACACCTCGGACCCCATGCGCCACTCCTGTGGAGGGATCCGGGCCGAGGGTTCGACGCGCAGGCGGGCGGCTCCGGCCGGTAGGCGAAAGCGCACCATCACCCGCTGGGTGGCCCCGGCGGGCACCAGGACCGGCGTGGCGATGACGCGACTGGGACCATCGGGACCGTCGGCCACGAGCGGCGGGCTGCCGTCCATGCGCACTTCGAGGGCCGAACCGGGGACGTTGACGCTCACGATCCCGAGATAGTCGCCCTTCGCCACCTCCAGGAGCGGATGGGGCCCGGCGACGTAGCCCGGCTCCCCCAGAGGGGTTTGGTTCGCGAGGACCACCTCGATGGTTACGTGCGTGCCATCGGCTCGACGCTGGCCGATGAGGCGAGGCGACACCTCGAGGAAGCGGTCGAGCTTGTTGCCACCTCGGTTCAGCACGGCGACGAGCAGGGAGTCCGGCTCCAGCGTCCCGCTCGTACCGGCCGTCTCCCATGCTTGCTGGGCTCGGGGGTCAGCCGACCAGACGAGGAGATGGCGCCCCGATGCCGCCCGGGCCAGTTCCGACGCCAGCACAGCGACGTCGTACGAACCTCCCTCGACGGCTCGGATCGCTCCGGCCGCCAGCTCACCGAGCTGGTCCCGGCGCTGCTGTTGGTCCGCCTCCTCGGGATGCCCGGTCTCGGGAAGGCCGACGTACTGCCCATGGAGCAGATACTCGACCACGGTTCCGGCGTCGAGCGACGTTCCTGCAGCCTCCACCGGTCCGGTGGCGGCGATCAGCGCCCGCAAGCCCTCGACGTCGATACCCAGGACCCCGTCCACCGGCGTGCCGTCGACGGCCTGCCACATCCGGGCGGCCAGCTGACCGGTGACCTCGAAACGAGGTGATACGCCGAGGTTGCGCCACTCCCGCCCCGGGCGGAGCCAACCCCAGCGGCCCTGCAGATCGGAAGGCCCCTCCAGCCCCTCGTCGGGGAGCACGAGATCCGCGGTCGAGCGCACCGGGCCGAGGACGAGCGACCCGCCCCTGCTCTCGAGGGTGCTGGCGGTGAGGAACATGCCGGAGCCCGCTCGCATCTCGGCGTTGTTTCCGATCAGCACCAGGTAGCGGCTGGGCCCGGCGAGGAGGTCGGCCACCACGTCAGTGACGACGCCGGCCCGCTGCAGCGAGCTGCGGGCCTCGACGACCCGATTCTCGAGCTCCGACCGTGCCGAGGCGAGGGAAGGGAGCAGGTGCGCTTCGGGTCCGAGCTCCACGGCGGCCAGCACCCGTTCTCCCCGGTTGGCGGCCGCAGCGACGCGGCGAAGACCTTCCACCCGGCCCGGGCCAGCGCCGGCAGCAGTGGCGATGTCGCGGCGCAGAGAGTGGAGCTCGGTGGCGCCGACGTCGGTGAGCCGGGTCGACGCAGCCGTCAGGGCCGTGAAGGACCGCAGCTGTCGACCGACGACCGGGACGACCAGCATCGGCTGGAGAAACGGGGCGCGCAGCCTGGCGCTGGCGCTGGCGAACGAAACCTGAGCCCGCCGCAATGTTGCCTCCGCCGCCTCAGCTCCGAAGATCCCGGAGCCGAGCGCCTGGGTCGCCCGCACGGTCGCCGCTCGGCCGGCGAGAGCATCGTTGCGGGCGAGCGCGATCTGGACGCCGACGAGGAGCAGCCACACCGTCGTGACGAGAGCCGCCACCCGCCACCGTCTGGCCACCCGGCGACTGGAGGCGGGTCGTTGAGGTCGCTCGTCCGGGAGCCGGGCGATGGCCTCGAACGCCGCTCCGGACCCAGACCGGGCGGCCATGGTCTCCGGACCGTTTCGGGGACCCGACGCGAGCATCCTGCAACCCTGCGACGGCGAATCAGGCCGCGGGTTCGCCAACGGGCGCGGGGACGGACGGAACCACCGATTTGGTTTCGACGTCTTCGGTCGCGGGCTCAGGCTCCCCGCCTCCGAACAGCTCACCGGCGGTGCGGGCCAGCGTCACCAGATCTCTCCACGGTGACCAGTTCTCGATGTAGTGGTTGTCGAAGCGCGCCCGTTCCTCGATCGACGTATCGCCACGGAGCCCATTGACCTGGGCCCAGCCCGTCATGCCGGCCGGAGCGCGGTAGCGATACCGGTAGCCGGCGACCTCCTGGTCGAACCGCTCGGCGAAGACAGGGCGCTCAGGCCGGGGCCCGACGAGCGACATCTCGCCCCGCAACACGTTGAACAGCTGCGGCAGCTCGTCGAGGCTGGTGCGGCGCAGGACCGACCCCACCGCAGTCACCCGCGGGTCGCCGTGGACCGACCATTGGGTGTCCGACTCGTCGTTCATGCGCATCGAGCGGAACTTGAGGAGGTCGAAGGTCCTGCCGTGCTGCCCGACACGTCGCTGGCGGAACAGCACCGGTCCTGGGCTGGAGACGCGGACGAGCAGGGCGATCACGGACATGAGCGGAGCGGCCAGGACGAGGGCGGCCCCGGCCCCGACCACGTCGAAGACCCGCTTGCCCCGGCGTGCGGCGGGATGGGCGAGGGAGCGCCCGAGGCGCACGAGCGGGAGTCCCCTCACCTCCTCGGTGGTGGAGCACCCCAGCTCGAAGAGGCGAGGGAGCATGTGGATCTCCACGGCCATGCGATCACAGGCGCGGACCACGTCGACCAAGCCGGTGTCCGCCGTGGGTCCGTAGGCAAGGACCACGTGGCGCGCGCCGTGCTCGGAGAGCACCGTCTCCAGTGAGGCGACCGGTCCAAGCAGCGGCAGTGGCAGCTCCTCGTCAGCTACGTCGTCGACGAACCCGATGGGGGCCAGCCCGTATTCGGGGTGCACGGCGAGGACCCGAGCGACCTCGACCCCGAAGGTGCCGGCACCGAGCACCACCGTGGGCTCGACCAGAACTCGGTCAGTCCGCAGCATCCGTACGATCCGGTAGAGGAGCAGTCGGAGAAGGAGGACTTCCACGGTAGCCACCAGTCCGGCGTGCAGAAGAGCGGCGCTCGTCTCCGGTGCGTCCTGGAGCACACCGACCACCAGCACGGTGACGGCGACGGCACCGATGACGCCCACGGCGTCGCTTCCGATCGAGGGCGTGAGCCCTATCCGGTGATGGCCTCGGGCGGCCAGCACGACGAGACCCAACACCACACAGACCACGGTGAGCTGTGCGGAAGGGAGCACGGCCATGCCAATGATCAGGCCGGCGGCGTCACCGAGGGCGACCAGGAGGCCCAAGCGGACACGGCGGGAGGAGCGAACGCCTGGCGACTCGCCGATGCCGTGCCGACGGAAGGCTACGGGATTCACTCGACCTCCAGTTGTAGGTGGGAGAGTGGCAGGGCGCGCCCGGAAGCGCAGTGCTGGTGGTCACGCACCGTACGAAGCACCCCGCTCCTCGGATCGTCCTGCCTCATGCTGAGACCCCGGCGAGGTCGTCTGTCAGTTGTTGCGAAACCGCCATATCCGTCGGGCGTCGGCCGTGCCAGGATCGCTGCAATCCGACGGGTGCGAGCCGACGTGGGGCGAGCGGTTGGGTCGACGCTCGAACGGGCGGAGCGGCGCCTCGGCATCGACGCGCTCCGCCGGCATGGGGGGTGGTGGCGCCTGCTGCCCACGCGAGCCCATCAGGGGCAGCGACGCGTCGACCGGTTCAGAAGCGGGATCTGCCTGCCCGGGCTCTTCCTGGCGCGGGGGCTCCGTCTCGGGCGCACCCTCCGCCATGGCGTCGATCGTCCCCGACAGCCGCTCGAGGGCCTGTCCCATCTGGTCCAGAGCGGGGCTGGTCCTGTCACCGGCCGCTGTGCCGTCACCGTTGTAACCGGGTCGCCGGAGCACCGGCTCGCCTTCATGGCGCGATCCTGGTTGCGAGCTCAGCGACGAGGTCCCTGGTCTGGTGGCGTGCTCCGAGTGGAGGCCAGGCTGGGCGACGGCCTCGGCTTCCGAGCGGATGCGGCTCGCCGCCCGCAGAGCGTCCTCCACCAGTTTCATCCCCTCGGCTCGCGCCGCGCTCAGGACCGACTCCTTGGCGGTGGCCGCCTCGGAGCGGAGTCGCTCAGCGTCTGCGGTGGCAGCTTCGAGCAGTTCGTCGCTCGCCCTACGGGCGTCCTCCAGAATGAGCCCGATCCGCTTCTCGAGCGTTCCGGCCATCTCGTTCCTGACACCGACGCACTCCTCCCGGGCAGCCTGCAGCATCGCCGATGCCTCAGCTTGTGCATCGCTGAGGATCTGGCGGGCGGTCTTGTCGGCGGTCGCCTTGGTGGAGACCGCCTCGAAGTGCAGCTCCGAGATCTGCCTCCGAGCCTCGGACAAGAAGCGCTGATGCTCCTCATCGACTCGGTCGAGGTGACCGAGGACCTGGCGCAGCATGTGGTCGGCCTCGTGTTCATGACCGTCGAGGCCGGGTCGGGGAGCCAGCTCCGAGGGGATTGGTTGACCGGCGCTCACGCCGCCACCAGTGGGCGCTCGACAGGCGGGAAGCTCGTGGGCGGCAGGCGGCGTTCGGCGACGGTGTGATCGAGCACGTGCTCCACGGTCCGCCGGAACCGTCGTCGGAACGCATCGTTGGAGAAGTTGGCTGCGTGGGTGGAGATGATCCCAGGATCGAAGCAATGGTCTTCGAACGAGCCCATGGCAGCGGCCAAGGCCCCCACCTCGTCGTTGGCGTGACGAACGCCGTACAACGTTCCCGTGACCCCGTCGACGACCGAGTCGAGCACACCGCCCACGCGGCGGGCGAGCACCGGCGCGCCGCAGGCCTGCGCCTCGACCGGGACGATCCCGAAGTCCTCCTCTCCGGGGAAGACGAGGCCTCGGCAACGACGGTAGAGGTCTCGAAGCGTGTAGTCGTCGACGGCCCCGAGCACCTCGACGTTCTTGCCCGACAGCGCCTCGACTGCCGAACGGGATCTTCCTTCTCCGGCCACGACGAGTCGCACGCCGGCACGTACGGCGGCCGCCGCGGCCACCTCCGGTCGCTTGTAGGGCACCAAACGACCGGCCAGAAGGAAGAAGTCCTCCCGTTCGACGCTGGCGTCGGGGGTGAACTGCTCGACGTCAACCGGTGGGGAGATGACCTCGGGCATCCTGCCCCACCAGCGCCATACCCGTTCGGCGACGTGGCGGGAGTTGACCACGATGTGGGTGGTCCGTCGAGCCCATCTGGCGTCGACCGGGCGGTGGACTCGAGCGAACACGTCCAGGGCGAGTCTGCCGAGGGTGCCGCCCTGCTCGTGGCGCCTCATCTCGCCATCCCATACCCAACGAGCGGGTGTGTGGGTGTAGGAGATCACGGGCACGCCGGGGCGCACACGGACGCCATTGGCGAAGGCGTGATGACTGCAGATGACCAGGTCCGCCGAGCGCAGGTCGAGCGTGCGCATCGCCGCTGGGAGGAGAGGAAGGAGGTGGGCGTAGCGACCGCCCCCCCGGTACAGGGTCTGAAGGGGGGTGGTGCGGATGTCGGCATCAGCAAGGCCGGCGGGCACCGCGCTCGGGTCGATGACGGAGGTGTAGACGGTAGCTTCGGGCCACATGGCATGCAGCTGCTCGACAACCCGCTCCGCACCACCGACTTCGGTCAGGCGCTCGTGGACGATGGCGACCCGATCGGGTGCGGGACCCCTCAGGGCTGGTGGCGTGGCTTTCACACGCTGCATACGGAGGCGACGGGGCCGGGATCACCGTCGCCGCCACCACACCGCGACCTCATGAGGGGCGCCGAAGCCGAGCACTGGTGGCGCTCCCGTGGCCGCTACCAAGGCTCGGTCGCACCGTCCCCCGCTGCACGCCGGCCACGCGGACCACGACGAGCTCTTGCGGGCGGGCGCGCCAACCGACCTTAGGCTGCGACGTCTCGTGCTGCTCCACCTGATCGCCGACTACGGCCACGGCGACCTGGCGTTCGCCGAGGTCCAGCAGCGTCTGGCGGCCCTGCTCGAGGCGACGGTCGTGGTCACGCCCGTCGCGCCCTTCGACACGCTCGCGGCGGGCTTCTGCATCGCTCAGCTGGCGCTCACCGAGGGCCCTGCGGAGCGCGTCGTCTTCCACAACGTCGCTCCGCGCCAGGACGCGTTCCACCCGCGGACCGAGAACGAGGGCGAGCGCCTCGTGGCCCTGGAGCTCGAGAGCGGGGTCCTCGTCGTCGGCCCGAACGCGGGAAACGCACTCTCGTTCGTCTCTGGGCATGCGGCGTGGACGCGGTACGTCGAGGCGCCGGCGTCGGGCTCGCAGTTTCGCTCGCGCGACTTCTTTCCGGCTGCGGTCGCGCGACTGGCGTCGGGACGCCGTGACCT
>JAHWJH010000061.1 GCA_019348555.1 Actinomycetota bacterium
GTCCCCGGCTGCTTGACGCCTGTCAATTCCACCCGACCCGCCTCGACGACCTGATCACCGGCCACCCTAGCCCCGGCTCCCCCGGAGTCAGGGCGTCACCCAGCACGCCGCCGGCCCCCACCGCCACCGATTCGCCCGCCGCCGGGAGGGCCGTGGCATCATCGGCGCTCCTCGACGCGGGCATCGGCGCCGCATCCCCTGCGGCCCCGTGCCTCGGAGAACGCCCATGGCCACGCTGACCGAACTCTCGAACGCCCGGGAGCTCATGGTCAACCTCACGCTGCGGGAGCTCCGGGGAAAGTACAAGCGCTCGGTCCTCGGCTGGGCGTGGTCGCTGTTCAACCCGCTGGTCACCATGGCCATCTTCACCGTGGTGTTCCTGGTGTTCCTGAGGGTTCGCATCCCCCCGGGTGACCCCAGTGGCATGAACGTCTTCGCCTTCTACCTGCTCTGCGGCCTGCTTCCGTGGAACTTCCTGTCCAACGGCATGAACGGGGGAATGACCGCCCTGATCAGCAACGCCACGCTCATCCAGAAGGTCTACTTCCCCCGAGAGATCCTGGTGGCTGCCAACGTGGCGTCCTGGCTGGTGTCGCTGTTGATCGAGCTGGCGGTGTTCGCCGTGGCCCTCCTGATCGTCGGGAACATGGTGCTGCCGTGGTTGCCGGCGGTCCTCGTGCTGGTGGCCGTGCAGGCGGTGTTCGTGATCGGCATCGGCCTGCTGCTCAGCGTGCTCAACGTCTACTTTCGTGACGTGCAGCACCTGATGGCCATCCTGCTGCAGTTCTGGTTCTACAGCACCCCCATCGTCTATCCCCTGACCGTGGTGCCCACCACCGTCGAGCTGTTCGGGTTCGACCTGCCCCTCAGGGCCATCTACGAGCTCAACCCCATGGTCCGCTTCGTGGAGGCCTACCGAGACCTGCTCTACGACCTCCGCTTCCCCCCGGTCGGCGACATCGCCTACCTGCTGGCCGTGTCGGGGCTGGCCCTGGCCATCGGCCTGGTGGTGTTCAACCGCCTCGAGCCCAAGCTGGCCGAGGAGCTGTGACCCGTCGAGCCTCACGGCGACGATGAGCGCCGCCGTCACCGTCGACGCCGTCTCCAAGCGCTTCCGGCTCTACCAGGAGCGCAACCAGAGCCTGAAGGCCACCCTCATGCGGCGGGGCCGCAGCCGCTACGAGGAGCACTGGGCGCTGCGCGACGTCTCCCTGGAGATCCCCTCGGGCAAGACCTTCGGCTTCATCGGCGAGAACGGCTCGGGCAAGAGCACCCTGCTCAAGTGCATCGCCAAGATCCTGCGACCGGACGCCGGCCACATCTCCGTCGACGGCAAGGTCTCGGCGCTGCTCGAGCTGGGTGCCGGTTTCCACCCGGAGCTGTCGGGCCGGGAGAACGTCTACCTCAACGGGTCCATCCTGGGCCTGGGCAGGAAGGAGCTCGACCGGAAGTTCGACGAGATCGTCGGATTCGCCGGCCTGGAGCGGTTCATCGACGCCCCGGTCAAGAACTACTCCTCGGGGATGTACGTGCGCCTGGGCTTTTCGGTGGCCATCAACGTGGATCCCGACGTGCTGTTGGTGGACGAGGTGTTGGCCGTCGGCGACGAGGAGTTCCAACGGAGGTGCAACGAGAAGTTCTTCCAGCTCAAGGCCAATGGCACCACCGTCGTCATCGTCTCCCACGACCTCGGGTCGGTGCGCTCGCTCTGCGACGTGGTGGGCTGGCTCGAGAAGGGCGCCATGCGGAAGGTGGGCCCGGCCGACGAGGTGGTCGACTCCTACCTCGACCACGTGCACATGGGCCGCGAGGACGAGGGCGGGAGAGGTTCTCGGTGGGGGTCGGGAGAAGCACGCCTGGAACGGATCGAACTGCTGGACGCCTCCGGCGAGCCCACCACCAGGGTCCGGACCGGTGATGCGGTCACCTTCCGGCTCCATTACACGACCAGCCAACCGATCGAGCGGCCGGTGTTCGCCATGGTCCTGCACACCCTCGAGGGCGTGGAGGTCACCCGGCCGAACACCCGGCAGTTGGAGTCGGCGCCGGAGAAGATCGACGGAGCCGGTGTGGTCGACCTCGTCGTCGAGCGGCTCCTCATCCTTCCCGGCACCTACGACGCATCCGCCGCCGTCACCGACTACGCCGCCCTGCACACCTATGACCATCGCCACCGTGCCGTCCGCTTCGACGTGGACCCCGGCAACCCGCACGAGACCGATGGCGGCGTGGTGTCACTGGGTGGGGTATGGCGGATCGATCCCTGACGTCGCCGGCGCCGGCGCCGGGTGAACGGCGGGGCGAGAGTCGGGTCGCTCCCTCGTCGGCTGCTCGCGCGCCGTCCTGCGAACGGACACGAGGGCGCCGGCGGCGACAGCGAGGAGCAGGGCCGTGGCGTACCCGGCCAACACGGTGTGCTTCACCAACTCGTAGTAGCCGTCGCCGACGACGGCGATCACCACCTGGCTCGAGGCGGTGGCGCCGAGCAGGTAGCAGGCCGCCCCCAGCGCCTTGGCGTCCGTGGCGGAGGAGCGACGGTACAAGACCACGGCTCCGGAGATGATGGCCGCCACCCAGACGACGAGCAGTACGAGCCAGCCCGCCCCCCCGAACGCACCGAGCAGTCGCTCGCTCGGGTTCGGCCTCGGAGCGAGCAACTGGTCTCCGGACGGAGCCGGGTAGTTCGAGAGGTAGGGGGTGCGCAGCTCGGCAACCGCCTGGATGCCGGCGCGAAGCAGTGGGAACCAGTGGCGGGGGTGCGTGGCGAGGTAGGTGATCAGCTCCCGCCGGCCCACGACGCGCTGGAACTCCTGGTATTGGCTGTCCTCGGCTTTGCCGGCGGCTGCTGCGTCGAAGTAGCCCGTACCCCGATAGCGCACCAGGTCCTCGGGCACGCCCAACGACCGCAGGACCGCCGCCGGATCGGGAGCATCGACGAGCAGGGTCCGGAACACCAAGTTGTGGTTGTTGACCTCGGCGAAGAACGGCGGCTGTTGCGCGAGGTTCCCACCAGCGGTGGCGAGCAGCACCACGCACGCCGCCGCAGGGATGACCCGCCCCCTCCACCTGCCCGACAGGGCACCGACGTCCACTGTTCTGGACAGCAGGACGGGCGCGACCAGCACGGCGAACACGAACGTCTGTGACTTGGCCAGCACCACGAACACCGTGGCCCCGACTAAGACGACGAGCGGAACCCACAGAGCGCCCCGAGCCCTGACATACCACGTCGCCGCCGCCACCACGGCCAAGAGCCCGAGGAAGGTGGCGGGCTCACTGAACGGGGACACGAAGTAGGTGACGAAGGTGATGTCGGCCAGGAGGACGCCGGCGAGCACGGTCGTCAGCACCCTCGCCCGGCGGCGACCGGGCAGCGCCAGGTAGAAAGCGGCGAGGAGCAGGCCGAACAGCGCCGAGTGCACGAGGCCGAGGACGCGCAGGTCGAAGCCAGCATCGGCGCCGTATCGCAGCCGGTAGGCCCACAGCGCCGGCCGCACCAGCCACTCCTGGGACGACAGGTACGCCAGCTCGGGGGCGCAGCCGTACGGCACCGGGGCGTACTGCAACACCAGGGGGTTGGCGATCACGTCGACGGTCTTCAGGAGACCGAAGTGGCACATCAGGCGGAAGCCGTCACCGTTGTCGGCCAGCCCGACGTCCTGGCCCCAGAACAGCTGGAGCCCGGCGGCCAGGGCGAACAGCACACCCAGCCCGGTGGCCACCACCGCCTCGCTCAGCCCTCGGCGCGGTCCTGGCCGCCCCTGGCCGCGATCGGGCCCCGCAGACGTGACGTCTCCGTTGCGCATCTGGGTTCGTCTCCGGAGCTTGTGCCGGCGCGGGCACGGGCGTCGGCTAGAGGCCAGGAACGCCGAGAACGCTACACCGCCAGCCGCGCACCGGCAGGTGCGCCTCATCGGGCCCGCCCTTGGACGTGGGTCTGACAAGGCTACTACGGTGCCGCCGGCATGGTTTCGGTGGCGGGGACCGGTTGAGGCGGTGTGGGCCGACCCGGCTCCCGGAAGCACGAGACGGCTCTTCCGAGCCGAGGTGGCCACTGATGACCGCTCGGTGAACGGGTCGCCGCCAGCGGGGCTCGCCGCCACCGGGGACGGCGCCGACGCGGCCCTGATGGCCGGCGCCAGCGGTGAGGACGACCTCCACCCACCCGTGCCGGGCGAGCCGTCATGGGCCCACGAGGCGAGCCGGCTCGCCATCCTGTTCGTCGTCACGAGGATCACCCTCACCGTCATCGGCCTGGTGTCCCGGGCGCTCGTGCCCGGGCCGGTCCTACGACCGATGCCGCTCGGGGCGGGCCCGGTGTTCTCGAGGTTCTCGTTCCTCGATGTCTGGGGTGCCTGGGACAGCTCGTGGTACATCAGCATCGCCCAAGTCGGCTACCAGCCGGATCTCCTGGAAGGTCCCTTCGCCAACTACGCCTTCTTTCCGCTCTTCCCACTCCTTTCCCGGGCGGTTGGTTGGCTCTTCGACAACGTCTTCATCGGTGGCCTGGTGGTCGCCAACGCGGCGTTGTTGGTGGCGTGCCTCTTCCTGTACCGCCTGGTCCTGCTCGACCACGACGTGGCCACGGCGAGAGGCAGCGTGAAGTACCTCTTCGCCGCGCCCGGCGCCTTTTTCCTTTCCGGCATGCTCACCGAGTCGCTCTACCTCGCACTGGTGGTCATGTGCTTCTACTTCGCCCGTACGCAACGGTGGTGGCTGGTGGGGATCTGTGGCTTCCTGCTCACGCTCTCCCGTGGCCCCGGCGTCCTCGCCGGTGCTCCGTTGTTGTGGATCTACCTCGACCAACGGGGCTTCTCGCTGCGCCGACTGCGACCGGACGTGCTCTGGCTGGCCGGGCTCCCCGCCGGGATAGGCGTGTTCATGTGGCTGAACTACGAGCTGACAGGCGACGCTCTGGCTTTCGCCCACATCCAGGCCACCGGCTGGGGGCACTATCTCCAGAACCCCCTCTCCGCGCTGTGGCGGGAGATGACCGTCGGCGACGTCTTCAACCGGTTCAACGCGTGGTACATGTTCGCCGTGCTGGCCGTGACCGTCGCGTTCATGAGGAAGCTGGGCGTGGCCTACGCCACCTTCGCCCTCATCTCCGTGCTCCTTCCGCTCGCCTACGGTCCTTCGTTCAGCTCCCTGGTCCGCTACTCCGCGGTGATATTCCCCCTGTACATCGTGGTTGCCCGCTTCACCCGTTCTCGGCCCGGGCTGGACCACGCCATCACCATCGCCGGAGCCCTCCTGCAAGGCTTCTTGATGGGCCTTTGGGCCAACTCGTCGTTCCTGACCGTCTGAACGACGGTCGACCGTGACCGAGGAACCGTGACGGGAACCCCTCGCACCGTCGCCGCCTTCGACGTGGACGGCACCCTGACCCGGCGCGACACCTTGCTGCCCTTCCTCCAGCGGGTCTGCGGCACGCAGCGACTGGCCCGCGGGTTGGCGGCCAACGGCATCGCCCTGTCGCGGATGGCTGTGGGCCGGGCCGATCGCGATGCGGTGAAGGATGCCCTGCTCCTCGGCCTCCTGGCCGGACGGGACGCCGAGGAGCTGGCCGCCGCCGGCGAGGCCTATGCCGACTTCGTCGTCGACCGCGGGCGGCTGCGACCCGATGCCCGCCACCGGCTCGGCGAGCACCTGGGCGCCGGGCACCGCGTCGTGCTGGTCTCGGCTTCGCCCGAGGTCTACCTCGGACCCCTCGGCCGGCGGCTGGGGGTCGAGGCCGTGTTGGCCAGCGGGCTGGAGGTGGGTGGCGACGGCCGGCTCACCGGGCGCCTGGCCGGGCGCAACTGCCGAGGCCCCGAGAAGGTGAAGCGCCTCGACGCCTGGCTGGCCGGGTACGGGGGCACGGATGCGGCGGCGGGCACCTACGTCTACGCCTACGGCGACTCCCTCGGCGACCGGGAGCTGCTGGCGCGTGCCGACGTGGGCGTGCTCGTGCGGCCCCGCCGGCCCCTGCCACTCCTGGTCCTGCCCGACGCCGACGGGTGACCCCGGCCGGGCCCTCAGAGGCCCAGGCGGCGGGCCTGGTCCGAGCGCAGCACCCCGGCGGGGTCGACCAGAGCCCGCACCTCCCGCCACTCGTCCAGGCGGGAGTACATCAGGGGCAGCAGCTCGGGGCGCATCCGCGAGTCCTTGGCCAGGTAGAGACGCCCGCCGGCCTCCACCACCATCTCGTCGACCTCGTCCAGCACCGGTCCCAGGTCGGGGGCGCCGACAGGGAGGTCGAGGGCCAGGGTCCATCCGGGCACGGGGAACGAGAGCTGGCCCGGAGTGCCCGGTCCGAAGCGCTTGAGCACGGCCAGGAAGGAGGCGGTGCGCGAGCTGACGAGCCGTTCCACGATGCGGCGCAGGCTCGTCTCGGCACCGAAGGGAACCACGCACTGGTGTTGGAGGAAGCCGCGGGGGCCGTAGAGGCGGTTCCAGCCGGCGAGGCCGTCGAGAGGGTGGAAGAAAGCAGCGATCGACTGGATCTCACCCTGTCGCCGGCGGGGTGCCTTGGCGAACCACAGCTGGTTGAACGCAGCCACGCTCGCCCGGTTCAACAGACCCGGCGGCATCCACGGGGGCGTCGCCAGGTGCTGGCCGGGGCTGAAGTGCAGGGGAGCGGCCTGGCGGCGGGCGGGCAAGCGGTCGATGGTGGCGTGGTCGCCGCGCGTGAGCACCGAGCGCCCAAGTGAGCGCCCGGTGGCCACACAGTCGATCCACGCCACCGAGTAGCGGTAGTGGTGGTCACCTGCCTCCATGCGGGCCATGCAGTCGTCGAGGTCCGTCGCCCGTTCGGTGTCGACCACCACGGAGGCGCTGGGCACGGGATGGAGGCGTACGGCCGCGTCGAGGATGACGCCGGTCATCCCCATGCCGCCGGCCGTGGCCCAGAACAGCCCCGCCGTCGGGCCGTGGGGCTTGGCCACCACCCGCTCGCCCGTGGGCAGCTGCAGGGTGATCCACTCGACCCACCGGCAGAAGCTGCCGTCGAGGTGGTGGTTCTTGCCATGGATGTCGCTGGCGATGGCTCCCCCCACCGTGACGAACCGTGTGCCGGGGCTGACGGGCACGAACCAGCCCAGTGGCAACAGCCAGCGCATGAGGTCGTCGAGCGACGTGCCCGCCCTGGCCACCACCACTCCGCCCTCCAGGTCGATGGAGCAGAGCCCGGCCAGGCCGGTGCAGTCGAGCACCGCCCCGCCGGCGTTCTGAGCCGGGTCGCCGTAGCTGCGGCCCAAGCCCCGAGCTATGACCCCGCGCTCGGGAGCCGAGGCCATGGCGGCGGCCACCTCGTCGGTGTTCTCGGGAGTGAGGACGGTCGACACCGTGGGTGCCGTCCGGCCCCAGCCCGTCAGCGGACGAGCGCCGTCGCGCTTCATGAGCGGTAGACGCCCAAGGCGAAGACCACGCTCCACACCAGCCCCAGAGCCTGAAGGACCCGGTCACCGAGCACGATGTCCTCCGGAGCGCCGCCCCCGCCCTGATCGAGGCGCAAGGCGTAGCGGAGGATGGCCAGCGTGAACGGGACGATCGAGAGCTCGAACCACACGAAGCCGCCTCCCACATCCGCCTTCTCCAGCGCGAAGAGGGTGTAGGCGAGGAGTACCACGCCCGACGACACGGCTCTGACGTAGACCAGGAACTGGGTCGAGTACTGCGACAACACGGCTCGCTGGCCGGCCACGTCGCCACCGTGGTCGAGCTCGGCCGAGCGCTTTCCGGCGACCATGAACAGCGATCCGAACGAGGCCACCACCAGGAACCAGTCGGAGATGGGAACCTCGGTGGCAACGGCGCCAGCCAGCGCCCTGACCACGAAGCCGGCGGCCACGGTGGCGATGTCGAGCACGGCGATGCGTTTGAGCACCAGCGTGTAGCTCGTGGTGAGGACCACGTAGCCCGCGGTCAGCGCCGGAAGCTTCCACGATCCGGTGGCGAAGCCGACGAGGACGCCAGAGGCCACCAGCACCACGCCCAGGAGCTGGGCCAGGCGCACGGGAACGATCCCCGAGGCCACCGGACGGTTGCGCTTGGTCGAGTGGAGGCGGTCGGCCTCGACGTCGCTGGCGTCGTTGAGGCAGTAGGTGCCGCTGGCGGCCAGGCAGAACGCCAGCAGGGCCACGAGGGTCGCCCCCAGCGAATCTGCCTCGGTCAGGACGCCGGCGGCTCCCGGGGCGGCGAACACCAGCACGTTCTTCGACCACTGGCGAGGGCGCAGCAAGCGCAGCAGGCCCACGGCGAGGGCGGGCCGCGACGCTGCAGTCGTGGTGGGCGTCGGTGCCACGGGGACCAACGCTCAGATGGGCAGCTTGCGGAACAGCGGCCTTGGCAGGTGGCGGATCGCCGAGAAGACGTAGCGCAACGACCGGGGGACATGCACCAACGTCGCACCTCGAGCGAGCCCCTCGACGATGGCCTTGGCCACCACCTCGGGCGTCGTCGAAAGGGGGACGTCGGGCATCCCCTCGGTCATCTTGGAGCGGACGAAGCCGGGCCTGACCACCATGACCCTCACGCCCGTGCCGTGCAGCGCATCACCCAGCCCCTGGGCGAAGGCATCGAGGCCGGCCTTGGAGGAACCGTAGATGAAGTTGGACCGCCGTGCCCGCTCACCCGCCACCGACGACAGGACCACGATCGTCCCGTGGCCTTGTCGGGCCATGTGCCGGGCCAGGGGCAAGCAGGTGCTGAGGGCACCCAGGTAGTTGGTGGCGGCGATGCGCACGGCTTCGGCGTTGTCGGCCTCGGCGCGCTCCTGGTCGCCGAGGACCCCGACGGCCACCAGGGCGAGGTCGATGTCACCGTGGCGCTCGAAGACCCTGTCGATCAGGGTGGCGTGATCGTCGGTGGCGAGCGCGTCGAAGGGCTCGACCCCGACGGTGGTCGCCCCGAGGGCCCGCAACTCGTCGGCCACCCGGCTCATCGCGGCCTGGTCGCGCCCGGCCAGCACGACAGTGCGAAGCCGGCGGGGGAGCATCAACCTGACCGTGGCCAGGGCGATGTCGGAGGTGCCACCGAGCACCAGGACGGATTGGGGCTCGCCGAGGGCGTTCTTCATCCCCCGGCACGCTAACCGGACCGTCCAGTGACGCCTGGGCTTGGCCCTCTAGGGCTTCTCCAGCTGGTGGATCACCGCGGAAACAACACTGATGTGATTTGATGTCGTCATGCGACACCTCCATTGACTCTGCGGGACGGCGATCAGGCGATTCGGGAGTGATGCGCATCCTCGACGGCTGGCCGGCTGAGGCTGAACGTCGAGCTAGGGGAAACCATTGGCAACAGCCGGTACCAGCCGTCACCAGATAAGGGGACCCGGCTGCTGCTCCGCCCCGGCACGTCGCGGAAGGTGGCACCGTGCGAGGCGAGCCAAGCACTGACGGCGTCATGACCGCTTTGGCGTGGATCCTCCTATAGCGTCATCCGCCTCTGGCTGTCGACATGGCGCACCTCCCTCAGGCGACGGACCACGCTCCGCCGACGTCCTCCCGGACCGATGTCGTCCGCGGCTTCGCTCGGACCCACGCGCTGATGGGCGTGTTCGTCGTGGTGGGGTTGGTACTGCGCGTCCTCACCACGCTGGCCTACCGGCCGGCGATGCAGTTCGTCCAGGACTCCTTCGACTATCTCCACGACGCCGAGCAACTGGTCCCGAGCGTGATCCGTCCCCTCGGGTACCCGGTCTTCCTGCGCCTGTTGTCCGTCACCGGGCGTCTCGGTGTCGTCCCCGTGGTGCAGCACCTGCTCGGGTTGGCCGTCGGCGTGCTGATCTACCTGCTGCTGCAGCGCCTGGGGGCTCGGTCGTGGTTGGCGGCACTGGGAGCCGCACCGATCCTGCTCGACGGCTACCAGGTGTACCTCGAGCAGTTCGTCCTTGCCGAGACCCTGTTCGTCTTCTTGGTGGTCACCGCGCTGTTCGCGCTTCTGTGGGCCGACCGTCCTCCTCCTGCGGCCTGTGCCGCCGCCGGCGTGCTGATGGCCGCGGCCGCCCTCACCCGGACCGTCGGAGTGTTCCTGCTGCTGCCGGTGGCCGCCTACGTCGTCGCCCGCCGGCTCGGCGTCCGTCGCCTGGCGTGCCTGGTCGTTCCGGCGGCCGTGGTGCTGGGCGGCTACGCGTCATGGTTCCACGCCCACCACGGGCAGTACCGGCTGGTCGCCTACGACGGCTACTTCCTGGCCGGCCGGGTCGCTCCCTTCGCCGACTGCGCCCGCCTTCGTCTGCCACCGCCACAGGAGGCGCTCTGCGACAAGAAGTTGCCGAGCGAGCGACCCGGGGCCGACCACTACACGTTCATGCCGGGATCGCCCCTACGTCGTCCCTACGTCGCGGCCGGGACCGACCGCAACGCGGTGGCTGGCAGCTTCGCCCGTCACGTCATCCGCAACCAGCCGGGCGACTACCTGTCGACGGTCGCGGCCGCCTTCGCCCACCACTTCTCGCCATCCCGCACCACCGGCCCACGCGATTACCCGGCGCAGATGTTGCACTTCCGCACCGAGCACACCCCGCAGCCCTGGGAACCGTTGTACCCGCCCGCCGACCCCTATGTCGGGCAGTGGACGTGGCCCGGTCCCACGATGTCGTACGGCACCGTGGTGGCCGCCCACGGGTTCGGCATGGCCGAGGTCCGACCTTCCCTCGACGCCCCACTGGCACGACACCTCCGTAGCTACCAGCGCTACGGCTACACGCCCGGCCCGCTGCTTGCCCTCGCGCTCGCGGTCGGCCTGGTAGCCGGCTGCGGCCGGATCCCCGCCCACCTGCGCCGCCTCCGCTGGGCCGCCGCCACCTTCGCCGGCTGCGCCCTGCTGGCGCTGCTCGTGGCGTCCGCCACCGTCGCCTTCGACTACCGCTTCCTCATGCCGGCACTGGCGCTCTTGCCCCCGGCCGGCATCATCGGTGCGAGCCTCGTCGAGCGGCGCCTTGGGCGCCCGACGCTGTCGGACCGACACGGGCGTGGGCCCGGCGAGCCGGTTCGGCCGGCCGCCTCCTCCTCGAGCGCCGCCGACAACGTCCACGAGGGCGCCCACGGCGACCGCGAGGAGAGGGAGGTGGGCGGCCCGGCGGGCGGAGAGAACGGTGCCCACGCCGGAGTCGGCGTTCGCTCAGAAGCCGCAGCGGAGGGGGGCAGGTAGGGTGCGGCCATCAGCGGGCGGCCGTCGTAGGTCCAGCGGAACGGCTTGGCCCGGCAACGACGCCTTGCCTCGGTGACCGCCGCTGAGGGCGATCGTCTCCGCGTCGCCCTCGACGCCACCCCGCTGCTCGGCGCCCGCACCGGCGTGGGCGCCTTCGCCTACGCCCTGATCGAACGTCTCGCCGAGCGCACCCAGGTGGCGGTGACGACCTACGGCGTCACCTGGCGGGGACGGCACCACCTGGTGGGGGCGGTCCCCGCCGGCGTCGACGTGTGCCGTCGCCCCATGGCCGCCCGCCCCTTGCGGTGGGCCTGGGAGCGCGCCGCCTTCCCTCCCTTGGAGTGGTGGACCGGTCCCGTCGACGTCGCCCACGGAACCAACTTCGTGGTCCCGCCCACCGCCCGGGCGGCGGCGGTGGTGACGGTGCACGACCTCACCTCGCTGCACCATCCCGAGCTGTGCGACGCCGCCACCCTGGCCTTTCCCTCACTGTTGCGCCGGGCCCTGGCCCGGGGGGCGTGGGTGCACGCCGTCTCCCGGTTCGTGGCCGAGGAGGTGGTGTCCCATCTCGGAGCCGATCCCGAGCGGGTGGTGGCCATCCACTCGGGCGTCCCTCCCGCCGCGCCCGCCGCGCCCGCCCGCCCGGGCGACGGGCGACGCCTGGCCGGCGCCGAGCGCTACGTGCTGTCCCTCGGCACCGTCGAGCCCCGCAAGGACCTGCCGCTGCTGGTGCGGGCCTTCGACGCCGTGGCCGGTGCCCGCCCCGAGGTGCGACTGGTGATCGCCGGCCCCGACGGGTGGGGTGCGGAGGCGCTGCGCCAGGCGCTGGACGCCGCCCACCACCGCGACCGGATCGTGCGCCTCGGTTGGGTCGAGGACGATCAGCGCTCAGGGCTGGTGGGCGACGCCACCGTCTTGGCCTACCCCTCTCGCTACGAGGGCTTCGGCTTCCCGCCACTCGAGGCCATGGCCGCCGGGGTGCCAGTGGTGGCCACCAGCGCCGGCGCCTTACCCGAGGTGCTGGGCGACGCGGCCACGCTGGTGGCACCCGGTGACGTCGACGCCCTGGCCTCGGCCCTGGCCGGGTTGCTCGACGACGAGGCCCGCCGGGACGCCCACGTCGAGGCCGGTCACCGTCAGGTGCGGGCCTACGACTGGGACACCACGGCCGACGCCATGGTCAACCTGTACCGCCAAGCGGCGGTGGAGCGGCGCTGAAAGGCGGCAGCTCTTCGCAACCTTCCGGTACCACAGGGTGCCTCGACCCGGGTCATGGCCCGAGGTAGGCGACCACGTCGAGCAGGAGCTGTGCCGTGCCGGGGTGGTTGTCGCTGATCCACACGGTGAGCCGGCCGTCGCGCAGGGGGCAGAGCACCTGCACGGCCGAGGGACTGGCCTCGCTGAAGTAGCCGCTCACGATGGCCGACGCCGCGGGTGGCCCATCGTCCGCCGAGACCTTGACGTAGCCGTTGTAGGTGGCGGACGGCACGGAGAGCGTGGCCACGACACCGACAGCCCAGTCAGGCACGCCAGCGTGACCCGCCACCTCCAGCACCACGGCGCTGCCCGCGGCCACCGGCCCGGTGACGGCTCCGGGCACGCCCGTGCCGTCGCGGGTGTCGAGCACCCGTACCGCCCGCAGCGGTGTGACGTTGCGCCCGTGGATGTCGCCGGTCGGGACGCGGCGAGGCCTCAGGGCCTGCCGCAGTCGGCGACCGGCGCGACTGAGGCTGGCGCCGGGGCCTGCGGGCGTGCCGGGCGCGGTGGCCGACGCCGGCGGTGCTGTCACCGCTGAGGAAGGCGGTGGCGGCAACTGGGCCACGGCACGGCGGCGATCGAGCAGCCGGTCCTCACCGGTGACCTCCACCGGGACGCGCATGGGCTCGACGCCCCGCTGGGAGAACCAGTTCATCTCCTCGCAGCGCAGGTCCCACTCCAGGACGTAGCGTCCCGGCTCGTACGGTGTCCAGAGGCCCGCGATCACCGTCACCGCCTCACCGGGTCGTACCGCGTGCGGGAGCAGCGAGCGGTCGCCGTCTCGGAGCACCACCCCGTGCTCGGGATGCACCCAGTGGTAGCTGAGGACCACCCGGCCCCGCGCCAGTCCGCTCATGACCACGTCACCGGACTGGTGTTGCGGACCTTCACCTCCACCGTGCACCCACGGTTGCTCAGGACGACGGGCGGAGTGTTCGAGGCGAGGTAATCCGCAGAGAACAGCGGCGCGCTGGACCAGAACCCGGAGATGCGGGCTCGCTCCGCCTCGACGGTCACGGCAGCCGGCATCCCCTGCGTGGCCTTTCCCCGCGACCGCTTGCTACGAGCCTCGGCCTCTCGGCAGGCGGAGGCCCTCGGTTCACGCACCAGCGGCTCGAGAACCGGCTCAGTGGCGAGCGTCCGCTCGTACTCCTCGTAGAGGTAGTACTCCTCGCACGAGGGTGCGTTCTTCTGGCGATAGCGAGCCACCTTCGCCTCTCGCTGCGCTCGGTCGCGCCAGACGAGGTCGAGGTGGTAGACGACCGCCTCCTCCGGCTCGACGACCCGGCCCTCACCGGCGATCTCGAGCGGGCTGTGCAGCCGACCACGGTGGAAGTAGGTGCTCCCCACGTTGCGGATCAGCCGAAGACGCGGGTTGGGGTGCCACGGGAAGGTGCGTATCCAGCGGTGCTCACCGTCGTCGCCCCGGACGATCCAACGGTAGGGCAGGTGATAGTGGGTCAGGTGGCGGTCCTCCAGCAGCGCGTCGCGCGTGTCGGCGAAGGTGCTGCCCATGAACTCGTCGTCATCGAGC
>JAHWJH010000062.1 GCA_019348555.1 Actinomycetota bacterium
CTTCCCCGCTCCTGCAGCTGTGGCACGAGCTCCCGGGCGAGGGCCTCCACCCGCTGCCGCTCGAGGTCGACCACCTGTCCCATCTGGGCGCCTCCTGGCTCGCCGAGCGTGACACCAGCGTGACAACGGGGGCCTTCGCCGACCTCCGTCGACGTCGACACCCCTGCTGAGCTGGGTGTTTGTGGCGCGCTCGGAGGGAATCGAACCCCCAACCTTCTGATCCGTAGTCAGATGCTCTATCCGTTGAGCTACGAGCGCAGTGTGTCGGAGACGAGGAGGGCTCGCCCCTGGACCGGCACGATGTTACCCGCCGATGCCGGTCGATTCGGCCTTCCGCCTGACCACCAGGGACCACGGCGGTAAACTGCCCCCAGCGACCACAGCGACCAACCCGGCGCAGCCCTCGCTCCGGCGAGTGGTGGGTGGCGGCCAGCGCAGCGAGGAAGCGACGATGGGCTTGCGGGATCGGTACCAGGCTCGTTCGCCGGGCATGGGCCCGGCCATAGACGACGCCCTCGAACGCACGTGGACCAAGAGCAGTCGCTACGACCGGGTCGCCCGGGTCACCGGCACCCGACCGCTGACCGAGACGGGCACCATCCGCATGTCGTTCGAGGTCGTCGACGGCCAGCCCTTCACCCTGAAGCCAGGCCAGTTCGTGGGCATCCAGGCCCTGGTCGGTGACCTCGGCTATCGCAAGAGCCCCTACTGCGTGCTCTCACCGCCGAGCGATGACGGCACCTTCGAGCTCTTGGTGCGCGTCGTGCCCGACGGTCCGCTCTCGTGCTATCTGAGCTCACTGTCCGAAGGCGACGAGATCAACTTCCGCGGCCCGACCGGCCGCTCCATGGTGCCGAAGGACGACGAGACCACGCAGTTGTGCCTGATCGCCACCGGCGTGGGGATCAGCCCGTTCATGTCACTGGTCAAGGTCCTGGCGCAGCGGGGCTTCGACCGGCCGATCCGCCTCTACTGGGGCCTGCGGTTGGCGGACGACATCTGCTTGATCGATGAGCTCGACGACCTGGTGAACGAGGCAGTCGACTTCCAGTACCAGATTTCGCTCTCGCGCCCGCCGGAGGACTGGACGGGCCTGCGAGGACGCGTCACCGAGTCGGTGCCCCCCCTGCTCGAGAAGCTCGGCGACCGGCACTTCTACCTGGTGGGCAACGGGGCGATGAACAAAGAGATGTCAGGGGCGCTGTCGGACCTCGGCGTCTCACTCCACGAGATCTACGAGGAGCACTACTTCAACCTGAAGTACCAGCCCGACCCGGACACGTTGCGCGAGCTGCGCTCTCGCTTCGTGGCCAACGACCTTTTCTCACCGGTGGCCCACCAAGAAGCCGGTGGTTGGCTGGTGCGAGACGGTCAGCGCCCCTGACCGAGCGCTACACGAGTCCCAGCCGTCGGGAGCACGCCGGCCACGCCGCCCACCCCGAACGTGCTCGGAGCCGCTCCCCCATCTCGATCTGGACCTCACGCGGGTGCTCGTCGGGGTAACCGACGCCTCCGACGGCTTGCCAGGTGGGGAGGCTGAACTGCAGACCTCCGTAGTACCCGTTGCCCGAGTCGGTCTGCCAGTTGCCTCCCGACTCGCACTCCGCCAGCGACCGCCACACGCTGTCGACCGGCAGCGGAGGAGCCGACGACACGGCCAGGCGCTCGGTGTCGACCGGGGGCGGGGGTGGTGGCGGCGGCGGCGGGATCGTGGTCGCCGGAGCGGTCAGGACGGGCAGGTAGCGCTCGGTGAAGGTTCGGAAGTCGAGCCTGTGGGAGACGTCAGCAGCCACCCGTCGCAGCGCCCTGGTTGGAGCGGCAGCCCGCAGGGGAATGCGGGCGAGGTGATGTCGCTCCGAGATGGCGTGGGCCCGCTCGGCGCTCGCCGGCGGCAGCGAGCGGACTGAAACGACGCCGAGGTTGGCGGCGATCAGCAGGGCGGGGGCCACCAGCAGGGATGGTCGGGGTGCGCCGAGGCGCGCGAGCCAATCACGTCGCATGCAATGTCCTCCGTGCCCCGGGCGTTACGAGTGCCGTAGCGAGAGTGTGAACAGGCACGGCGTCCGCCGACCCTCTCGATCAGGAAGGAGCCGAGAGAGACGATGCCGAAGCGTCAACCAGCGGGGGAGGGGTCACCCACGCGTGACGCGCTGGGGCTCTGGGTTGTCGAATGTTGCCAGCACGTTACACGAAGGCGACGCGCTGTCACGAACTACCCATCAGGCGCAGCGGAGAGGGTGGGATTTGAACCCACGGTGAACCTTGCGGCCCACAACGCCTTAGCAGGGCGCCCCGATCAACCTGGCTCCGGCACCTCTCCCTGGCGCCACTGTAGTGAACGCCTCATCCGACGCGGGCCCCGCTGCTCAGCTTCCGAGGCGGCGCAGGACCTCGAAGGCGAGCGCCACCGCCGCCTCGTCGCTCTCACGGACCCCGAGGGCCGCTACGCCATCTACCAGCTGCGCCCCTGAGGGGCCGGGTTGGCCTCGACGACGTCGATGGCGCTCAGCTCGTCCTCGGGGACGCGGTGGGGGTCGTCGGACAACACGACCGTGCCGGCGGCGGCGTCGGTCATGATGCCGAGGGCGCGCTCCACCGACAGGGTGGGCGCGCCCGTCGATCGGCCGTCGAGCGATTCGCCGGTGGCCAGCAGCTGCAGGCCCACCAGGGGCTCGAGTGGCGCCACCGGGTGGTCGGAGCCAGCCACCACCCGCACCCCGGCGTCGAGCAGACGGTCCCACCGGTAGGCGTCCTCCCACCGCTGCTCGCCCAGCGCCGCCCGGGCGGTCCGGGCGTCGGCGACGGCGAAACAGGGCTGCACGCAGGCCACCACGCCGAGGTCGGCCATGCGCCGCACCAGGTCGGGCGCCAGCACCTGAGCGTGCTCGATGCGCGGAGCGGCGTCGGCGCAGTCGCTGCCGTAGAGCCGTTCGTAGCCGTCGAGGACCGCCTCGATGGCCCGGTCGCCGATGGCATGCGTGGCGATGGTCCACCCCGCCTCGGCGAAGGGGTCGGCTCGGCTGGCGAGGGTGTCGGCGTCGAGGAAGAGGATGCCGGTGTCGCCGGGTTGGTCGGCGAAGGGCTCTCGCACGGCGCACGTGCGTGATCCCAGCCAGCCATCGGCATAGAACTTCACGCCCACCAGCTCGAGCCACGGGTCGCCGGTGCGCTGCATGCGCCCCACGTCGGCGATGCCGCTGGCCACGAGCAGACGCACCCGGACCTCCAGTGGCCCCCGGGCCCGCAGCGACAACAGCGCCTCGAGGTAGGCCCAGTCGTGCATCCCCGCCTCGGTGACCTCCACCAGACCTCCCGCTGCCGCTCGGGCCAGGCCACGCTCGAGGCTGCCCCGGAGGCCGTCGTCGAGCTCGACGGGCCGCTCGACCTCGTCCATGGGCGTCGACCAACGATCACTCACCCGACGGTGGTAGGCCCGCACCGCCTCCGGGTCACTCGGGTCGCAGCCGTGCGCCCGACCGGCAGCCACCCGGAGCAGGTGGGCGTGGTGGTCGACGAAGCCAGCGCCCTCCCAGCTCATCGCCGGCGCAGGACCGCCACGGTCGCTGCCGGCGACTCGGCGTCGAAGTGGAGCTCGACGGGACCCGACGGGCCGTGCGGGTCTCCGGGCACCTCGACGACCACCGGGGCATCGTCCCTCGGTGGTTCGAGGACGTCGCGCAGGCCCAGCATGGCCGCCGCCATCAGGGCGCCGCCGGCCGAGTGGCGCCGGACGGCGCCTACCGCCGCCTCCCGCCCGTCGGGCGGAGCTGGGGGGCGCCAGGCGTCGATGGCAGCGAGCTCGTCGGGTTCGTAGATCGACTCCTCGCTCATGACGATGGGAACGAAAGAACCGAACGCGGACCAATGCCGAGCCGGGCGAGATCGCCCTGGATCACCTCGATGGCGTGGAGGTAGGGGCCCTCGGCCACGTAGCTCGGGCACCTCAGGACCTGGTCGGGACAGGGCTCCATGTCGGTGGACGACACGAAGCGCCCGTAGAGGTCGAAGAAGGCGATCGACAGCGGGATGCGGGTGTCGCGCATGGTGAACGCTCCCGTGCTCGGCTTCGGGAAGCGGAACACCATGGCGTCGTAGCCGCGCAGGTCGGTCTGCTCGCGTAGGCCCTGGCGCCAAGCTTCGGCGTCGTCGGCGAGCAGCGCCATGCCGTCCACGACCTTGCCCCCGGCGTCGGTGACCCGGAACGCCGTCTCCCCGAAGCCGGGCAGCGGGCGGCGTACCACCGTGGTGGTGGCGCTGGAGGGGGGGACCTCGGGAGGAGCTCCCCCGGTGGCCGTGGCAGTGCCGGGAGACTGGCGCGACGAGCCGGCGGCGCGGGCGGCGGTGGTGGCCGAGGGCGCTGACGTCGGGGGCGCGGTGACGACGGTCGTCGAAGGGCCGGTGACCGGAGGCGACGCCACCGCCAACCCACCATCGGCCAGCTCGGGGTCAGGAGACGTCGTGGTGGAGCTGTCGCCGGTCGGCACGAGCACGGGGTCCGGGGGGTTGTCGGCGCCTTGCACCAGGAACGCCAACACGCCTGCCAACAGGACCGTCCACACGGCGCGTTGGGCCCAGATGAGGCGGTGGTCGGCCTCCGGCTCCTCGCTCGACGTGCTCATCGGCCCCTCCCTCGGCGGACGTACGACTCGGAGTCGCTCGGGAAGGCTCCGGTGCGGACGTCGCCGGCGAAGGCGGCGACCGCCTTGACCCCCTCGGCCTTGAGGTCGGCGTAGCGCCGCACGAACCGCGGCGCCAGCCGGTCCTGGAGACCCAGCAGGTCGTGGAACACCAGGACCTGGCCGTCACAGTGGCGGCCGGCCCCGATGCCGATGGTGGGAACGTCGACGGCATCGGTGACCGAAGCGGCCACGTCGGCGGGAACCCCCTCCAACACGATGGCGAACACGCCGGCGTCGACCAGGGCGCTGGCGTCGGCGAGCAGGGCGGCGGCGGCCTCGTCGTCCTGGGCCTGGACCTTGAAGCCCCCCATCACGTGCACCGACTGGGGGGTGAGCCCGAGGTGGCCCATGACCGGGATCTGGGCATCGACGAGGGCGCTGACCATGGGCACCCGCACCCGGCCGCCCTCGAGCTTCACCGCTGCTGCTCCGGCCCGCACCAGGGCTCCGGCATTCCCCACCGTGTCGGCGCGGTCACGGTGGTAGCTGAGCCATGGCAGATCGGCGACGACCAGCGCGCGCGGCGAGGTTCGTGCGACGGCTGCGGTGTGGTGCGCCATGTCGGCGACACCTACCTGCAGGGTGTCCTCGTAGCCGAGCACCACCATGGCCACGGAGTCGCCCACCAGGATGAGATCGACTCCCGCCTCGTCGGCGATGCGGGCGCTGGGGGCGTCGTAGGCGGTGACCATCACCAGCGGCGTCCGCCCGTCGGCGACCTTGTGCGAGCGCAACGCAGGCACGGTGACCCGAACCTCCACCTCGGTCCTCCTCACCGCCGAGCCCTGCGGAGTCGTTCCGCTCGGCCAGGCTACCGGCAGGCCGAGATGCCGGCTCTACCGGCTCGGTCCCGAATCCTCGCCCAGCGCCTGCTCGCCCCGGCGCTCGTTCCTCCCGGAGGAGCCGCCGTCGTTGTCGCGCTCCTCGGAGGACCCGTCACCGTCACCATCGCCGTTGGCGGCCCGATTGGCGACGGTCGTCGAGGTCGGCGGCGGTCGCAGCGTCATGCCGGGCGATGCCGGCCGTGTCGGCTCGGCGTCCAGCGCCGTGGTCGACGTCGTGCTCGACGGCAGGACGGAGGTGGTGGTGCTCGAAGCGGGCGCCTCGACCAGAGTGGTCGAGCTCGACGTGGTCGACTCGTCGGGTTCGGTGGCGCTGCGCCGGCCGCCGGAGAACACCTTGCCACCGAGGTCGACCGGAGCCACGAAGTCGCCTCCGTAGGTTTCGCCGTCGATCTCCAGGGCGTCGCTCATGAACCGGCGGAACATGTCGGCAGGGAACGTCCCACCGGTGACCTCCACGCCATGGACGTTGCTCATCTCCCGTGCCTGGCCCTCGGGGTAGCCCATCCACACGGCCGTGGCCAGCCCCGGCGTGTAGCCGGCGAACCAGGCATCACCGTTGCCCTGGGTGGTCCCGGTCTTGCCTGCCAGCGGTCGCCCGATGCTGGCGCCCGTACCCGTGCCCGAGGAGACCACCTCCTGGAGGACCTCGTTGACGACATCGGCCTGCTCGGGTTCGAGGACCCGCTGGCGCTCGGCGGTGAACTCGTCGAGCACCCTCCCCTCGGCGTCGGTGACCTCGGTGATGACCATGGGGTCGACCTGCACACCGCGGGTGGCGAAGGTGAGGTAGGCGTCGGCCATGTCGAGGACCGACACCTCCACCGAACCGAGCGCCACCGAGAGCTGGTCGGTCGGGATCGGCGAGCGGATGCCGAGGCGCTCGGCCGTGTCGGCCACCTCGGCGGTCCCGAGCTGCTCGGCCAACTGGGCGTAGACGGTGTTCGACGACACCCGGGTGGCCTCGATGAGGTTCTGCCGGCCGTGGGCGGCCTCGTCGTAGTTGCGCACGATGTAGTCCTTGCCGGCGTTGGCGCCGGGGAAGACCACCTGGGACGGCGAGTCGAACGCCGACTCCACGCTGTAGCCCTCGCTGACCGCCTCGGCCAGCACGAACGGCTTGAAGGCGGATCCCGGTTGCCGTCCGCTGCCGCCCCCTTCCACACCGGTGGCGAAGTTCACCTTGGCGTAGGGCGACTGCTCGGCGTCGGACTGCATGCTCCTGCCCCCGACCATGGCCTTCACGTGACCAGCGGCATCGATGGCCACGAGCGCTCCGGCTGGGTCGTCCTCGCGGTCGAGGGTGCCGTACACGGCTTGGTAGGCCGCCTGCTGGAGCTTCGGGTTCAACGTGGTGCGCACCCGCAACCCGCCGCCGTAGAGACGGGTGTCGCCGTAGCGCTCGAGGAGCTGCGAGCGCACGTAGTCGACGAAGTGCTGGGTGCCGACGTCGCCGCCTTCGATGCGGTCGCGCACCACGTCGTCACGCGGCCGGAACCCTTCCATCTCGGCAACGGGAACCGCCTCCATGGCGCGGCGTTGCTCGGCGGTGACATGGCCCTGCACCTCCATCGCCGCCAAAACGCTCGAGCGGCGGCGACCGGCGGTGACGGTGTCGCGGGAGGCGTCGGCAGCCTCGGGGGCGCGGATGAGCCCGGCGAGGTAGGCGGCCTCGGGGATGTCGAGGGCGCTGACGTCCTTGCCGAAGTACGACCGCGACGCCGCTTGCGCTCCGTAGGCCCCTCGCCCGAAGTAGATGGCGTTGAGGTAGCGCTCGAGGATCTGCTCCTTGTCGAGCTCACGTTCGAGCCTGATGGCGAGCGTCGCCTCCTTCACCTTGCGCACGATGCTGCGCTCGCTGCCGACGTAGGTGTACTTGACGTACTGCTGGGTGATGGTGGACCCGCCCTGGAGGGGGCGGCCCCGCACGTCGGCCCACGTGGCCCGGGCGATCGCCGACATGTCGATGCCGGGGTGGACGAAGAAGTCGCGGTCCTCGGCGGCGAGGACGGCGTTCACCAGGTTGGGCGAGATCTGCTCGAGAGAGACCGAGACCCGGTTCTCTCCTGCGGACAACTCGGCCAGCTTGTTGCCGCTGGCGTCGAGCAGGAAGGTGGTCTCCACCGGGATCTCGACGTCGGGCAACGGCACGTTGGCGAGGATGAAGCCGACGCCGGCGAGGGCGAACACGAACAGGAGTCCGGCGAGGAAGAGCACCCGGCGGAACCGCCACACCACGCTGCGGCGATGGCGGCGGGCGCCTTGCGCCGGCTGGCGGGGGCGCTCGGGGGTCGGGCGAGGGGACCGGCGCGGTGCCGGGACAGGGGGGCGAGCGCGGGGCGGCTGGGTGCGCGCGTCGGGAACTGGACGGCGGCGGGGCCCCGGGTCCGGCGGGCGGCGGCGCCCGGGTCCGGGGGGACGGCGGGGCCCTGGTCCGGGAGGACGGCGCCGAGCGGCCGGCGGCGCCGTGCGGGCGGGAGGCTTGGCGATGGCCACGGGATAGGCGCTACCGGGCAGGCCGGTGAGGCCCGCCCGCGCAGGAACGGCTCAACGGGAGGCTTCGTAGGGACGAACGCTGACAAGCGCCGCCGGCGAGGTCGGCATGGTCACTACTTCAGCACAGCTCGGCGAGCTGGTGAACAACCGGCGACCACATCGACGGTCCGGCGGTCAACCGTTGCCGCCACCTGCCACCACCAGCGCGAGCAGCGCCACGCCGAGCACGGCGCCGGCCCCCATGGCCGCCCGACGGGACACGCGGCCGTCGGCAGCGGTGGCAACCGGGTCGGGGGCTGCGAGGCGAGGCGGCCGTGGTAGCGCCACCCGGCCGGCGGCGGCGGCGGCGACAACCACGACGAGGCCACCGGCCAGGGCGAGGGCGATGCTGTCGGGCCACGTGGCCAGGTGAGCGTCGCCCACCCACGACCAGCTCCGCGGGGCAACCAGGACCCAGGCGGCCACCACCAGCGCCGGCACACCGGCCACCAGCGGGCTGGAGGCCAGCTGGCCTGTCTCTGCATCGGACGCCTCTGCGGATGCCGGCCACCGCTGCACGGCAACCACCGCCGCCACGGCGGCGGCGACGGCCAGTCCGGCGACGCCGAGTACGACCGGCTCGGGATCGACGGCCACCATGCCGGCGAACGCCGCCGCCCCGGGCAGGACGCTCAGCGCTCCGAGCGGCACGAGGACCACCGAGGTGAGCACTGCCGCCGACGCCAGGAACCACGCCGCCGGCGCAGCAGCTGGTGGCACGCCGTCGAGTGCCGACCCGGTGTCGACCAGGCCGGTGGCGGGCACGGCGGCGACGGCCAGGGCGAGCAGGGCGATGGTCACCACCACGAGCCGGGCGCAGGTGGTGCTGTCCGGCGCCGCCGCCCATGCCCCCACCGCCGCCGCCGCAGCTCCAGCCGCCAGCACCAGCGCTACGGCCCCGCCTGCGGCGCCCAGCGTGGTGGCGCCGGCCACGCCGACGGCGAGCCCCACGGGCAGAAGCACAGCACCGCTTCGCCGGGCCCGCAGCCCCCCGGCGACCGCCACGAGCGCACCGCCGGCGACCACCAGCAGCGCCGCCGGAGTGGAGCCGGCCGGCGTCAGGGAGTCGACGGCGGGCCGTTGCGCCAGCCCCGCGGCGACGGCGGCCATGCCCAACAACGCCAGGCACAGGGGGCCGAGGCCACCGTCACCCTCCTTGGCGGTGGCCAGCGCCGCCACCCCCACGCCCGCACCGAGGACCAGCACCGCCACCGTCGACGTGGCGGAACGCTCCCCCGCCATGGCCGCCAGGCCAGCGGTGACCAGGGCCAGGGCGACGGCGCCGGCGCACGCAGGGCCCTTGCGGGCCGGGCGGCACACGGCAGCGAGCGCCAGGGCGCAACCCGCGCCGGCAGGGGCCACGGCGCCGGTGGCGGTGAACAGCCCGGCACGGGCCTCCCCCAGCAGGGCCACGACGATCCACAGTGCGGCGGCGGCCAGGGCGGCCAGCCGCACCACCGTGCGGGCGGCGACGCCCGCCCGTTCCACCTCGGACCCATCGGCCAGGGGAGCTGGTTCCGGCTCGGGCAGCGCCACGATCAGGGCGATCTCGTCGTCGGCGTCGTCGGCATCGGCGCCATCGGGCGTGGTGGGGCCACGCCGGCGCCACCCTCGGCGCTCGGAGGCCCGGTGGCGACCCGACGGCACCAGCGCCGCGGCCACGGCACCCAGCAGCGGGGTTCCGAGGGCCGCCACCAGCACCGGCCCGTTCACGGTGACCGCCGATCGACCGAGGTCACAGCCCCACCCGGGCGGCGGCGGCCACCGAGGCCAGAGCGGCGGCGATCACCCCTGCCCCCAGCGCCAGCCCGGTGGTCAGGTGGTGCCATCGACACGACCCAGCGACGGCCGCCACCACGACGGCGGCGACCGTGGCGCCCAGGCGCACGGGGAGGTCGGTGGCGAAGTGAGGCCCGGCCACCACCACCGCCGCCGCCGGGCCGGTGGCCAGCGCCAACACCACCGCGGCGGGGCGGACGCGGCCACGTGCCGGGTCCTCACCGTCGCCGTCGACCCAGGACGACGCCAGCACGAACGCTGCCGCCGCGCACCACGCCGACGCCGCCGCCGCCGTGGGACCGACCAGACCACCGGCCCCCAGCACCGACTGCGCACCGGCGACGGCGTCGAGTGACGTGGTGCCCCAGCGCTCCACCGTGGCGAAGGCAGCCAACGCCACGGCGCCGACCGCCATCGGACGGGCCACGGCGACGGCGACGGCGGCGACCAGGACGACGATGTGACCCGTGGACGACAGGGCCAGGACGGCGGCGGCAGCGGCGGCGCTCAGCCTGAGGGGGCCGAGCGCGGCGAGCGACCCCGCCCGAGCGGGAAGGTCCGTGCCAGGTGGTTCCAACGACAGTCTGGGCAGACCTCGACCACGTAGGCGAAGCGCTCCCCTGCGCCGCGGGCGAGGCGCTGCATCTCCGCCCTCGTCGACACGCACCGACCGCTCGGCGGCATCCTCTGGCCGAACACGTAGGTCACGAGCACGATCCTTGCGTCGTCGCAGATCGGGCACTGCTGACTCGACTCCTCTCCGACGTTGCGGGCGGCTCGCAGCAGCTCGGGATGAGCGTCGCAGACCTCGTGGTGGGCGATCCGGCCCTTGCGGTACTCGGAGATCACCGCTTGGCGGGCGAGACGGTAGTCGACCTCACCGGGCGTCCTGCCCGTCTCTCCTCGAAGGTCTTCCAGGCCGAACGGCACCGGCCGAGGGTAGCGAACGGGCTGGCGGGCGCGCCGTGGCGGCCCACGAAGTAGTTGCCATCGATATATCGGGCCGATAGATTGCGCCGAGTGATCGAGCTCGCCATCCTCGGCATCCTCAAGGAGGCGCAGCTCCACGGCTACGAGCTGAAGAAGCACCTCCGCAAGGTGCTGGGCCCCCTCTCGAACGTGTCGTTCGGTTCGCTGTATCCCGCTCTCAACCGCCTGGAGCGCCAGGGCGCGGTCAGCGCCGTGGTCACCGACGACGCCGGGCCCTCCACCATGCCCATGACCGGCTCGCTGACCGGTGAGGCGGCGGCGTTCCGCTCACGGCTGCGGTCGACGCGGGGGCCGCGCAACAAGAAGGTCTACGGCATCACCGAGGTGGGCGAGCGCCGGCTCGTCGAGCTGCTGAGCGACCCTGCCGACGACGAGCGCACCTTCGGCATGAAGCTGGCGTTCTTTCGGTGGTGCGACCGACCCACGAGGCTGTGGCTGCTCGAGCGACGCCGGGCCGCACTGCTCGAACGCCTCGAGGAGACCCGCCGGGCGCTGGCCGCCCGGGAGGGCGACGACCCCTACGTCCAAGCCCTGATGGAGCACGACACCGAGTCGACGATGAGCGACATCGCCTGGCTCGGCCGCCTGATCGCCCGGGAACGAGCCGGCGACGATCGCACCAGAGAGACCACCGGAGGTCGTCCATGAGCACCACCGCAGGACCACGCATCAAGCTGGCCATCGCCGGCGTCGGCAACTGCGCCAGTGCCCTGCTCCAGGGTCTGGCCTACTACCGCGACGCCGAGCCTGGCGAGGAGGTGCCCGGGCTCATGCACGTCGAGACCGGCGGCTACCACATCCGCGACATCTCCCTGGTCGCCGCCTTCGACGTCGACGCCGCCAAGGTCGGCCTCGACGCCGGCAAAGCCATCTTCGCCAGCCAGAACAACACCCTGCGCTTCGCCCCCGTGGGGGAGCTGGGCGTTGCCGTGCAGCGTGGACCGACCCTCGACGGATTCGGCCGCTACTACCGCGAGACCTGCGAGGAGAGCCCCGCCGAACCGGTCGACGTGGCTGAGGCGCTGCGTCGCAGCGGTGCCGACGTGCTCGTGGCGTACCTTCCCGTGGGCTCGGAGCTGGCCCAGAAGCACTACGCCGAGGCCTGCCTGGAGGCGGGGGTCGCCTTCGTGAACGCCATCCCGGTGTTCATCGCCAGCGACCCGGCGTGGGCCGAGCGCTTCCGTGCCGCCGGCCTGCCGATCATCGGCGACGACATCAAGAGCCAGGTGGGCGCCACCATCGTGCACCGCATCCTCGCCCGCCTGTTCGAAGACCGGGGGATGGTGCTCGACCGCACCTACCAGCTCAACGTCGGTGGCAACATGGACTTCAAGAACATGCTCGAGCGAGACCGGCTGGAGTCGAAGAAGGTCTCCAAGACCCAGTCGGTCACCAGCCAGGTCGAGCACGGCATCGCCGCCGACGACGTCCACATCGGCCCCTCCGACCATGTGCCGTGGCTCGACGACCGCAAGTGGGCCTACATCCGCATGGAGGGCCGCAACTTCGGCGATGCCCCGCTCAACATCGAGCTCAAGCTCGAGGTGTGGGACTCGCCCAACTCCGCCGGCGTCATCATCGACGCGGTGCGCTGCGCCAAGCTGGCGCTCGACCGCGGCATCGGCGGTCCGCTCCTCGGCCCGTCGGCCTACTTCATGAAGTCGCCGCCCGAGCAGTTCCACGACGACGAGGCGCACCGCATGGTCGAGCGGTTCATCGCCGGGCAGTAGCGAGGTCGCGCCGGCGACGCCTCAGCCCCTCTGGCGAGCCGCCCACCAGCCGTCGAGCCGTCGGCGGGCCTCCTCCTCACCGAGCGGGCCTTCCTCGAGGCGCAGCTCCAACAAGAAGTCGAGGGCCTCGCCCACCACCGGACCGGGGGCGATGCCGAGGTGCTCCATGACCTGGAGGCCGTCGAGGTCGGGCCGCATGCGGCCGAGCTCCTCTTCGGCTCGAAGTGCCTCGATGCGCGCCTCGAGGGTGTCCATCCGCCGGGCCAGCTCCTCGGCCCGGCGACGGTTGCGCGTGGTGCAGTCGCATCGGGTGAGCTCGTTCAACTCCTCGAGCAACGGGCCGGCGTCGCGCACGTAGCGGCGCACGGCGCTGTCGGTCCAGCCCATCTTGTAGGTGTGGAAGCGCAGGTGCAGCTCCACCAGGCGGCTGACGGCGTCGATGTCGGCCGCCGAGTAGCGCAACGCTTGCATCCGCTCCCGGGTCATGCGGGCCCCGACCACCTCGTGGTGATGGAAGCTCACCTTGCCCCCCGGCCCGAACGACCGGGTCTTTGGCTTGCCGATGTCGTGGAACAGGGCCGCCAGTCGCACGATGCGCTCGGGGCGGGTCTTGGCCACCACGGCGATGGTGTGGGCCAGCACGTCCTTGTGGTGGTGCATGGGGTCCTGCTCGAGGGCCAGGCGGCCGACGTGCGGGCCGAGCGCGACGCCCTCGGGCCCGGGTGGGAGGAGGTGGCGGGGCCGCCGCCGGTGCCGGCGGCGCATCTGTGTCGCGTACGCGAAGAACGCCACGATCAGGATCAGGGCCCACATCGCGGACGCACCCGTAATCGCCGGGATCCATGTCGTCCAGGGCCGGTAGCCCGCCCAGGCGCGCGCCGCGGCGGCGTCTGGCGTCTCGCCTGTCTCCATCTGGAACGCACGATCGAAGGGGACGCCCTCCGCAACCCGCGCGGCGATCTCGCCCTCGCGGCCGGCCAGCCCGGCCGTTTCGGCCCGGAACACCGGCACCGAGAGCTCGACCCGCACCGGGCCGTCATAGGAGACCCGCTCGGCCCCGTCGAAATCGAGCCGGATCACCTGCGGCCGGGCCGCGGCGCCGTCGGGCAGTCGCGGCTCGGGGCCGTCGAGCTCCGCCCCGGCGTAGGCGCAGCCCCAGCCGAGGTGTTCGGGATCGAGCAACGG
>JAHWJH010000063.1 GCA_019348555.1 Actinomycetota bacterium
TCGCCGCCGCCGACGGATCAGCGCTGCGCGACGCCCTCGAGCGCGACGGCTTCGTGTGGTTCTGGTCGGAGCCCGACGAGGCGCCGGTGGCGCCCGACCCCTCGGGCGGCGGTGAGGGCCGGAAGCCAGAGGTCGAGACTGCCGTCGGCGAAGGAGCCGGCGCCCCCTCCCCCAAGCCTTCGGCTCCGCCCGCCGAACCGGCGAAGGAGCGGCGGCCCCGCCTCATCTCGCCGGTGGTCCGCAGGCTGGTGGCCGAGCACCAGCTCGACCCCGACGCCATCGAGGGCACCGGGGCGGGGGGGCGGATCACCCGCAACGACGTCCTGGCCCTGGTCAACGCCGGTGACGGCCGCTCGAAGCCCTCTCCTACCCCTGCCCCCGCCACGTCGGGGCCGGTAGCGCCGGCGCGCAGGCGGGACGACGACGAGGTGGTCCCGTTCTCCAACATCCGGCGCCGCACCGCCGAGCACATGCGTCGCTCCAAGGCCACGTCGGCGCACGCCATGATCGTGGTCGAGGTCGACTACGAGGGCGTCGATCGAGTTCGCCACGCCGAGAAGGACCGGTTCAAGGCGGAGGAAGGCATCAGCCTCACCTACCTCGGGTTCGTGAGCCGGGCGGTGATCGACGCCATCCGCGAGTTCCCGCTCCTCAACGCCTCGGTGGGCGACGACGAGCTGGTGGTGCACCGGGCGGTCAACCTCGGCTTCGCCGTCGACCTGCACTTCGAGGGACTCATGGTCCCCGTCATCCACGATGCCGACGGCAAGCGCCTCCGGGTGCTGGCCCGCGAGGTGGCCGAGCTCGCCGCCCGTGCCCGCAACCGCAAGCTGGGGCCCGACGACATCGCCGGAGGCACGTTCACCATCACCAACCCGGGGCCCTTCGGCACGCTGCTCACCGGCGCCATCATCAACCAGCCCCAGGTCGCCATCTTGGCCACCGACGGCGTGGTGAAACGGCCGGTGGTCGTGGAGCTGGCCGATGGGTCCGACGCCATTGCCGTGCACCCGGTCGGCAACCTGGCGCTGACCTTCGACCACCGTGCCGTCGACGGGGCCTATGTGGCCGCCTTCCTGGCCAAGGTGAAGCAGATCCTCGAGACCCGCGACTGGTCGGCCGAGCTGGCGTGACGCTGCGCGTACGGTGGTTGGGCCGGGTGGCCTACGCCGACGCCCTGGCCCTGCAACGGGGGTTGGTGGCCACGTCGACCGACGACCACCTCCTCTTGCTGGAGCACCCGCCCGTGTTCACCCTCGGGGTGCGAGGCGATCTCGGCGACGTGCTCGGGGCTCCGGCAGAGATCGGCGCCGACGTGGTCCGCACCGACCGGGGTGGCCAGGTCACCTACCACGGCCCCGGGCAGCTCGTGGGCTACCCCGTGCTGCACCTGCCCGGCAAGGGCGGCGGGGGCATGACCGACACCGTCGCCTACGTCCGCTCGCTCGAGCACCTGATCGTCGACGTGCTGTCCGAGCTCGGCGTGGCCGACGCCGAGCGCCATCCCCGGCACCCGGGCGTCTGGGTCGGTGATGCCAAGATCTGTGCCGTCGGCGTGCGCCTGACCCGCGGCCGGTCGATGCACGGCTTCGCCGTCAACGTCGATCCCGACCTGGCGATGTTCGACCACATCGTGCCCTGCGGCATTCCCGGCGGGCGGGCAACCTCGCTGGCGGCGCTGGGCCTGCCCACCACCATGGCCGACGTCGTCGACGCCGTCGCCCGCCACGCGGCCGAGCGGTGGGGCCGCTCGGGATGGGAGCGCCAGGACGGGGCCCGGCCCACCGATCTCGCCGATCCCATCACGTTGGGCAAGCAGGCGAGCGTGGCCCCTGACGCCACGGCCGTACGGCTGGGCCGGCGGCTGACCCAGGCCGGGGTGGCGCCGGGCTTGGCACTGGGCGAGCGGAAGCCGTCGTGGCTGCGGGCACCGCTGCGGCGCGAGCCCGCTCACCGGGAGCTGGCCCGCACGATGCGGTCGCTGGAGCTGACCACGGTGTGCGAGGAGGCCGGCTGCCCGAACCTGTCGGAGTGCTGGGCCGAGGGCACGGCCACCTTCATGATCAACGGCGACCGTTGCACCCGGGCCTGCGGGTTCTGCCTGGTCGACACCCGCCGGCCCGAGCCGCCGGCCGCCGGCGAGGCGGAGCGGGTGGCGGAGGCCACCGCGCGCATGGGGTTGGCCCATGTCGTGGTGACCGCCGTGGCCCGTGACGACCTGGCCGACGGCGGGGCGGGAGCCTTCGCGGCCACCATCGCCGCGATCCGTCGCCGAGTCCCCGGCTGTGCGGTGGAGGTCCTGATCCCCGACTGCAAGGGCGATCCCGACGCCCTGGCCACGATCTTCGCCGTCCGCCCCGAGGTGGTGAACCACAACCTGGAGACGGTGCTGCGCCTGCAGCGGGCGGTGCGGCCCTCGGCCGGCTACGCCCGCTCCCTGGCCGTGCTGGCGGCGGCCAAGGCAGCGGGCCTGGTGACCAAGTCGGGGCTCGTGCTCGGCATGGGCGAGGACGACGCCGAGGTGGACGGTGCCCTGGCCGACCTTGCCGCCGTCGGCGTCGACATCGTCACCCTCGGCCAATACCTGCGGCCCACCGCCCGCCACCTCCCGGTCGCCCGGTGGGTCGAGCCCGACACGTTCGCCGCCTTCGCCGCCACGGGCGAGGACCTCGGCATCGGCCACGTCGAGGCCTCGCCGCTGACCCGGTCGAGCTACCACGCCCGGGCCGCGGCGGGCGCCCTCCGCCGCCGGTCCCCGGCGACGCTCGCGCCCTGAGCGGCGCCTGTCGGCCTACCCTGATCGGCCGTGGGTCAGGTCTACGACGTCCTCCCCGAAGCGCTGGCCAGCTTCGTGGCCGACCAGCCCGTCTACTTCGTGGCCACCGCCCCGCTGTCGCTCGACGGCCACGTGAACGTCTCACCCAAGGGCGGCGACACCTTCAGGGTGGTCGACCGGCGCACCGTCGCCTACCTGGACCTCACCGGGAGCGGGGTCGAGACCCTCGCCCACCTCTGGGAGAACGGCCGTATCACCCTGATGTTCTGTGCCTTCGAGGGAGCCCCACGGATCGTGCGCCTCTACGGGCGGGGCGAGGGTCTGCGACCCGGTGACGGGGACTTCGCCGAGCTCGCCGGCCTCTTCCCGGAGCTGCCCGGCGTGCGGTCGGTCGTGCGGGTCGGCCTCGACCGGGTGTCGACGTCGTGCGGCTACGGCGTGCCCCTCCTGAGCTTCCAAGGCCACCGCGACCAGCTCGTGGCCTGGGCCGAGCGCAAGGGGCCCGCCGGCGTCGCCGCCTACCAAGCGCAGCGCAACGCCGCCAGCATCGACGGCCTGCCCGGCCTCGATCCTCAGCTGCCGGAGGCAAGCGCGGCGGCGAAGGCGTCCAGGGCCTCGTCGCCGTAGAGGACGAACCGGACCTCCTGCACCGTCGTCGCCGAGCTCCTCACCGCCTCGATCGCCACCGGGGCGGCCTCGACCAGCGGGTACCCGTAGATGCCACAGGAGATGGCGGGGAAGGCCACGGTGACAGCACCGAGCTCCTCGGCGACCCGCAGCGACTGGCGGTGGCAGGAAGCCAGCAGCTCGGAGCGGTCCTCGGTCGTCGAGTACACCGGCCCCACGGTGTGGATCACCCAGCGCGCCGGCAAGCGGCCGGCGGTGGTGGCCACCGCCTCGCCGGTGGGCAGGCCGTCGGGATAGCGGTCCGCCCGCAGCCGGCGGCACTCGGCCAGGATCTCGGGGCCGCCCCGGCGGTGGATGGCGCCGTCGACCCCACCGCCGCCCAGCAGCGACGAGTTGGCGGCGTTGACGACGGCGTCGACCGCCTGGTCGGTCAGATCGCCCCGCACCACCGTGATCTCCACCGTCGCCACCTTCCCACATTCCGGTCGAAAGACCTGCCGACCGCACCAGCGCCCTGCCACCATCCGCTGCGCTCGCCCTGCGACCATGCAACATGACCGACGGGTTGGCGCGGCGACGGGTGCGATCCCGTCGCGACGTGGTGGCCGCCGCCGTGGCCGGAGTGCTCGTCGGGGCCGGCCTGTACCCGCTGACCGTACTGGTGCACCCGCTCCTGGCTTGCCCCGAGGGAGGCCCCGAGACCGTCGGGCCCTGTCTGTTCCAAGGCTTCGCCAGCCTGGCCCTGGCGTTCCTCCTGCTGTCGCTGACTGGCGTCGTGGTCCTGCGGCTGCGGAAGGTGCCGTGCGCCCTGGCCGTGGCCGGGCTGAGCCTCCTCACCATCGTGGCGCTGGTGTGGCGGGTGCTGTTCCTGCTCGCCGACCTGGGGCAGGTCCTCGGTGCCGCCTTTCCCTGGATCGGCGTGGCCGTCTTCCCCGCCGTCTACGTCGCCTGGCTGCTGCTGCTCACTGCCGGCGCTGACGGCGACCGTGGCGTCGGTGTGGTGGCGGGCATGGTGATCCTCGTGCTGGTGTTCGCCGTCCCGGGCACCGCCCAGGGCGCCGACCGGCGGCACTCGGAGGCCGGACAGCTCCGCTGGTTGGCTTCGTTGCCGTTCACCGTCTACGAGCCCGCCGCCCTCCCGCCCGGCTACTGGCTCCACGCGGTGGAGGGGCAGTACAGCTCGCGAGCCCAACTGCGGCTTCTCTACCGGAACCAGCCCGGGCCCTCGCCAGGGCCGTCGAAGGTGGAGCTGTATGAACGGATCAGCCACCAGCAGCCGCCGGTCACGATCACCCAGTCACCGCCGTATCCGGAGTTCGCACCTCCCGAGGGCTGCGGGAACGGCCACCCCGGCGACGGAGCTCCGAGGCACCCCTGTGCACCGATCGCCACCATGCCCAGCGGAGAGCCCATCTTCTCCTGGAGCCTCTCGTCCTCGGGCGAGCGGCTGTACGGCGTGCGCCTCGGCGACACGGTCATCACCGGCGAGGGGGGTGTCAGCCGCCTCGCGGGCGCACCGCCTGATCCGGTGATGGTCGGCCTCCTCCAGCAGCTGCGCCCGGTCGACCCCGTCGACCTCGGTCGCCGGCACTTCGAGGCGCGCCGGGACCGGGCGGCCGCCGAGCGAGCGCCGGCGGCGGCCCTACCCTGATGGCCATGTACGCCGAGCGCCTGCGCCGGACCCGGGGCCGGATGGAGGAGTTGGATGTTGATCTGCTCCTGCTCTCGGTGGGAGCCGACCTTCCGTGGCTCACCGGTTACCGGGCCATGCCGCTCGAGCGCCTCACCATGCTGGTCCTGCCGGTCGACGGCGATGCCACCCTGGTCGTGCCCCGCCTCGAAGCTCCCCGTGTGGTGGAGCGGCCGGAACTGTTCGACCTCCGACCGTGGGAAGAGACCGACGACCCCGTGGCCCTGGTGGCCGAGCTGGCGGGCGCACCTCGCTCCGTGGCGGTGGGCGATCGCACCTGGGCCCGCTTCGTCGTCGAGCTGCAGGCCAGGCTCCCCACCAGCAGCTGGTCGGCGGCGTCGGTGGTCACCGGTCCGTTGCGAGCGCGCAAGGACTCGGCCGAGGTGGCCGCGCTTCGGAGGGCCTCGGCGGCAGCCGACCGGGTGGCGGCCCAGCTCCAGGCGGGAGAGGTGCCGCTGGTGGGCCGTACCGAGGCGGAGGTGTCGGCCGACCTCGGGCGGCGCCTCCTCGCCGAGGGCCACGCCGCGGTCAACTTCGCCATCGTCGCCGCCGGCGCCAACGCCGCCAGCCCGCACCACAACCCGGGGCCCCGCGTCATCGGGGTGGGCGAGATCGTGCTGTGCGACTTCGGCGGCACCATGCCCGACGGCTACTGCTCCGACATCACCCGCTGCGTGCACACCGGCGAGCCGCCCGCGGAGCTGCGCCACCTCTACCGGGTGCTGGAGGAAGCCCAGGCCGCTGCCGTCGACGCCGCCGTGGTGGGCACTCCCTGCGAGGACGTCGACGGGGTGGCCCGGCGCGTCATCACCGAAGGCGGCTACGGCGACCACTTCATCCATCGCACCGGCCACGGCATCGGCCTCGAGGAGCACGAGGACCCCTACCTGGTGGGCGGCAACTGCGAGGCGCTGGCCCCCGGCCACGCCTTCTCGATCGAACCGGGGATCTACCTCGCCGGTCGCTTCGGGGCCCGCATCGAGGACATCGTGGTCGCCGCCGCCTCCGGTCCCGAACCGCTCAACGTCGTCCCCCACGGTCTCGCCGTGGTGGATGTGTGAGGATGCCGTGACCGGCCCCGTGGCCAACGCCGAGATGGCCGCCGCCTGGGACGGCGACGAGGGTGAGGGCTGGGCCCGCCACTGGCAGCGCCACGACCGTTTGGTCAGCGCCTACCACGAGGTGCTGCTCGCCGCCGCTGCGGTGGCCAGGTCCGAGCGTGTCCTCGACGTCGGATGCGGCAACGGCCAAACCACACGCGACGCCGCCCGCAGCGCAGCCGACGGGCGCGCCCTGGGCGTCGACCTGTCGTCGCCGATGCTCGAGCGGGCCCGGAAGCTGGCCCGGCTCGAAGGGCTCGCCAACGTCGACTTCGAGCAGGCCGACGCCCAGGTCCACCCGTTCGCCGCCGCCTCCTACGACGTGGTCGTGAGCCGCTTCGGCGTCATGTTCTTCGCCGATCCGGTCGCCGCCTTCGCCAACATCGGCGCCGCCCTACCGCCGGGGGGGCGGATGGTCGTGCTGGCGTGGCGTGACCTGGCCGACAACGAGTGGCTCACCGCCATCCGCTCGGCGCTCGCCGTCGGCCGCGACCTGCCCAGCCCGCCACCGGGTGCTCCGGGGCCCCTCGGGCTCGCCGACGCCGACCGGGACCGTGCCATCCTGCACGCCGCCGGTTTCGACGAGGTCGAGCTCACACCGCTCGACCGGCCACTGTGGTTCGGTACCGACGCCGACGACGCCTTCGCGTTCGCCCAGGGGAGCGGCGCCGTGCGGGGCCTGACCGAGGGCCTCGCCGAGCAGCAACGGGTCCGGGCCCTCGACCAGCTGCGGACCACCCTGCACGAGCACGCCACCGACGACGGCGTGCAGCTCGGGTCGGCGGCCTGGCTCATCACCGCCCGCTGGCGCGGTCAGCGGCGAGCCGCCTCTTGACCCGAACGTTGTCGACCTCGACCACGCTCCACGTCGTCGAGTCGACAGAGAACGAGGGGGTTGGATCGGACCGGTACCGTCGGCGGCCGTGATCCGCCTCGACGTGGCCACCGTGTTGCTGCAGTGGTCCGTCGGAGGGCTGTTCTTCCTGTGGGTGACCACCCGGCGCCGGGAGGTCGGCATCGGCTACGGCTGGCTGTTGCGGGGCACGTACCTGGTGCTGGCCGCCGGCTCGGTGGCGGCCGGTCAGCTGCTCGGCCCGGTCCCCTGGCGCGACCTCGCCGGTGCCGGCGTGGTGGCGGCCACCGGCTGCGCCCTCGCCATCTCGGTGGTCCGCCGCCGGGCGGGGGTGGCGGGAGAGCACGCCCGCCGGGCCCGCACCGCCGCCCGCCTTCCCGTTCCGGCCCCGGAAACGGCCGGAGCGCAGCCTTTAGGAGCCGCGACGAGAAAGACGGATCCGGATGAGGAGCTCCCGCCGGAGTTCCCACCGGCCCTCGATCTGGTCGCTCCGGCCATCGGGGTGATCGGGCTGGTGGCGGCCGCCCTCGACGCCGGAGGGAACCCCGCCGTGGCCCTGGCCAGGACCATCATCGGCGCCGCCTTCCTCGGGGCGGTCACCGACGCCATGCTCCTCGGCCACTGGTACCTGGTGCAGCCGGGGCTGGCCCGGGGGGCGCTGCTCGAACAGGTGCGCCTGCTCACCGTGCTGTGGCCGTTCGAGGTGGGCGCCCTGCTCGTGCCCACCGGGATGGTGGCGGTGCTCACCGGTGCGGTCGACGACGGCTACAACGGCATCCTGGGCTGGTTCTGGTTGGCCTGCGCCGTCGGAACCCTGGTGCTGTGCATCGTGACCAGAGCGGCGCTACGCGAGCGCTACTACTCAGCGGTCATGGCCGCCACCGGGCTGCTCTACCTGGCCATCGTCACCGCCTTCGGCACCGATCTCGTCGCCCGGGCCGCCCTGGCGCCGTGACGCCGTGTTCTCGTCGACGTAACACAGCGGGCGGGAACCAGCGCGGCCGGCCCACTACCCTCGATGCAGATGTGTGGCATCGCCGGAGAGCTCCGCTTCGACGGGGCCCTCGCCGACGTCGACGCCGTGGTCAGGATGTCGGCCACCATGCAGCGCCGCGGCCCCGACGGTGCCGGCGTGTGGGCCCAGGGCGCCGTCGCCCTCGCCCATCGTCGCCTCAAGGTCATCGACCTGTCGGAGCGGGCCGCCCAGCCCATGGTCGACGCGGACCTCGGCCTCGCCGTGGTGTTCAACGGCTGCATCTACAACTACCGCGACCTCCGCCGGGAGCTGGAGGCGGCGGGCTACCGCTTCTTCTCCACCGGCGACACCGAGGTGGTGCTCAAGGCCTACCACCGCTGGGGCACCGACGCCGTGGAGCACTTCCACGGGATGTTCGCCTGCGCCATCGTCGAGACGGCCTCGGGTCGCACCGTGTTGGTGCGGGACCGGCTGGGCATCAAGCCGCTGTACCTCACCGAGGTCGACGGCGCCCTCCGCTTCGCCTCGACGCTGCCGGCGCTCCTCGCCGGCGGCGGCGTCGACGCCACCGTCGATCCCGTCGCCCTCCACCACTACCTCACCCTGCACTCGGTGGTGCCCCCGCCCCGGACGATCCTCGCCGGCGTGTCGAAGCTGGCCCCGGCCACGGTGCTGGTGGTGGAGGCCGACGGCACCCGGCGAAGCGCCCGCTACTGGGAGCCGACGCACGAGCGCCGCTCCGAGGACGCCGGCATGACCGACGGCGACTGGCAGGAGGCGGTGCTCGAGGCGCTGCGACGCTCGGTCGAGCGCCGGCTGGTGGCCGACGTCCCCGTCGGAGTGCTCCTGTCGGGCGGCCTCGACTCCAGCCTGGTGGTGGGGCTGCTGGCCGAGGCCGGCCAGCACGGTCTGGCCACGTTCAGCGTCGGCTTCGAGTCGGCCGGCGGCCGGGAGGGTGACGAGTTCGCCTACAGCGACCTGGTGGCCCGCACCTTCGCCACCGACCACCACCAGTTGCGCATCGACGGGGCACGGCTCATGGCGAGCCTGGAGGCGGCGATCGGCTCCATGAGCGAGCCGATGGTGAGCCACGACGCCGTGGGCTTCTACCTGCTGGCCGAGGAGGTCAGCCGCCACCTCAAGGTGGTGCAGTCGGGCCAGGGGGCCGACGAGGTGTTCGCCGGCTACCACTGGTACCCGCCGATGGCCGCGGTGGCCGACGACGACCGGCACGGCACGCTCGAGGCCTACGCCTCGGTGTTCTTCGACCGCACGTCCGAGGACGTGGCGGCCCTGCTCCAGCCTGAGTGGCGTCTGGGCCACGACCCCACCCGGGCGCTGGTGGGCGAGCACCTCGCCCGCCCGGGCGCCGCCACGGCCGTCGACCGGGCCCTGCGCCTCGACACCGAGGTGATGCTGGTCGACGACCCCGTCAAGCGGGTCGACAACATGACGATGGCCTGGGGCCTGGAGGCCCGGGTGCCGTTCCTCGACCACGAGTTGGTCGAGCTGGCCGCCGCCTGCCCTCCGGCGCTGAAGCTGGCCGGCGGCGGCAAGGGCGTCTTGAAGGAGGCGGCCCGCCGGGTGATCCCCCACGAGGTGATCGACCGGCCCAAGGGCTACTTCCCCGTGCCGGCGCTCAGCCACCTCCAGGGTCGACCGCTCGACCTGGTCGCCGACGCCCTCCACGACCCGGCAGCCAAGGACAGGGGCCTGTTCCGGCCCGGCGCCGTGGAGGCCCTGCTGGCGTCGCCGAACGCCGAGCTCACCCCGCTCGGGGGCAACACGTTGTGGCAGCTCGGCCTGCTCGAGCTGTGGCTGCAGGCCCACGTCCCATGAGCGGCGACCCCCGCCCGAGCCGGGTCGTCCTGGAGTGTGGGTGGGGCCGGTTGATCTTCGGCCAGACCTTCCACGACGACGTGGCCCTCGCCGGCGTGCTCCGCTGCGAGGAGCCGGGTCGGCGAGACGTGTGCATGTACCACCCAGCGCCCCACGTGCTGGTCAGCTGGGCTCCCCACGAGCTGTTCATCGACCCCTCGCACACCTACCGCCTGGTGCTCGACGGCCACGCCGGCGGCGGCGACGGCGTGGGCCTCCCGCCGGTTCGCATGCCGGCCGGCGTGGTGGTGCGCCCCCTGGTGGGCGCCGCTGACGCCGAGGCGGTCAACCGTCTCTACGCTGCGTCCGGCATGGTGGCGGCCCCGCCCGACGTGCTGTGCGCCAACCAGTCGAGCACCACGTTCAGCTACCTGGTGGCCGAGGACACCAACAGCGGCGCCGTGGTCGGCACCGTCACCGGGATCGACCACGTCGAGGCCTTCGGCGACCCCGAGGGTGGCGCCAGCCTGTGGTGCCTGGCCGTCGACCGGCACTCGTCGCGGCCGGGCGTGGGAGCGGCTCTGGTCACGACCCTGGCGCGCCAGCTCCACGACCGCGGCCGGCGCCGCCTCGACCTGTCGGTCCTCCATGACAATCTGCCCGCCATCGCCCTCTACGAGAAGCTCGGGTTCATCCGGGTGCCGGTCTTCTGCGTGAAGCGCAAGAACCCCATCAACGAGCCGCTGTTCTCCGGACCGCTCAGCGACGACCATCAGGCCCTCAACCCCTACGCCCGGGTCATCGTCGACGAAGCCCGCCGCCGGGGCATCACCGTGCGGGTGATCGACGCGGAAGGCGGGTTCCTCCACCTGCGCCACGGTGGCCGCGACATCGTCACCCGCGAGTCGCTCTCGCAGCTGACCTCGGGCGTGGCGGTGAGCTGGTGTGACGACAAGCGGGTGACCCGCCGGCTGCTGGCCGCCGCCGGGCTGGTCGTCCCCGCCGGCCGCACATCCACCACCCCCGAGGCCGACGCCGAGTTCCTGGCCGAGGTCGGTGAGCTCGTGGTCAAGCCGGCGAGGGGCGAGCAGGGCGCGGGGATCACCGTCGGGGTCACCGACGTCGAGACCCTCACCCGCGCCGTCACCGCCGCCCGCGCCCTGTGCACCGACGTGCTGCTGGAGCAGCGGGTCGCCGGCCAGGATCTGCGGGTCGTGGTCATCGGCCACGAAGTGGTGGCCGCCGCCGTACGACGCCCGGCCAGCATCGTCGGCGACGGCCGCCACCGGGTCGACGAGCTGATCGCCGCCCAGAGCCGTCGCCGCAACGCGGCCACCGCCGGCGAGTCCACCATCCCCGTCGACGAGGCCACCGAGGCCACCGTGCGAGCCGCCGGACGCCGGCTGGACGACGTGCTGGAGGCCGGCGAGGAGCTGGTGGTGCGGGGCACCGCCAACCTCCACACCGGCGGCACCATCCACGACGTCACCGCCGAGCTCCACCCCACCCTGGTGGCCGTCGCCGTGCGGGCCAGCTACGTCCTCGACCTGCCCGTCACCGGCCTCGACTTCCTGGTGCCCGTCGTCGACGGACCGGACTACGTGCTCATCGAGGCCAACGAACGGCCGGGGCTGGCCAACCACGAGCCCCAACCCACCGTGCAACGCTTCATCGACCTGCTGTTCCCGTCCACCAGCGGCCTTCCCCGAGGTTGGGACCCGCCACCGGTGAGCACCTCGTCGTCACCGACCATGGCGTCGTAGTCTCCCGCCATGCCGTTCACGCTCGCCCCGGCCGAGCCGCAGCGCTCGAAGCTGCTGCCGATCGACATGGACTACGTCACCGACGTCATGGTCCGCCTGCTGCGCATCCCGAGCCCCTCGGGACGGACCGACCACGTGATGCAGCTGGTGGGCGAGGAGATCGCCGCCCTCGGCATGCCCTTCGAACTGACCCGGCGCGGCGTGTTGCGGGGGGAGCTCTGCGGCGAGGGCGGGCCCGGCAGCGCCGACCGCGCCATCATCGTCCACGCCGACACCATCGGGTGCATGGTCAAGGAGCTGAAGGACAACGGCCGCCTGACGCTGGTGCCCATCGGCACCCACAGCGCCCGGTTCGCCGAGGGGGCGAGGGTCAAGATCTTCGTCGACGACCTCGAGCGCACCTACACCGGCACCGTGCTGCCCCTCAAGGCCAGCGGGCACCGATGGGGCGACGACGTCGACACCCAGGGCGTGGGCTGGGAACAGGTCGAGGTGCGGGTCGACGAGGTGGTGCACGACGCCGGCGGCCTGGCTGCGCTCGGCATCGACGTGGGCGACTTCGTGGCCTTCGACGCCCATCCCGTGATCACCCCATCGGGCTACGTGAAGTCCCGCCACCTCGACGACAAGGCGGGCATCGCCGCCGCGCTGGGGGCGTTCAAGTCGCTCATCGACCACGGCGCCGTGCTCCCCGTCAACGCCCACCTGCTGGTCACCATCGCCGAGGAGGTGGGCCTGGGCGCCAGCCACGGACTCGACGCCGACGTGGCCGAGATGGTGTCGATCGACACCTCGGTGGTGGCCCTCGGCCAGGCGTCCACCGAGCACACGGTGAACATCGCGTCGCAGGACTCGAGCGGGCCGTTCGACTACCACCTGGTGCGGCGCCTCGCCGGTCTGTGCCGCTACCACGGCATCGACTACCGCCGCGACGTCTACGGCTACTACCGATCCGACGCCGCCTCGGCGCTGGAGGCCGGCGTGGAGACCCGCGCCGCCCTGATCGGCTTCGGCATCGACGCCAGCCACGGCCACGAGCGCACCCATCTCGACGGCGTGCGCCGGGTGGCCGAGCTCATCGCCGTCTACCTCCAGACCGACCTCACCTTCCGGCACTGGGACACCGCCCCCGTGGGCGAGCTGAAGGACTTCCCGTCGACGTTGGTCCAGCCGGCCGACGACCTCGGGCCCCGCTAGGCGGCTGGTGTGGCCGGTGCCGGGGGCGGCCTCCTGCGCGTCGTCGAGCGGGTCGGCGAGGTCGGCGTCGGCGCCCTGGTGGCGCTGGAGAACCTGTTCCCGCCCATCCCGTCCGAGGTGATCCTGCCCTTCGCCGGGTTCCAGGCCGAACGTGGCGAGCTGAACCTGGTGCTGGCGTGGGTGGCGGCCACCGCCGGCGCCCTCCTCGGGGCCCTGATCTTGTACGCCCTCGGTGCCTGGGTCGGCTCCGAGCGCCTGCACGCGCTCGCCGGCCAGCGCTGGTTCGTGGTCCTGTCGCAGAAGGACTACGAACGAGGTGAGCGGTTCTTCGAACGCCACGGCGGCAAGATCGTGCTGCTGGGTCGCTGCGTGCCCCTCGTGCGCAGCGTGGTCTCGGTGCCGGCGGGCGTGGCCAGGATGCCGCTGGGGCGCTTCTGCCTCTACACCGTCGCCGGCAGCGCGGTGTGGAACGCCCTGTTCCTCGGCGTCGGGTACCAGCTCGGACAGAACTACGACAGGGTCGAGCGCTGGGTGGCTCCGGTGACCTACACCGTGGTCGCCGCCTCCGTGGTGTGGATCGGCTGGCTCACCTGGCGCAAGGTGCAGCGCCTGCGGTCGTCGCGCCAGCCTGCCTGACCGGCCGACTCAGCTCGGGGGCGGCCGGAAGCCGGCCTCGAAGGCCCGGCGCAGGTCCTGGCGCTCGTCCCAGCGGTCCTCGGCGGTCTGGAAGTTGAGGGCGAAGCCGTAGTCGTCGGTGACGAAGCCCAGGTTGGTGGCGTGCTGGCCCAGGTAGGTGTACTCCCAGATGGCGGCCGGGAATCCGAGGTACTCGGCCTCCTCGATGCGCAGCTCCTCGTAGTCGTCGTAGCGCTCGGCGAAGGAGTCGGAGGCGTCCTGCCACGCCTCCTCGGGGTCGTCA
>JAHWJH010000064.1 GCA_019348555.1 Actinomycetota bacterium
AGCTTGCCGAACTTGCTCACCTGCGTGGCGTCGAGCACCGGGCTGGTGTAGGTGCCCTGGGCGGCGTGGCCGGCGCTGAGCGTGGCCAGGCCGCCGGTGTTGGCCATCCCGAGGTAGATGTTGTCGTCCCTGGTCGGCAGCAGGGCCATCACCTGCTTGGGCTCGACCTTGGCGACGACGACGGTCTCGTCGGCGGCGGGGTTGAGCTGGTAGACCAAGCCGTCGCTGCCGGTGCCCAGCAGCAGCAGGCCGTCGCGCTCGACCATCGACAGCACCAGCACGCGCTGGCGGAAGATCTCGGTGACGAAGCCGTCGGGGTCGATGCGGTAGACGGCGTTGCCGTCGGGGCGCGGCTCGCCGGCGCCGGCCGCGTTCACCGGCGGCTGGCGGCCGGGCATGGCCGAGTTGGTCGTCGCCGCCGAGCGGTTGCCGCCGGGCTGGTTGGGGGCGGCCGGCTCGGAGTCGCCGCCCTCGCCGCCGGGGTTCTCGGGCGCTTCGGGCGCGCCGTCGTCGGCGGGGGGGTCGGCCGGCGCGTCGGCCGGCGGCTCTGCCGGTGCTTCGCCCGGATCTTCCGCCGCCGCGTTGAGGAACGTCGTCAGCGTGACCGAGGCGGCGTGATGTAACGCAGCCGAAACGCGGCTGCGACTGAGCAGAAATCCGCTGCGCGCATGCTGACCCGGCCACGTCGCCCAGGAGGGACGCATGAAGCTCGTCGTTGCGATCATCAAGCCGTTCAAGGTCGAGGACGTCAAAGAGGCGCTCCGCGACGTCGGTGTCGCCGGACTGACGGTCTCCGAGGCGCGCGGCTTCGAGGAGACCGTTGAGGCGCTGCTGGCCCGGGTGAACGAGCGCCGGGGCACCAAGGCCGTGTTCCACTACGGCACCTGCCGACGGCTCCCGCTCGCCACCGAGCGGGTGCTGTGGCGGGTGGTGGTCGAGACGGTCAACCAGGCGGTACGCCTCGGCGAGTGCTCCCTCGAGGTGTGGTGGGCCTGCGACGGCGTCAGTGCCGAGCTGGAGGTCGTCGCCGATGTCGCCGAGCCGTGTGACGACTGGGTGGAGGCGGGATGGGCCCGAGCACTGGCCGACCAGGCCGCCGGCGTCGGGGCCGTCCTCCAGGTCGACGTGCTGGCCGAGGGCACCAGCCGGCTCCGCTGCTCGCTGGCGGCATGAACGGGGCGCGGCGGTGACCCGGATCCTGCTGGCCGACGACCATCGCATCCTTCGTGAGGGCCTTCGCCGCTCCCTGGAGGCGCTGGGCCTCGACGTGGTCGGCGAGGCCGCCGACGGTGCCCAGTCCGTCGACCTGGCCCGGTCGCTGCGACCCGACGTGGTGCTCATGGACGTGACCATGCCCGTGCTCGACGGGGTGGAGGCCACCCGGCGCATCCGAGCGGCCCAACCCGACGTGCGGGTGGTCATGCTGACCATGCATGCCGACGAGGCCACCATGGCCCGGGCCATCCGGGCCGGTGCCGACGGCTACCTGGTCAAGGACTGCTCGACCGACGAGATCGCCGAGATGCTGACCAAGGTCGCCGACGGCCACACGGCCGTCTCACGTGACGTCGCCGTGTCGATGCTGCGCGAGGTGCACCGGACGCAGTCCGGCATGGCCGAGGAGCTCGTGTCGAAGCGGGAGGAGGAGGTCCTCCAGCTCATCGCCGACGGCTGCTCGAGCGCCGAGGTCGCCGAGCGGCTCTTCCTCAGCCAGAAGACGGTGAAGAACCACCTGGCGTCGATCTACCAGAAGCTCGACGCGCGTGACCGCACCCAGGCGGTGCTGCGGGCGGTGCGCATGGGGATCGTGCGCCTCGGCTGAGCGTCGAAGGAAGGGCCGTTCGGCCTATCCAGCAAGGCGCTGCGGACACCGATCACTTGAGCAACAAACAAGCCCCGCCGGGGCCGGAAACCCGAGGAGAACCCCGATGAAGACCCAGTTCCGCTTCCTGGTCAGCTACCTGCAGGCCCGCCTCAACACCGACGAGCGTGGCGCCGCCCTCGTCGAGTACGCCCTTCTCGTCGCCCTCATCGCCGTCGCCTCGATCGTCATCCTCGAGCTGCTCGGCACCGGCATCTCGGGCATGTTCACCCGGGTCAACGACCAGATCTCCACCGCCGGCTAACGGTCGACGCCCCACACAGCCACAAGAACGAAGAGGCGGGCCCGCAAGGGCCCGCCTCTTCGGCGTTCTCGGGAAGCAACCCCCACCAGGGGGCTACGCCGTCGGCAACGGCTCCTGCGGCTCATCGGTCGGGGTGTCACCGGCATCGGCGCTCTCCGGCTCGGCTTGCGACGCGGCGCCCTCGGCGGCCTCGGTCTCGCCGCCGGTCTCGGCCGACTGCCCGGCCTCGCCGGTGGACTCCGCACCCGGCACCGGCGTGGTGCCGTCGCCGTACTCGGCGTAGTACTCGGCCCACGCCTGCTCGGCGTCGACCACCTCGGGGGCGCCCACGTAGTTGCCGGACTCGTCGTAGGCGTGCTCGCCGAAGTGCTGCTGGTATTCAGCGGCCACCACGCCGCCCTCCGCCGCCTGCTTCAGCGACAGCGAGATGCGGCGGCGCTGGTCGTCGATGTCGATGATCTTGACCGTGATTCGGTCGTTGACCTTGACGACCTGCTCCGGGACCTCGACGTGCGCCTCGGCCAGCTCGGAGATGTGAATGAGGCCTTCGATGCCCTCCTCCACCTTCACGAAGCCACCGAACGGCACCAGCTTGGTGACCCGGCCGTAGACCAGCTCGCCCACCCGGTGGTTGCTGGCGAACTCCTGCCAGGGGTCCTGCTGGGTGGCCTTGAGCGACAGGCTGATGCGCTCCTTGGAGAGATCGACGTCGAGGACCTGGACCTCGATCTCGTCACCCACCGCCACCACCGAGCCGGGGTGGTCGACGTGCTTCCACGACAGCTCTGACACGTGCACGAGCCCGTCCATCCCGCCGAGGTCGACGAAGGCCCCGAAGTTGACCACCGACGACACCGTGCCCTTGCGCTTCTCGCCCGGCTTGAGGTTGGTGAGGAACTCCTCGCGCTGCTCCTTCTGGGTCTCCTCCAACCACGCCCGGCGAGACAGCACCACGTTGTTGCGGTTCCGGTCGAGCTCGATGATCTTGGCCTCGATGGTGCGCCCGACGTAGGGCTGGAGGTCGCGCACCCGGCGCAGCTCCACCAGCGACGCCGGGAGGAAGCCCCGCAGCCCGATGTCGAGGATGAGGCCGCCCTTGACCACCTCGATGACCGGGCCCCGCACCACCCCGTCGCGTTCCTTCTCACGCTCGATCTCGCCCCAGGCCCGCTCGTACTGGGCCCGCTTCTTCGACAGGACGAGGCGACCCTCCTTGTCCTCCTTCTGGAGCACGAGGGCCTCGATCACCTCGCCCAGCGACACGATCTCCCCCGGGTCGGCGTCGTTGCGGATCGACAGCTCGCGGGCGGGGATCACTCCCTCGGACTTGAAGCCGATGTCGAGCAGCACCTCGTCCTTGTCGACCTTCACCACCGTCCCGGTGACGATGTCGCCGTCTTCGAAGGCGACGATCGTGCCGGCGATGGCATCGTCGAACGACATCCCGCCGAGGTCGTCGCTCACCACCTGCCTGGGCGTGTACTCGCCGGTCCCGGCGTCGAAGCTCCCCCCGAAGGGGTCGGGCTCGGCGGCGGGCGGAAGGGTGGTGGTGGAACCGGTGTCGGTGCTGGTCTGATCGGACATGGGAGAGGGGCCTTTGTGGGTGGACGGGATCGGGGAGCGTCGCCTCCGGTGCGCGGGGACGCATCGGGGCCGGCACTGGCTCGAGCGGACGCTCAGGCCATCTAGCAGCCTACCAAGGGGAGCCTGTCATCGACCGGCGCACTCGCCGCGGTGATGGCCGAACTAGGAGCGGCTCAGAGGTTCTTGGTGATGGAGATGACGGCCGGGCCCAGCACCACGACGAACAATGCCGGGAAGACGCAGAACACCATGGGGATCATCATCTTCACCGGGGCCTTCTGCGCCTTGACCTGGGCCAGCTGGCGCCGCTTGACCCGCATCTCCTCCGCCTGGGCCCGCAGTACACGGCCGATGGGCACGCCGAAGGTGTCCGCCTGGACGATGGCGAGGGCGAAGGCGCTCACCTCCTCCACCGCAACGCGTTGCTCGAACGCCCGCATGGCGACAGCCCGGCCGGCGCCGGCCCGCACCTCGCCCAGCATCCGGCCGAACTCGTCGGAGAGCGCTCCGGGGACCGAGGTGATCGTACGGTCGAGTGCCTGCTCGAACCCCAAGCCGGCCTCCACGCTGATCGTGAGCAGGTCGAGGATGTCAGGCAGCGAGCACCGGATGGCGGTCTGGCGCTCGCCCACCCGCCGGCTGAGCACCGCATCAGGCCCTATCAGCAGGGCGGCGCCGAGCAGCAGGCCTGCGACCAGGGACACGTCCCACAACACGGTGAAGAACACCACGACCGGGATGGCGACGACGGTCCCGACCCGGAACGCGAGGAACCGATCCATGGAGCGGTCGCCCCGGTAGCCGAGCGAGCTCAGCTTCCTTGCGGTGCTCTCCACGTAGCCGGCCGGGGTGTAGCGGCGGCCCAGGCCGATCAGGAGGTCGCGAGCCGGGCGCAACAGCCGGTCCCGGAGCGGGGCCTGCAGCTCGCGGTCCCGCTGGTCGTCGAGGGCCACGTCGTATCCCTCGATCACCTGCAGAGATCCCCGGGCAGCGGCCCGCTCCCGGGCGCGGTCGACCGCGACATAGGCCAGCAGGGCCACGGCACCGATGATTCCGGCGCTGCCGAGGAGGAGTTCCATGGCGGCCCTCAGATCCTGATCTTGATGATCTTCTTCATCCAGGCGAAGCCGAGAAGCGCCATCACGGTGGCGCCCACGAGCATGACCTGGCCGACGAACTCGGTGAACAGCAAGGTGATGTAGGGGCGGTTCAGGACGAATATCGCGCATCCGAGGCCGACCGGCAGGAGACCGAGGACGATGGCGCTGATCTTGCCCTCGGCCGTAAGGGCGTCGATCTCCCGCTTGAGCCGGGTGCGGTCGGTCATCGTCGTGGCCACCGTCTGCAGGAGCTCGGACAGGTTCCCACCCACCTCCCGCTGGATGCGGACGGCCATGACCGTCCAGCTGAAGTCGGTGCTGTCCAGCCGCTCGGCGGCGTCGTCCAGCGCCTCCTCCAGGGGACGACCCAGGCGCGACTCCACGGTGACCCGCCGGAGCTCCCGGCCCATCGGGTCCTCGACCTCGTGGGACACCGCCTCCACTCCCTGCATCAGGGAGTAACCGGCGCGCAACGATCCGGCGAGAAGCTGCAGGGTGCCGGGAAGCTGCTTCACGAACTTCTTTCGGCGTCGCGTGGCCATTCGCCTGAGCACCGCGACCGGGAGCAGCGGGAGGACTCCGGCCAGCACGATCCCGACCCCCGGCGACGGCGCCAGCGCCAGCGCCAGGGCCGCGAGCAATCCCACCGCCGCCATCGAGAAGAACAGGGCCTCCCCGGGCCGGAAGGGAAGGTCAGCGCCCTCGAGGAGGGTCTCCACCCGCGCAAGCAGGCCTCGACGCTCGGCGACGCGCTCGACCACCTCGACGGCGCGGCGGACCAGCCGTGTCTCGGCCACCGTGGTGACGTCGGGGGGAACGCCCTGCGACCCGGAGTCGTAGAGGCGTATGGCGGCATCGAGCGTCGGCTCGTCGGTCGTCACCAGGCGGATGACGGCGTAGGCCAGCAGGCTGACGGCGACGAACACGACGATGATGCCGAGCCACCTGGTGACGGCGGGCGGGAGTGGAGCCAGCGCCACGACGAGGAGCGCTCCCGCCACACCGCCCGCACCGGCCAGCCTGGCCGAGCGCGTCACCGTCGGCGCCTGGGCTGCTCGCCGGCCGCGCCGTCGCGGGTGAAGACCTCGGGCCCGAGCCGGATCCCCAGGTCGGCCAGGCGCTCAGAGAACTTCGGCCGGACCCCCGTGGGCTTCAGGCAGCCTCGGAAGCGGCCGTCGTCGTCGACGCCCATGCTGAAGTCGAACATGAAGACGTCCTGGAGCACGATGACGTCGCCCTCCATGCCCTGCACCTCGGTGATGTGGGTGATGCGGCGGGTGCCGTCCCGCAGGCGACTGAGGTGGACGATCAGGTCCAGCGCCGACGCCATCTGCTCCCGTATGGCCCGCAACGGCAGGTCGAAGCCCGACATGAGGGTCAGGGTCTCCAGGCGGGAGAGGGTGTCGCGGGGGCTGTTCGAGTGGACCGTCGTCAGCGAGCCGTCGTGGCCGGTGTTCATGGCCTGGAGCATGTCGAGCGCCTCGCCGCCGCGGCATTCCCCCACCACGATGCGGTCCGGTCGCATGCGCAGGGAGTTGCGGACGAGGTCGCGGATGGTGACCTCGCCCCGGCCCTCGATGTTGGACGGGCGCGCCTCCATCGAAAGCACGTGGGTCTGGTGGAGCTGCAGCTCCTTGGCGTCCTCCACGGTCACGATCCGCTCGTCGCTCGGGATGAAGGAGCTGAGGACGTTCAGGGTCGTGGTCTTGCCCGTCCCCGTACCACCGGAGACGATGACGTTGAGCCGCCCCTTTACGCAGGCGTCGAGGAGATCGGCGGCCTGCTGGTTGAGCGTCCCGAAGCGGATGAGGTCCGGCACCTGGAGCGGGTCGCGGGAGAACTTCCGGATGGTGAGGAACGGTCCTCCGACAGCCAGAGGGTGCACCACGGCGTTGACCCGGGACCCGTCGGGAAGGCGGGCGTCGACCATCGGGGTGGACTCGTCGACTCGGCGACCCACTTGGGCGACGATCTTGTCGACGAGGCGGCGAAGGTGCGTCTCGTCCACGAACTTGATCGACGTCTCCTGGAGGCGGCCCTGGCGCTCGACGAAGACATGGTGGGGGCCGTTGCACATGACCTCGGTGACCTCGTCGTCCTTCAGGAAGCGGTCGATGGGGCCGTAGCCGAGGACCTCGTCGGTGATGTCCTCGAGGAGCTGCGCCTTGTCGGCCGCCGACAACGGGGTCGTCTCGCTGGCCACCGCCTCCTGCAGGTGGGTACGGACCCGCCGCTGCAGGTGGTTCGGCGACATGCGGTTGTCGTAGGCGAGGGGCCCGAGCTCGTCGATGAGCTTGCTGTGGATCTTCTGGCGGAGCTGGTCGACGGTGGCCGAGTGCGCCCGCTCGGGGACGACGGCACCGACCTTGACCTCGTGCAACCTCTCGTAGAGGGACATCAGCGCCGCTCCGGGAACTTCAGGCGCAGGCGATGCTTCCGTCCATCTGCCAAGGGCGCGAAGCCGTCGGCCAACGCCTCGAACGACCTGGCAACCGAAGACCGGGGGGCGTCGAGGACCACCGGTACGCACTTGTTCAGCGACACGGGAACGGCGGTGTCGTGAGGGACCACTACACCGGCCTTGAGGGAGAGTGTCCGCTCGATGTCGCGCAAATCCATCTGCACCCTGGTGTTCGAGCGGACGAGGACCAGCTTGAACTTGTTCATCGGCATGTCGAGCTGGCGCAGGGTCTGCACGCCGAGCTTCAAGTTCTTGATGCCGGGGACCTCCATGCACGAGACCAGCAGTACGTCGTCGCTCTGGTCGAGAAGGGTCAGCACGACGTCGTCGAGGCGGGAGGCGGTGTCGATCACGACGTGCTCGCAGAACGTCCGTAGGACGTCCACGATGCGCCGGACGTCATCGGTGCTGATCTTCTCGGCCAGGGCCGGCTCGACCGGTGCCGGTAGCACCATCAGCCCCGAAGGGCCGTGCCGGAACATCAGGCTCTGCAGCAGCGGTGGATCGAGACGCTCCCCGGCGGCGGCGGCATCGGCGATGCTGTGCGCGAGGCTGGTCTTCAGCATCACCGCCACGTCGCCGAACTGCAGGTCGGCATCGACCAGCGCCACCGTGCCCGCCGAACGCCCGGCGAGGGTCACGGCCAGGTTGACGGCGACCACTGACGTGCCCGAGCCACCCTTGGTGGAAAACACCGTCGTCACCTTGCCGGGCGTGTCGCTGAGCAGCGGGGCCAACGTGAGCGCCGGGGTGGCGGCGACCTGGATGTTGTCGGCCACGCGCTCGACGGCCCACGTGAGCTGGGCCCGGTCGGGACGGGCGAGGACATCCTTCACGCCGGCGCGCAGGCCCTGCTGGAGCACGGTGGTCGACAGCTCGTCCACCACCAGGACCAGGCCGAGGTCGGGCCAGGTGCGGGTCAACCATTCGACCTGCTCCAGCACTCCGGCGAAGGCACACGACGGTCCCAGGACCACGACGACCGGTACACCGGCGGTGAGCTCCAGTTGGAGGGCGGCGAGCGACGGGAACGAGGCGGTGCCGAGATCTTCTCCGAGCTGGCCGATGAGGCCCTGACGGCGCTCGGGGTCGGCCTCGACCACGGCCACCCCGAAGGGGACCACCCGCTCCCCGGCGTTCACGCCCGGCTTCTCAAACACCGGCAACACCACCTGGCGTGAGGTCACCGGTCAGGAGATTGTCGCCGTTCACACCCGGCACGGGCACGGGGGCATTGTCCGGTCGTACCAGTGCGAGGTACACGCCGGCATCACCGACGTAGGCGATCTTCGATGCCGCCAGAGGCGGGACGGCGAGGGTCAACAAGCCGCCTCCCGTCTGGTCGGCCGGCGGCTCTGCAGCGGCCACCGCCGGGTCCTGTCCCGGCTGGGGCGCGGGGGTCTGCCCGACGAACAGGACGTCGACGTTCTGGAACAACACCTGCTTGGTGAGCAGCTCGGGCGAACCGGGGTCGTTGACGATCATGTTCACCTTGTCGCCCGGTCTCACCAGGCCGGCCACGCCTCTGATCTGGTCGACCGAGATGGTGATGGCCACCATCCCCTCGGGGATGAGCTGGGCGTTGGTGTCGCCCACCACCCGGGCGGCGTCCACGAAGGCGTTCTCGACCACGACGGTCCCGGCGGGCAGGTCGAGGTTGGCCACCTTGCCCCTGACCGCGTCGATCGCGGCGATGGCAGTGGCCGGCCGGAACTCGGCCGGCATCATCTTGGTGGTGAGCCCGCCGGCGATGGCCTGGTCTCCGGTCGTGCCCTTGGCAACGTCGACGGAGGCCACGACGACCTCGACCTGGCGGGCGTCGCCGTAAACCTGGCGCTCGACGCCGTCGAGGTACCGGTACAAGGTGAACGAGGCGACGGCGCCGAGCACCAGGGCGACGATCACCATGTAGGTACGCCGCGTCCTCACTTGTGTCCTCCTCGGTGGGTGGTCGCTCCCTCGAAGGCCGGGGGACATCTCCAGTCTCGGCAGCAATGGGCCGAGGCTGAAGCTCAAGCTCGGGCGCCCCCGGGTCGATGTCCGGGTTGACGACGCATCCGATCGGAGACCGAGCGATGGACCGACAGTGTCACCAGGCTCGGAGCGATCGTGGCGCGGCGCTGGTGGAGTTCGCGCTCCTGCTGCCCCTGGTCATGTCCCTCCTCCTCGGCATCTTCACCGGTGGCTTCGCCTACTTCCAGAAGATCAGCCTGGTGGACGCGGCCCGCGAGGGAGCCAGGTACGGCGCCAGCCTGAAGTACGACGCCGCCTCCGGCGGCCTCGCCACCTGGAGATCGAACGTGCGGGATCGAGTGGTCCAGCTCTCGGGTGGGCAGCTCGCAGCCGCCGACGTGTGCGTCGAGCTGGTCACCCCAACCGGGGCCGACACCGCCTGCGGCGTGGGCGATCCCCCCGGGTCGGCGACCGACCCGACGGTGTTGGCCCCCGCCAGCCTGGTCAAGGTCTCGGCCTCGAAGCCGACCACCATCGAGACGATCTTCGTCACCTTCACACCCACGCTCAGAGCCGAGGTGGTGGCCCGCTACGAGCGGGACCTCGCATGAGGGCCTCCCGCCGGACGGGTGGCGACGAACGCGGCACCGTGCTCATCCTCATGGCCCTGGCCATGACGGCGCTGCTCGGCATGGTCGCCCTGGTGGTCGATCTCTCCCAGCTGCGGACCGACCGTCGGGTCAACAAGACCGTCGCCGACATGTCGGTGCGGGCGGGGCTCGGCGTGGTGAACCTCGGCCCCTGGTCGGGCGTCTGCCGGGCGAGCGACTACCTGCGCGCCAACGCGCCGGCGTTCTCGAGCTTCGACCCCGGCAGCGAGAAGTGGTTCCGGCTCTCCTCGCCGCTGAGCCAACTGCCCACCAGCCCATGCCTGAACACCGCGACGTCCCCCTTCATCGACGGCTGCACGACCGGGCCGCTGGGTTCTCCCAACACCGGCTCATGGGCCAGGCTCACCGCCACCGCCGGTGGTGGCCGCTTCTCCATCGAGGTCCAGAGCGGCTACACCATGCCCGACAGCAGGTTCCCCGAGGACGTCGTGGCTGCGGTAGACACCGGCGACCCGCTCAAGGGCTCCTGCGACAACCTCGTCGTCATCCTCACCGAGCGGCGGACGCCGCTGCTTGCCGGGGTGGTCGGAGTGGGCGAGACGACGACCACGATCCGCTCCGTCGGGCGGGTCAGCAACCTGAGGAGCGAGGAGTACAGCCCCGCCCTCCTGCTGCTCGAGCGCGAGGGGTGCAACGTCCTGTCCGTCGCCAGCAACAACTCGAGGGTCATCGCCCAGCCCTACCTGAACTTCCCCGGAGTGATCCAGATCGACAGCGCGAACCGGGGCGGTTGCTCCTCGAACCAGGCGGTGCTCAACGGGGCCACCACCAGCGGAGGGCCTTCGATCATCGCCTGCAGCGCCAAGACGGTCAGCCCGACGCCCGGGTGCAACGTGGCGCTGGCCGGCAAGCCGGGCCGCATCGGGCTCTACGGCCTGAACTTCCAGCCTCCCGGCGCTCACCTGACCACCCCGTTCACCGGCTCCCTGGCCACGACGACCTACGGCGACACCCAGGCGGTGCGATCCGGCCAGTCCGGGCGTGACCCGGCCGATCGGATCTACCGGCAGAACCTGGCCACGCTCGACGGCGAGGCCCAAGCCGTGCTCACGGGCAACGGTGGGCGCCCCCCGGGATGCGCCGAGGTGGTGAACAGCGCCTGCACCGCGAACGGACGGACGTGGCTGGTCCTTCAGCAGGCCGACTGCAACAGCCTCGGCACGTTCTTCGACCCGTCCCCGTTCCCGCTCCGCACAGCAGCCCCGAACATCTGGTTCAACTGTGACCTGAACGTGAAGCCGTACGCGCTGCTGCCCTCGGGGCTCAGGCTGAGTGCGCCCGACTCCTACGTCGTGATCACGGGGAAGCTCAGCGTCACGAGCACCTTCGCCATCGTCGACCCCCGCACCGTGTTCATCGGTGGCACAGCCTCCGGCCCCGGGATCGGATTGGACATAGGCAATGGGGGCAACTTCAACGTGAACAACCCGACCCCGACCGACGACTGCGTCGTTCCCGCCGTCGTGAAGCCCACAAGGGTGGTGGTGGGCAACGGGTCGTTCAAGATGGGGTCGGGCGGCATTGTCCACCTGTGCCAGACCTTCGTGTTCCTGGCCAACGGCTACGGCAAGACCCCGGCCACGAACGGCACGGCGCCGTGCAGCAGCCCGTGCAGCACCTACCTGGGGAAGCTCGAGATCGGCAGTGGGTCCAGCGTCGACTGGACGGCGCCCAACAAGATCACCGGCCGCCGCCCGACATCGGAGGAGGTCCTCCTCACCAGCGTCCCCGCACCCGTCAGCCCCTACGAGGACCTCGGGCTGTGGACCGAGGCCGGCGGCGCCCAGAGCCTGTCCGGAGGGGGGAACAGCCACATGACCGGGGTGTTCTTCCTGGGCAACGCCAATGCCTTCACCCTCGCCGGCAACTCCGGCGCCAACGTCTCGCTGAGCGCCCAGTTCATCACCCGGAGGATGAGCGTCACCGGTGGCGCGACGGTGAACCTGGTCCTCAACCCCTTCGACGCCGTACCCGTGGTCATCAACGATCTGATGCTCGTCCGCTAGGACCGATCGCTCCAGCCCTAGCCCTTGGCCTCGGCCCAGCTGGCGCCGAACGACAGGTTCACCTCCAGGGGCACCGAGAGCTCGCAGGCGCCGGCCATGGTCTCGACCACCAGGGCAGCGACGTCGTCGTGCTCGTCCGGTGGCGCCTCGAGGATCACCTCGTCGTGGACCTGGAGCACCAGCCGGCTGCGAACGCCCCGCTCCTCGAGGCGCCGGTCGATGGCCACCAGGGCGACCTTGAAGATGTCGGCTGCGAGGCCCTGGATGCCGGCGTTCATCGCCTGGCGCTCCCCGGCCTGGCGGATCCGGAAGTTGCTCGACGACAGCTCCGGGATCGGGCGTCGCCGCCCCATCAGCGTCTCGGTGTACCCCCGCTGGCGGGCTTCGTCGACCGTGGCCTCCATGTAGGCCCGGACGTTCGGGAAGGCGACGAAGTAGGCGTCGAGGATGGCCTGGGCCTCGGCCACCGGGATGCTGAGGCGCTGGGCCAGGCCGTAGGACTCCATCCCGTAGGCCAGCCCGTAGGACACCATCTTGGCCTTGGCCCGCTGCGCCGGGGTGACCGACTCGGCGTCGACGCCGAACACCCGGGCAGCGGTGGTGGTGTGGATGTCGCGGCCGGCCTCGAAGGCCTCGATCAGCCCGGGGTCCTGGGCCAGATGGGCGATGACCCGCAGCTCGATCTGGTTGTAGTCGGCCACCACGAGGGAACAGCCGGGCGCGGCGACGAAAGCCCGGCGGAAGCGGCGTCCCTCCTCGGTGCGCACGGGGATGTTGTGCAGGTTCGGGCGGTCGGAGCTCAGACGGCCGGTACGGGCGACGGTCTGGTGGAAGGTGGCGTGGATGCGCCCGTCGGCGGCGACCTCGGCGATGAGGCCCTCGCCGTAGGTCGACCGGAGCTTCTCGACCTCGCGGTAGCGCAGCAGCAGCTCGACGATGGGGTGCTGGCCTCGGAGCTTCTCCAGGGACGCGGCGTCGGTGGAGTACCCGGTCTTGGTCCGCTTGGTGGGGGCGAGGCCGAGGCGGTCGAACAGCACGGCGCGGAGCTGCGGGGTGGAGTTCACCATGAACCGGCCTCCGGCTGCCTGGTGGATCGACTCCTCCAGCGAGGCCACCTCGGAGGTGAGCCCCCGGTTGAGGTCGCGCAGGTACTCGACGTCGACGGCGACGCCCACCTCCTCCATGCGGGCCAGCACCCGTACCAGGGGACGCTCGACGGTGTCGTAGAGCCGGCGCAGTCCCTGGTCGGTCAGGGCCCTGCCCACCGCGGGGGCGAGGCGGGCCACCGCCACCGCCGAGCGGCCGGCCTCCGTGGCGATCCCGTCGCCGTCGCCGTCGCCGTCGAGGTCGAGGCGCCCCTCGGCGGCCGGCGACGCCGGCTCGGCCAGGCCCATGCCGACGTAGCGCACCAGGAGCTCGGCGAGCGCATAGGTGGCGTCGGCGGGGTCGAGCAGGTAGCCCGCCACCTCGGTGTCGATGTCGAGGCTGCGCACGTCCACGCCGAGGCTGCTCAGCCCCCGCATCAGCGCCTTGGCGCCGTGGGTGACGAGGGGCGGCCCGTTCTCGCCCAGCATCGCGGCCAGGGCTCGGCGCACGCCGTCGCCGGCAAGCAGCTCGGCCGGCACCCACACCGCCTCGCCGGGATCGACCTGGGTGACCACCGCCAGCCCCTCGAGGGGTGATCGCCCGGGCTCTGCGGTGTGCACGCCGACGAGCGCCACGGGCACTGCCCGGTCGGCGGCCAGGCGCTCGAAGAGCTCGACGACCTCCTCGGGCGACGCCAGGGCGCGCGACCCGCA
>JAHWJH010000065.1 GCA_019348555.1 Actinomycetota bacterium
GCTGTTCGACCTTGTGCGCCGGGCCAACGCCGCCCTCGACGCCGATCGCCGCGTCGAGGCGGCACCCCTGGTGGCAGCGGTGCGGGAGATCGCCGGAGCCGTCGGCCTCGAGGTGGGGGTACCTGCGGCCGCCGTCGACGACGAGAGCGCCGCCCTGGTGGCGCGGCGCGACGCCGCCCGCAAGGCGAGAGACTGGGCCACCGCCGACGCCGCTCGCAAGCAGCTGGAGGCCGGAGGCTGGCTGGTGGAGGACACGCCGGGGGGTACCCGGGTTCGCCGGGCCCGCTAGCCGCTGGTCTTGGTCAGGCCATGGCGTCCTACGAGCTCCGACCCATCGGGCGGGTCGAGTCTCGCCTGGTCGACCGGGCGGCGGCACCGAAGCAGGGCCATGAGGGATCACCCGACGCCTGGTTGGTGTTCGAGGAGGCGGTGGCCGAGGGGCTCCGCGACCTGCGCCCCGGCGGCCAGGTCATCGTGGTGACCTGGCTCGACCGATCCGACCGCTCGGTGCTCGTCACCCGCCCCCGCGACGACCCGGCCCAGCCCCTTCAGGGCGTGTTCAGCACCCGCTCTGCGGACCGACCGAACCCGATCGGGCTCCATCCGGTCGAGATCCTGCGCATCGACGGGCTCAGGTTGCTGGTCCGCCATCTCGAGGCCCTCGACGGCACGCCCGTTCTCGACCTGAAGCCGGTGCTCGGCGGCGGCATCTGAGCTGAGCGCCGCTGCCCGCGCCGGCGGGCGGCGGTCAGGGTGCCTGGAGCTCGGCGTTGGGAGGGCCGTCGGTGAGCCCGACACCGACGCCGGGACCCGAGCAGGCAGGTGCGCCGGGCGGTGCCGGCAGGTCGACCCCGACGCCGGCTCCCTCGGCCGAGAGTGCCACCCGGGCCTTGAGGTCGGCCACGGCGGCATCGAGGTTGAGCTCTCGCATCGAGCTCTCGCTCCGCTCATCGCCGTCGAACACCCCGCCGACGGAGACGACGTCCTCACCGCCGGGCTCCCCGCCGGGGGTCTCGGCCGCAGGAACGGCCGCGTCGCCGACGTCGTCGCTCGAAGCCGTCGGTGTCGCAGCACTGCTCGGGGCTACCGCCGCCTCGGGCGACGGGCACTCGGGCGTGGCATCCGCCGCTGGCGAGGCGCCCGACGCCGGCGTCGGTGCGGGAGGGGCGGGCTCGGGTGCCCCGGCGGGAGGCTCGTCGACGGGCACGGCGTTCTGTGGCGCCGGAGCCTCGGGGGGGCCGTCGACCGCCGCCTCGTCGACCATCGCCGCCGGGGCGGTCGAGGTCAGCTCAGGGCCCTGGTCGTTGGCACCGTTCAGGTAGACACCGCCGGTGCCGAGCGCCAAGGCGCCGGCGGCGGTGGCGGCGACGACCTTGGCGGCCCATGCCTGCTGGGCCCACACCAGGGCTTTGGCCACCGTGCCCCCGCCACCGACGGCGGCCGGTACCACGGTGACACCCAGGGCGCCTGCGGCAACGATGGGAGCCGGGAGGGCCACCCGGCGCAACGACGTGCGGACGTCTTCGAGCTCGACCTTGCGGGCCTGACAGGTGCTGCACCCGGCGAGGTGCTGGTCGACCTTGGCCAGGTCGCGAGGCGCCAGGCCGCCACCGACGTAGGCGCCCAGACGCTCGACGGTGGTCCGGCACTCCGGCTCGAACGTCTTGCGCAGGTGGGCCTGGAGGAAGCGCTCCCGCAGCCCGGCGCGAGCCCGCACCGCCAGTTGGGCTGCCCCGTTGGGGGTGAGGCCGAGGCGCCGGGCCGCCTCCTTGGTGGCGACCTCCTCGACCTCGGTGAGCCAGAGCACCGAGCGCCAACGCTCGGGCAGGCTGCGGAACGCCTCGGCGATGAGGGCCGCCTCCTCGTCACCGCTCAGGCGTTCGGACGGGGTGGGCGACGCCGACTCGAGCTCGGCCATGATGTCGGACTCGGTGGCCCGGGACCGGCCGGTCTTGCGGATGTTGTCGAGGGCGGCGTTGCGGGTGGCGGTGAGCAGGTACGAGCGGAAGGAGCTGCCCTTGTCGAGGTGCCCGGCGCGCACCGCCACCAGGACGCGGGCGAACGCCTCGGCCACGGCATCGGCGGCGTCGTCGGCGTTGCCGGTGACGGTCTGGCCCAGGCGCCACGCCGCCAAGGAGTGGCGCTCGTAGAGCTCGGCGAAGGCGTCGTCGTATCCGGCGACCACCCCATCGACGAGCTCGGCGTCGGTCAGCATGTCCAGACCTCCCCAGCCTGCTCCGGCGGGCACCTGCTCCCCCGACCGCACGGCTGCCAACACGGTACGTGGTCAGCGTAGAGCGTGGATGACGCCCCTGTCGCCCCGAGCTCTGCGGAACACCCGCCGTGGCTTACCCTGGCGGTCCGCAGGACCACTCGAGGGGCAGAGGAGGCGTCGTGGCCGGAGAGGGGCGGGGGCGCGCAGCGCTCGGTGCCGGTGCGCTCCTGGTCGTGGCGACGGTCGGCTGCGGCGGGGCCGCCGACGACCCGGCCGCCCGCACGACCACCACGTCGCCGGCATCGGCGGCCGCCGGCCGAGAGGTGTGCGAGGGCTTCTTCGCCGATCGGGAGATCGTCCCCCGCCTCGAGCGGGCCCGTCAGGCCGGGCCCCGACTCGGCCAGATCTTCGAGAACCTCGTCCGGCTGCGCAACCAGCAGGCCGCCGGCGAGGTCAGCGGCCAGGTGCTCCTCGAGCGGGTCCGCACGGTGGTCGCCAGCTTGGAGATCGTCTGCGAGGAGGACTTCGGCGTTCGCCCTCCGCCCGGCTACACCAAGCCCTCGACGCCGGGCTGAGTCCGTCCCCCACACCCGTCGCGGCGCCGCACGCCGCCGCGACGGTGAGCGCCGGAAGCACGGCCGCTGTCACAGCCCGCGCTCGCGGTCCTGGCGCTCGGCTGCGCGGGTGGCGTAGCCGAAGACGATCGCCGGCGCCAGCACCACCGAGCCCGCGACGAGGCAGCCGACCACCACTCCCGAGTACGTGTCGGTGAAGGTGGTGGCAAGGCCGACGGCGAGGACCACGGTGGCGGTCACGAACAGCAGGTAGCCGAGCCGCTTCCCGGCGACGGCGAGGCGGGCGATGCGGGCACGGCGGGCGCGGACCGGGTCACCGGCGACGGAGCTCACCGGCGCCACCTCGGTGTACTCGTGCGGTCGGCGGCCATGGTGGTTCCCAGTCGACGGCGGGGTGGCGTCCTGGCGAGCACGTCGTCGAGCACCGCTCGCAGCGCCGTGGAGACCCTAGCCAGGGAGAGGTGTCGTCGGGCCACGCCGCGTCGTGTCGAGCAGTGCGAACGGCTACCGCGCCGGCGAGGGGGTCGGCAGGACCGGGCGCCTCCCGTGTCGGGCGGCCCGGCGGCGAGCGGGGGCGAGCCGCGAACGGCTGCGGGCGGGTCGCAGCAGGCGGAACGTGACGTCGGCGAGCCCGGCGGCGAGGATCAGATCACCGAAGGACACCACCTCACCCAGCGCCGCCACCGGCACCACGTCACCCAGGGCGCTGATGCGATCCCCCGGCTGCTGCCATCGCCTGGCGGTCCCGAGGGCGAGCATCTCCATGTCGTCCTCGTCGGCCAGTCCGGCAGCTACCACCGCGGCGGGGTCGACGGGCATGGCGCCGTTGGCCACGATCACGGCAAGGTTCAGCACCAAGCCGACGAGGACCACGGCCATGCCCATCATCCGCAGGTTGGAGACGGCGAAGGCGACCAGGGCGACGAGGGCGACCACGGTCAGCACGGGCAACACCGTCGCCGTCGCCAGCACGACCACGGCCAGAGGGACGAGCCACCACCGGCGAGGTGGCTCCCGGGGAAGGTTGCGCAGGGCGCCACCGGCGGCGAGCGCCGCCGCGGCGGCGACAACCACGGCCAAGGCGGAGATGCGCACGGAATCTCAGGCGAGCCGGCGGTTGCGCTGCATCAGCCACACGATCAGGGCGGCCCCCAGGATCCCCAGCAGGAGCCCGAAACGATCCCCACCCAGGAGGAAGTAGCCCACCAGCCCGCCGAGGAACGCCCCGGCGATCCCGACCAGGATGGTGGTGCCGATCGTCATGGGGTTGGGCCCGGGGATGGCCAGGCGCCCCAGCGCCCCCACGACCAGTCCCTGGAGGGTCAGGGCGAGGACGATCCAGAGCAGCTCCATGGGGCCAGTGTGGCACCCGTTCCGGAAAGTTCCGACGGGATCCTCAGACGTAGGGCCGCCGCCGGCTCGGCCCGCCGTAGCGGGTCACCAGGTAGACGACCACGGCGGCGCCGAGGATCGACGCGATCCAGCCCGGGCCGTAGTTCGGTCCGAAGACCAGCCGGCCCACCAGGCCGGCGAGGAACGATCCTGCCACTCCCGCGGCCATGGTGCCGAGGCACCCGAGCGGGTTGGGACCGGGCACGAGCAGCCGCCCGAGGGCCCCGGCGATCAGCCCGAAGACGGCGAGGCCGACCAGATACGTCACCAGGTTCCCGTCACCCATGCCACGAGCATCCCACGCCGAGCGCCGTGGCGAAACGACCACCGCTCACAATGGCGACCCACGGACAGGCGGACCTCAGATGCTGGCGGGGAAGAGGCGCGCCACCTGCTCGAAGCAGAGGAACAACACGACCAGCACCACCGGGAGGCCGAGGACGTACGCGGGGACACGGCGCCACCGACGTGCAGATTGCGTCGTGGCGATCCACGCCAGCGCGGCCAGGGCACCCCACAGCAGCGCCGGCACCCGGGCGGCGGGATCACCCTCCAGCCCGGCGCCGTCCAGGGCCTCTTGTGGTGTGGCCTCGGCGGGCGGGCTGGCCTCGACCTCGGCCGGCGGGCTGGCCTCGACCTCGGCCGGTGGGGTGGCCTCGACCTCGGCCGGGGCGACGGGGTCGTCGACCAGCACCGCCGACACGATGAGGCGTTCGCGGGCGCTGTAGCGGGGGTGGCAGGTGGTGAGGGTGAGCCTGGACTCCTCGGTGGGATCGAGCACCTCCACCTGGTCCGGGCGCACCACCAGGGTGCGGTCGACGACGTAGCGGAGCTCGTCGTCGAGGGTGCGCACCAGGATCTCGTCGCCCGCCACCAGCTGATCGAGCTCGAAGAACGGGGCGCCGTAGGTGGTGCGGTGCCCGGCGATGCCGGAGTTGCCACCCTGGCCAGGGAGCGGCGTGTCGGGGTAGTGGCCGGGCCCCTTCCTGAGATCGGAGATGGCGACGCCCTCCACGACGGCCTTCTCCACGCCGATCTTCGGGATGCGGATGATGGCGATCGCCTCACCGGCCGGAGGCGCCAGCGGCACGGTCTCGGGGGGCGCATCCCCCGCCGGCACCTGCTCGGGCTCATCGCCCTCGGCGGCGAGCGCCCCCGAGAACGCCTCGGTGAGGTCCGACTGAGCTTGCGCCTCCCGCAGGCCCGTGCCCCACAGCTGGTAGACGACGAAGAGCAGCACGACGGCGCCGACGGTGACCATCACCCGCCCGAGGCCCCGGATGAACTGCTGCAGCATCATGGCCGCACGCTATCCAAGGCCGACGACGGTGGAATGGGCGGTGGCGGAAGGCCCCGGTACCTTTGGTCGTCGAGATGGGTATCGCCGTCGATCTGCGCTCAGCCGTGTGCCTGCTCGGGCGCTTCCCGGCGCTGGCGGGGGTCGACCTCAGGGTGTCGGCGGGCGAGATCGTGCTCGTCAAGGGAGCGAACGGAGCGGGCAAGACCACGCTGCTGCGGGCGCTGGCCGGGCTGGTCCCGGTCGTGAAGGGCGAGGCGGTGGTGCTGGGCCACGACCTGCGCCGCCATCGCCGCAGGTCGACGACCCACGTGGGGCTGCTGGGCCACGGGCCCGGGCTCTACGACGACTTGTCGGTGGCCGAGAACCTGCGCTTCTGGGCCCGGGCCGCCGGGGTCGACGCTGCCGCCGTCACCCCGGCCATGGCCCGGGTGGCGCTCGACCACAGGCTGGGTGACCAGCCGGCCGGGCGGCTCTCCACCGGCCAACGTCGACGGGCGGCGCTGGCGGCTCTGGTGGTTCGCCGCCCCCGGCTGTGGCTGCTCGACGAGCCCCACGCCGGCCTCGACGCCGCCGGGCGTGATCTGGTCGACGAGTTGGTGCGCGAGGCCGTCGCCGGGGGGGCGACCGCGGTGCTGGCCAGCCACGAGGTCGAGCGGGCCACGTCGCTGGCCGATCGCTCGGTCGTGCTCGCCGGCGGCCGTATCGTCGCCGAGGGGGCCGGGGTGACCGGCCCACGCCAGGCCGTCACCGTCGCCGGGGAGCCGGCCCATGTGGCGTGACGCGTTGCTCGTCGCCGGCAAGGACCTGCGCATCGAGGCACGCTCCCGGGTGGCCACCAACCAGGTGGCCCCCTTCGCCGTGCTGGTCCTCGTCCTGTTCGGCTTCGCCCTCGACCCGGACCGGGCGGTCCTGGAGCGGGCCGCCGCCGGGTTGTTCTGGGTCGCCGTGCTGTTCTCCGCGGTGCTCGCCGTGCAGCGCAGCCAGGCCGTCGAGGCCGCCGACGGCACCGCCGACGCCCTGCGCCTGTCGGGCCTCGATCCCGCCGGGGTCTTCTTGGGCAAGACGGGGGCGGTGGCGGTGGAGCTGCTCGCCCTCGAGGCGATCCTCGGCGTCGGGGTGATCGTGCTCTACGGCGTCGATCCCGGCGGCTACGCCGCGCTGGCGGCCACGGCCGCGGCCGCGACCGTCGGCCTGGCCGCTGCCGGTACTCTCTACGGGGCGTTGGCCGCGGGTTCCCGAGTGCAGGAGACGTTGCTGCCGCTGTTGTTGCTGCCGGCGGTGGCGCCGGTGCTCATCGCCGCCACCCGGGCGTCGGAGGCCGCACTCGGCACCGCCGCCGCCACCAGCGCCGACTGGGTGTCGCTGCTGGCGGTGCTGGCGGTCGTGTACGTGGCGTTCGGGGTGGCGGCCTTCGGCCCGCTGATGGAGGAACGGTGAGGACCACGACATCGAGCCCCTTGACCCTGACCCTCGGCCTGGCCGCCGCTCTGGCCCTGGCCGGCACCGTGGTGCTCGGACTGACCCTGCCCGCAACCGTGGAGCAGGGCGACTACTCCCGCCTGATCGCCATCCACCCGGGCGTGGCCTGGGCGTCGTACCTGTGCTTCGGCGTCACCGCCCTGGCCAGCGCTGCCTGGCTGTGGCCCACCACCCGTGACCCGCGCTGGGACCTCCTGGCCGGGGCCTCGGCCGAGATCGGCGTGGTGTTCACCGCCCTCACGCTCGCCACCGGCTCCATCTGGGGTCGGCCCACCTGGGGCGTGTGGTGGGTGTGGGACGCCCGCCTCACGCTGAGCGCCCTGATGCTCATGCTGTACCTCGGGTACCTGGCACTTCGCCGGGTGCCCGACCCCCCCGAGGTCAGGGCACGGCGTTCGGCGGTGGCGGCCCTGGCCGCCGTCGTGGTGGTGCCGCTGAACCACTTCGCCGTCGACTGGTGGCGGACGCTGCACCAGGGCCGCTCGTTCGCCCAGATGGATCCCGGCAACGACCTCGACGGGGCCTTCATCGGCGCCATGCTCCTCGGGTTGGTGGCCATGACGCTCGTCTACTGCTGGCTGTTGGTCCATCGCTACCGGGTCGCCCGCCTCGAAGACGAGCGCGACAGCCGCCGCCTGGGCGAGGCGCTCGAGGAGCGACGGCGCGAAGCGGTGGTCGTGTGATGGACGCCTACGTGCTGGCCGGCTACGGCATCACCCTCGCCACCCTCGCCCTGTACTCCCTGCGCGTGCTGCGCCGGGGTCGGGCGCTGGCCCGGGCGGCCGAACGCGAACGATGAATCCCGCCGGTCCCGACCTCGAGGCCGTGGAGGCGGCGTCCGGGGATGCTCCCCGCCGACCTGGCCGCACCTTCGACCGCAGCCGACTGAGGCTGGGCATCGTCCTCGCCGTGGTGTGCGGAGGGCTGGCCTTTTTGGTGCTCCAGGGTCTCGGCAACGCCACCACCTACTTCCGCAACGCCGACGAGGCCCTGGCGCAGCGCAGCGAGCTCGGCGAGCGCCGGTTCCGGCTCCAGGGCACGGTCGTGCCGGGGTCGGTCACCACCGCCGGCGACGAGGTCGCCTTCCGGGTCGAGTACCACTGCCAGTCGGTGGGCGTGCGCCACCGGGGCGACCCCCCCGAGCTCTTCGCCGACGGCATCCCCGTGGTCCTCGAGGGTGCCTTCGAAGGCGGTACCGAGACCTACGCCAGCGACCGGATCTTCGTCCGCCACACCTCGGAGTACCGCACCGAGGAGTCGGATCGCCTGGCGCTCGCCGCCGACGAGGCCTGCCCGGGATCGACGGCGTGAACGCCGCCCTGGGCAGTGCTGGGGTCACCCTCGGCTTCGCCGCCTCGGTGCTCGGCGTCGCCGCGCTGGCCCTGGGCCTGCGCGCTCGGCGCAGGGCTTCGTCGATGGGGACGGCGATGGCCCAGGCCGAGGGGGTGCTGCGCCTCGGCCGGTCGTTCGCCTGGCTGGTGCTCGCCGGGGCGGTGCTGGCCACCGTGGCCATGGAGATCGCCCTGGTCACCCACGACTTCTCGCTGGAGTACGTCGCCGACAACGGGAGCCGCTCGACACCGCTGTTCTACACGGTGGCGTCCCTGTGGTCGGCGCTCGAGGGCTCGATCATCCTGTGGGCGTTGGTGCTGGCCGGCTTCCTCGCGGCCGTGGTACGCCGCTTCGCCGACCGCGCCGCCGATCCGCTGGTGGCGTGGGCCACCCTCACCATGCTGGTGGTGAGCGCCTTCTTCTTCGCCCTCATGCTCGGCCCCGCCGACCCGTTCCGGACGGTGGCGGGCCCGGTGCCGCTCGACGGTCCGGGTCCCAACCCCCTGCTGCAGAACCACCCGCTGATGGCCGTGCACCCGCCGATGCTCTACCTCGGCTACGTGGGCTTCACCGTGCCGTTCGCGTTCGCCGTGGCCGCCCTGGTCACCGGCAGGGTGGGGGAAGGCTGGTTGGCGGCCACCCGGCGGTGGACGCTGCTGGCGTGGGGCTTCCTCACCGCCGGCATCGTGCTCGGCGCCTGGTGGTCCTACGAGGTCCTCGGCTGGGGCGGCTTCTGGGCCTGGGACCCGGTGGAGAACGCCTCCTTCCTCCCGTGGCTCACCGGGACGGCGTACCTGCACTCGGTCATGGTCCAACAGCGCCGGGGCATGTTGCGGGTGTGGAACCTGTCGCTGCTGGCGGCCACGTTCTGCCTCACCATCCTCGGCACCTTCCTCACCCGCTCCGGCGTGCTCGACTCGGTCCACTCCTTCACCGAGTCCCCCATCGGCCCGTGGCTGCTGTCGTTCTTCGGCGTCACGGTGGCGGTGGTGCTCGGGCTCGTCGGGTGGCGGGGTGACCACCTGCGGGCGCCGGGCAGCATCGACTCGCCGGTGTCGCGCGAAGGGGCGTTCCTGGCCAACAACGTCGTCTTCGCCGCCTTCGCCTTCGTGGTGCTGCTGGGCACCGTGTTCCCGCTGCTGGTCGAAGCGCTCAACGACGAGCGCATCTCGGTGGGGACGCCCTACTTCAACCGCATGACCATGCCGCTCGGCATGGTCCTGTTGTTCCTCATGGCGGTGGCCCCGGTCCTGCCGTGGCGCAAGGCCTCGGGGGAGCTGTTGCGCACCCGCCTGCAGTGGCCGGCGTGGGCCGGCACGCTGGTGGTGGTGGCCGCCGTGGCGGCCGGGGCCCGCGGCCTGGCTCCCCTGGTCGCCTTCGGGCTGGGTGGCTTCGCCGCCGCTGCCGCCGCTCGCCAGCTGGTGCTGGCCGTGCGGGCGTCGCGTCGCCGGGGCGGATCCGCGGTGGCCGGTCTGGTCGGACGGGCCAACGGCGGCATGATCGTGCACCTCGGGGTGGTCTTGGTGGCCGTGGCGTTCGCCGCCGCCTCCTCCTACGCCAGCAGCGACGAGTTCCGCCTCGAGCCCGGCCAGTCCGCCACCCTGGCCGGCCACACCGTCACCTACCTGGGCATGCAGCCACCGGTCGACGACGGGCAGAAGGAGACCTTCGCCGCCCGGGTGCGCGTCGACGGCGGCCAGGTCTACGAACCGGCGCTGAACCGCTTCCCCAACGCCACCCAGACCATCGGCACCCCGTCGGTGCGCACGGGCTGGCGCGACGACGTCTACCTGACGCTGGTCGCCACCCCTGAACAGCCCGGCGACGCCGCCGTCGTCGGGGTGATCATCCAGCCGCTGGTGGTGTGGCTGTGGATCGGCGGCGGGGTCATGGCGCTGGGCACCGTGCTGGCGGCGTGGCCCGGCGAGCGGCGGCGCCGGCCGACCCAGCCGGTCTCCCAGCCCGACGCCTCCCGCCCCGACCCGCGTCCGGAGCCCTCGGCGGAGGTGCCCACCCCGGCGGGCATGGCATGACATCCATGGCCACCCGCACCGAGCCGGGCTCGCCTCCACCCGGCCCCGCGGGCGGCGAGGCACCCTCGCGTTCCCGCACGGCTCGCTACAGCGCCGTGGGCATCGGCGTGGTGGTTCTGCTGCTGGTCACCGTGCTCGCCACCCGGGAGCCGTCGAACACCCGCCTGGCCGACACCCCCCTCCTGGGCCAGGAGGCGCCTGCCCTGTCAGGGCGATCGGTGCTGGAGCAGGGTGGCGACTTCGACCTGGTCGACCACCGCGGTCGCTGGGTCCTGGTGAACTTCTTCGCCACCTGGTGCGTGCCCTGCCAGGCCGAGCATCCCGACCTGGTCCGCTTCAGCGCCGCCCACGCCGACGCCGGCGACGCCCGCGTCGTCAGCGTGGTGTTCAGCGACAGCGACGCCGACGTCGCCCGCTTCTTCGCCGTCAACGGGGGCGAGTGGCCGGTGCTCGCTGATCCTCTCGGCAGCACCGCCTTGGAGTTCGGCGTCACCGGCGTCCCCGAGTCGTACCTGATCGCTCCCGACGGGACGGTCGTCTCCAAGATCCTCGGCGGCCTCGAGTACGACAAGCTCGAGGCCCTGCTCGACCGGGCGAAGGGCAACGTGGCCGTCCCTGGCGGGAGCTGATTCGGTGCGCCGCTGGCTGGCCTGGGTGGTTCTCCCCGCGGTGCTGGTCGGCGCGCTGGTGATCGGCACGCGGGGCGACGGTGCCCCGCCCACCGACGCCGAGCGCACGGCAGCGTTGGCCTCCGAGCTGCGCTGCCCGACGTGCCGGGGCCAGTCGGTGCTCGACTCCGACGCCCCGGCCGCCACAGCCATCCGCAGCGAGATCGCCCGCCGGGTGCAGGAGGGCCAGAGCGACGAGGAGATCTTCTCCTACATCGACGGCCGCTTCAGCGACTCCCTGCGCCTCACTCCGCCCCGCACCGGGGTGGCCAGCTTGGTCTGGGTTCTGCCGGTGGCCGGGCTGGTCGTGGCTGGGGCAGCGCTCGCCCTGACGTTCCGGCGATGGCGGGCCGACTCCGCTCCACACGTGACCGACGACGACCGTCGTCTGGTGCAGCGAGCGCTGCGGGAGCCCGACGCGTGACGCCGTCGCCGGCGCCGACCCGCGGGCTCGATCCCGACACCAGGACCGAGCTCGAGGAGCAGCGCCACTTCCTGCTGCGCTCGCTCGAAGACCTCGAGCGGGAGTGGGCTGCCGGCGACCTCGACGAGGCCGACTACCGGGCGCTGCGCGACGACTACACCGCCCGGGCGGCCGAGGTGCTCCGATCGATCGAGGAGGGGCGACCGGTGCCCGCTGGTCGACAGGAGGATCGGCGAGGGCGCCGCCTGGTGGCGTGGGCGGTGGTGGGCGCCATGGCGCTCTCGGCCGGCCTGGCCGTCGCCGGGGCGTCCGGCTCGCGCCTGCCGGGCGAGACGATCTCGGGGGAGATCCGTCCGACCACCTCGGGGCAGCTCCAGCAGGCAGCGCAGCTCGCCCAGGGCGGGCAGGTGACCGAAGCTCTCGCTCTCTACGACGAGGTGCTCGCCGCCGATGCCGACAACGTCGAGGCGCTGTCCGAGCGCGGCCTGCTCCTGGTGTCGGTGGCGGCGGCCACCGAGCGCCCGGCCCTGGGCGAGCAGGGACTGGCGTCGATCGACCAGGCGCTGGCGCTCGACCCCGACAACCCCCGGGGGCTGTTCTACCGGGGCCTGGCCCTGCGTCTGGCGGGTGACGATGCCGGGGCCGGTGCCGCCTTCGCCGCCGCTCTCGCCGCCGACCCGCCTCCGGTGCTGCGCCAGCAGATCGAGAGCTTCCTGGCCACGACCGCGGACGACCCGCCAATTGCGGACGCTGGGAGTGGCTGAGCCGCTCCCAGTGTCCACAAATGAGGAGGTTCGTCAGGCCGGTGGGGGGACGTAGCGCGCGCTCGTGAAGGCGTCGCCGTCGCCCGGCTCGATCGTCCACACCGAGCCCTTCTTGCACACCCACCGGTCCCTGAGCTCCACACCCCGTCGGTGGAGGCGGTCGAGCAGGGGCCCGATCAGGTTGCCGTGGGTGCACACGACCGCCTCGGTGCCCGCCAGCTCCTCGAGCAACGCCAACGTGTCGGCCACGTCGGCCTCCTCGGCCAGCGCCGGGTGCTCCTCGACCTCGAGGCCGAGGCGCTCGGCCAGGGGGGCGACGGTCTGGGTGCAGCGGCGGAAGCGGCTGCTCAGGATGCGCTTGATGGGCGCGGTGTCCAGGAGCTCCACCAGGGCGTCGGCCTGGGCGCGACCGGACCGGCTCAGCGGCCGCAACTCGTCAGGCTGGTGCCAGTCCGCTCGGTTGCCGGCTTTGGCGTGGCGGACGACGTGGATGCTCACGGGACGGTCAGCGTAGGGCCGGACGTGCCCCATGGGAATCCCTCGCCGGGGCAGGGGGCTGGCCACGCTGGCGGGCAACCTCGAGGAGCCCGTCCCGTAGCGAACCACCGCATGGCCGGGCCAACACCCCCTTCGGAGCTGCGGTCGTGGATGGGCGGGGGTGCGCGTGGGGAAGGTGCCTGCACCGTGGCTGAAGAAGCGTTCACCGTCGGCGTCGAGGAGGAGTTCCACGTCGTCGACGCGGAGACGCTGGACCTGCAGCCGGCGGCCGGGGACCTCGTGGCAGCGGCGCGCACGCGCGTCGGCGACCAGGCCCAACAAGAGCTGCTGGCCGACCAGATCGAGATCGAGACGACGGTGTGCCGCTCGCTCGACGAGGTCCGGAACGAGCTCGTCCGCCTCCGCCGCCACGTCGCCGAGGTGGCCGAGGCCCAGGGCCGGTGCATCGTGGCCTCGGGGACGCATCCCTTCTCCACCTTCGAGGGCCAGCGGGTCACGGACAAGGAGCGATACGTCACGATGGAGCACGACTACCAGCAGCTCGCCCGCGAACAGCACATCTGCGGCAGCCACGTCCATGTGGGCGTGGCCGACGACGATGTCGCCGTCCGGGTGATGGACCGGACCCGCCCGTGGTTGGCGGTGCTGCGAGCGCTCAGCGCCAACTCCCCGTTCTGGCAGGGCGACGACACCGGCTACGCCAGCTACCGCACCCAGGTGTTCGACCGGTGGCCCACCAGCGGAAGCCCCGCGCCCCTCGGGTCGCGCGCCTCCTTCGACGCTGTCCGCGAGGCCATGCTCGCCACGGGTGTCATGCGTGACGCCGGAGCCCTGTACTGGGACATCAGGCCCTCCGCCCGCTACGCCACGCTCG
>JAHWJH010000066.1 GCA_019348555.1 Actinomycetota bacterium
ATGGGCCTCCGGACTGCGGCCCTCCGGCGCGTGCTGGAGGTCGCGGCCGCACACGGCTGGCAGCCCGCCGGGACCTGGCGGCTGACGAACACCGTCCGCTTGCCCGATGGCAGCGTCGAGCAGCGATTCTCGAAAGGCGGCGGCTTGGTGGTGGATGAGGACGCCGGACGCCAGCTCGGTGTGAGCGCCTACCTCCTACCGCGCCACCGAATTGATCGTATGGACGCCTGGGCGCTGCTGGTCGTGCTGTCGCCGCTCGTGGAACTCGGCGGGGAGTTGGCCGATGACGAGACGGCCCGGCTTCTCGCGGCAACGATCCGCAGTGCGCCGGGCGCGGACCTCGATGCGCTCGCGAACGTCGTTCCCGCGGGCCGCGAGTAGATCGAGCACGCGCGCCTCATAGCGGCCGGCCGCGGCGTCCCAGTCGAGCCCGCGGCCGTGGATCGGGGCGTTGACGAGCACGAACAGGTTCTCGCCGCCCTCCGGCGCCTGCGAGCCGTCGCTGCGGGCCGAGACACTCAGGTACAGCGTTGGGTCCTCGACCGGCCGGCGGCGGGCAAGACCGGCACCGCCCAGGACAACGGCAACGCCTGGTTCGTGGGGTACACGCCCACGTTGTCCACCTCGGTGTGGATGGGCTACTCCGACGCCCCGCGCCCGCTCCGCAACATCAAGGGGGTGCGGGGAGGGGTCACCGGAGGCAGCTTGCCGGCCGACACGTGGGAGTCGTTCATGCGCTCGGCGCTCGCCGACGTGCCCGTCACCGAGTTCACCGAGCCTGCTCCCATCACCGACCTGGCCGACATCCTCCGGCGCCGGGCGCGGGATGGCTTCGACGTCCGCCGGCTGCGCGAGCAGGTGCTGACCGATCCCGGCTCCTACCTCGATGAGCTCCCGGCGCCGGTCGCCGAGCCCCCGCCGTCGACCACGACCACCCTGTTGCCCCCGAAGCCCCGCAACAACGCTCCCTCGACGCTCGGCTCGTTGTTCGAGGACGACGACGACGAGCCGGAACGGGATGGCCAGCGACGGGGACGCGGCCGCGCCACCACCACCACCACCACCACGGTCGGCAGCCGCTTCCGGCGCTGATCGGGCTCAGCCGGCGGTGACCCCCTGCGCCCCCCGGTCGTCGGGGCACACCAGCAGCTCGATGCAGGCGTCGGCGATGGCCGGTGCGAAGAACACGTCGTCGGGGGCGAAGCCAAGAGGCGCATAGGTGCGCGAGCTGACACCCACCACCTCGCCGCTGGCGTTCACCAGGGGCGCCCCTTGGAACTGGACGCCGACCGGGGTGTCGTGTTGGATGCCGGCGGCGCTGACGTCGCCGACCAGGCCCTGGCTGGCCGACCCGCCGGCACCGCCCAGTCCCGACACGGAGAACACCCGCTCCCCGGTGGCGGTGCGCTGTGCCCACGGCACGCGTTCGAGGCCTCCGCGGGGGATCGACAGAAGGGCGAGGTCGCGGCCCTCCTCCCAGCTCACGACATCGGCCACCAGCTCGTCGGCCCCCTTGCGCACCCGTACGTCGGGCCCCGGCGCCCGGGTGGCGGCGGCCACGGTTGCGTAGGAGGTCAGGAGAAAGCTCTGCTCGGCGTCGGAGAACACCACGAACCCGCTGCCCACCGACGGGGCACCGGCCTCGTCCAGGGTGCTGACGAAGAACGTCGCCGGCGCCACCTTGTCGACGAGCTTCCCGAGCGTCTCGCCGGTGGCACCGAGGCGCTGGAGCGGCTCGAGCTCGGCACGCACCGCCGCCTCCGCCTCCTCCTGCTCGGCGTCGATGGTCTCCACGGCGGTTCGAAGACGTTCGTCGAAGGTGGAGGCGTACTCGATGCCGCGGTCGAGACGGTAGGCGTAGTAGGCGTAGAGGATGGCGCCGCTGAATGCGGCTCCGAGCGACGCAGCGAGGAGCAGGGCACTGATGCCGAGCACTGAGCGAGGCAGCAGGCGTCCCTGCCAATCGGCCGGCGGACGACCGCCTTGGAGCGGACGGGGCGCCTCCGAGGACATGGCCACGGAGGGTAATGGGAGCCCACGCCGTCCCAGGTCATCCCGACGAGGCGACGACCGGGCCCCGTACCCTTTCCCCATGGCAGCGGTGCTGGTGTTGATGTTCCTGGTCGTGCCCCTGGTCGAGCTCTACCTGATCATCCAGGTCGGCCAGGCCATCGGGGCCCTCAACACCATCGCCGTCCTCGTGGTCATGGGAGTCGTCGGCGGATGGCTGATGAAGCGCGAGGGCCTCGGCGCCCTGCGGCGGATCCAGGCACAGATGGCCCGAGGCCAGGTGCCGGGCCGGGAATTGGTCGATGCCTTCCTGATCCTCTTCGGCGGGGCGCTGATGCTGACGCCGGGATTCCTCACCGACGTGCTGGGGCTCAGCCTGCTCGTCGCCCCCGTGCGTGCCGTGGTGCGCCGCACGCTGGCCCATCGGCTGCAGGCACGGGTCGTCGGCCGAGGGCGTCCCGGTCGTTTCCAGCTCTAGGGACGGCGAGCCGCCCGCCGGGGCCGCTGCGGAGCGGACCCGGCGGGCGGTCGCGGCGCAGGACTAGTTCTGCTCTTCGAGGTCGCCTTCGGCAGCTACGGCAGCGCCGGACTCGACCTCGTCGTCGTCCCAGTCCTTGTAGTAGTGCTTGCGGGCAGAGGGAGCGACGTAGCGCTTTCCCATCTGCAAGCGCGATGGGGAGCCCCAACTGGGCTCGTGGCTTCCGATACCAAGCTGCAAGCGTGAGAGGCAGTCCCAGTTGGCTTCGTAGGTTCCGTCCATGACGGCGAAGTGTACCCTCGTCCCGTTTCCGGATGCCAGGCACCGGCCGGCCTCGGGCCCCTGCCGCCCGACGTCTCGTCGCCGCCACAGGAGAGACCAGCGTTGAGCTCGAACGCACCCGCTGACGCGCGCCACGTGGCGCCCGGCCCGACCCCTTCCATCCTGGTGGCGCGTGGTGTCCGCAAGACCTACCGCACGGGCGCCGAGACGGTCGAGGCGTTGCGCGGCGTCGACCTGGATGTGGCGGCCGGTGAGTTCCTCGCCGTCATGGGGCCGTCGGGCTCGGGCAAGACCACGCTCCTCAACTGCCTCTCGGGCCTCGACGACGTCGACGCAGGCTCGGTGGCCGTCAACGGCGACGACATCCACGCCATGACCGACGCCCGCCGCACCCGCCACCGAGCGGCGTCGATGGGTTTCATCTTCCAGGCCTTCAACCTCATCCCCGTGTTCAGCGCGGTGGAGAACGTCGAGTTGCCGCTGCTGCTCGCCGGGTCGGGGGCCAAAGAGGCGCGCCGGCGGGCGGAGGAGTCGCTCGGACGACTCGGGCTCGGGCACCGGTTGCGGCACCGCCCGCCGGAGCTCTCCGGCGGCGAGCAACAGCGCGTGACCGTGGCCCGCGCCATCGCCGGGGAGCCACGGATCGTGTGGGCCGACGAGCCCACCGGCAACCTCGACACCGAGACCGCGGCCACGGTGATGGACCTGCTGCGGGGGCTCCACGACGACGGGCTGACCCTCATCCTGGTCACCCACGACGACGCCATCGGCGCATCGGCAGCCCGGCGCATCGAGGTCCGCGACGGGCGCATCGTGGCAGACGAACGCCGAGGCTAGGCCCGGCCATGGTGGTCTTGGCCGTGCTGTCGCTGCCGTTCCTCTTCCTGCTCGCCCGGCGCCCGGTGCTGCGTCGTCTGGCCCTGCGCAGCATCGCCCGGCGGCCGCGGGAGAGCGCCCTGGTGGTGCTCGGATCACTGCTCGGCACCGCCATCATCACCGGGTCGTTCGTGGTCGGCGACACCCTCGACGCCTCGCTGCGCCAGGATGCGCTGACCAAGCTGGGTCCGATCGACGAGCTCGTGCGCACGAGCTCGCCAGAGGGACAGGACGCACTGGCCAGCGCCCTGGACGACCTCGACCGGCGAAGCGAGACCATCGACGGCGTGCTGCCGGTGACCACGGCCACTGCCGCCGTGGCGGTCGTCGGCCCTGACGGTCGGGCATCGCACGCCGAACCGGCGGCCACCGTGGTGGAGGTGGACTTCGCCGCCGCGGCCAACTTCGGCTCCGATCCGTCGATCACCGGCATCGACGGCGCCACGCCCGGCGATGACCGAGCAGCGGTGGGCGTCGACCTGGCGGCCGAGCTGGAGGTCGTCGCCGGCGATGCCGTCACGCTCTACGCCTTTGGCGCCGAGCGGAAGATGGTGGTCGATCGAGTGCTGGCCCAGCGGGGGGTGGCCGGCGTCACCGAGCGCTCCGGCAGCGACTCCCCGAACCTCTTCGTCTCGCCGGGGACGCTCCAGGCGATGAGGAGCGAGGGCTCCCTCGACGCCGCTCCACCGACCCACTCGGTGGCGGTCTCGAACCGTGGTGGGGTGTTCGACGGGGCGCTTCGTACCGACGAGGCGGCAGCCGAGATCACCGCCGCCCTCGGCGAGCGCTCCGCCGGCTTGAGCCCGGTGAAGCAGGACGTGCTCGACCAGGCCGAGGCGGTGGGGGCGGAGTTCACCGAGCTGTTCAGCTCCATCGGCTTCTTCAGCGTGCTGGCCGGGGTGCTCCTGTTGGTGAACATCTTCGTGATGCTGGCCCAGGAGCGGAAGGCCGAGATGGGCATGTTGCGGGCCGTGGGCCTGCGCCGCTCCGGCCTCGTCGGCTCCTTCGCCCTCGAGGGGTGGTGCTACGCCGTGGTCGCCGCCGCCCTCGGCGCCCTGGCGGGAATCGGCCTGGGCCGGATCATCGCCGGCGTCGCCACCGACATCTTCTCGGGCGACGAGGCGTTCGACCTGACCTTTGACGTCGACGCCGCCAGCGTGCAGACCGGCTTCATCGCCGGCTTCACCATCTCGGTGCTCACGGTGACCCTCACCTCGCTGTGGATAGCCCGCATCAACGTGATTCGAGCCATCCGCGACCTGCCCGACCCGCCGCAGCGACCCGGGGCCCGGTCGCTGGTCGTCGGCGCGCTGGTCGTGTCGGCGGCCGGATTCTTCAGCGCTGTCGGCATCCCGGCCGACGACCCCTACGCCACGCTTCTCGGCCCTGTCCTGGTGGCCGCCGGGCTGGTGCCGTTGCTCAGCAGGGTGCTCAACCGCAGGCTGTTGGTGTCGCTGGCGTCGGTGGCCTCGCTGGTATGGGGGGTCAGCGTGTTCGGGGTGCTCGCCGAGGCCTTCGAGGGCGCCGAGATCCCCATCTTCGTGGTGCAGGGCATCATCCTCACCGCCTCCGCGGTGGCCCTCGTGTCGCACAACCAGGAGTCGATCGGCGGGATGCTCCGACGGCTGGGGGGCGGGCGGTCGATGGCCGTGCGCCTGGGGCTCGCGTACCCGCTGGCCCGACGTTTCCGCACCGGGATGATCCTGGCCATGTACTCACTGGTGGTGTTCACCCTGGTGTTCATCACCGTGCTCAGCAACCTGTTCTCCAGCCAGATAGAGCGGTTCACCGCCGATGTCGCCGGTGGCTTCGACCTGCAGCTCTCGTCGAACGGCGCCAATCCCGTGCCCGTCGACGAGGTGCGAGCGACCAGTGAGGTCAGCGCGGTGGCGGCACTGGCCGAGGTCGGCGCCGAGTTCTCCACTCCCATGACCGATGGTGAGTTCGAGAGCTGGTTCGCCACCGGGATCGACGACGTCTTCGTCGAACGGGGCCCCACCGGGCTCAACGACCTCGGCGCCTTCCCCGACGCCGACAGCGCCTACCGGGCGGTGCTCTCCGACCCCGGAATGGTGATCGTGAGCGACTTCTTCCTCCAAGACGGTGGCGGCCCGCCGGAGGCGGCGCTGGCCCCGGGCCAGCGCATCACCATGCGTGACCCGCTCTCGGGGCGCAGCCGCGAGCTGACCATCGCCGCCATCGCCGAGAGCTCCTTCGCCAACGACGCCGCCTACGTCTCCCTGTCCTCGCTGCGCGACCTCCTCGGGGCGCGTGTGGTGGCCAACCGCCTGCTGGTGGCCACCGAGCCCGGGGTCGACCCGGCAGCACTGGCCGACCAGCTCGATGCCGCCTACCTGGCCAACGGAGCCGACGCCGAGTCGTTCCGCACGATCGTGGCAGCCAACCTGGCGTCGCAGACGCAGTTCTTCCGCTTGATGCAGGGCTACCTGGCGCTCGGCCTGGTGGTGGGCATCGCCGGGCTCGGCGTCGTCATGGTGCGGGCCGTGCGCGAGCGCCGGCGCCAGGTGGGTGTGCTGCGCTCGCTCGGCTACGAGGCCGCCGCGGTGCGGCGGGCGTTCATGCTCGAGTCGGCGTTCGTGGCCGCCGAGGGGATCGCCATCGGCACCGCTCTGGCGGTCGCCACCTCCTTCCAGATCGTGGCCAACGACACCTTCGGCGACGACCTGTCCTTCTCCCTTCCGTGGGGGCAGCTGGCCATCCTCGTGGTCGCCACGTTCGTGGCCTCGGTGCTGGCCACCGCCGCGCCCGCCCAGCAGGCGTCGCGCATCCGCCCCGCCGTGGCCCTGCGCCTGGCCGACTGAACGCCGGCGGCTCGGCGCCTCGTCGGGGTCAGGCCGGGCCGAGGGCGGCTTCGACGTTCTCCAGGAGCCGGGCGGTGCAGCCGGCCATGTCGACAGGCGGGATGGCCTCGTCGACGATGCGCCGGGCGATGGCCCGGAAGGCCTCGGCCGCGGGGCCGTCGCCGAGGGCCACGGGAACCCCGGCGTCGCCGCCGGCGCTGACCGCCGTCTCCATGGGGATCTGACCCAGCAGTGGGCTGCCGATGTCGGCGGCCAGGGCGGCTCCGCCACCGGAGCCGAACAGGGGGTACGACGTCCCGTGGTCGCAGGTGAAGCTGGACATGTTCTCGATGACGCCGGCTATGCGCAGGTAGGTCTTGCGCGCCATGTCGGCGGCTCGGGCGGCGACCTTCTGTGCCCCGACCGCCGGGGTGGTCACGATGAGCATCTCGGCCCTCGGCAACATCCGGGCCAGACCCATCTGGATGTCACCGGTGCCGGGGGGCATGTCGATGAGCAGGTAGTCCATGGCGCCCCAGCGCACGTCCTCGACGAAGTGCTGGACGGCGCGGTTGAGCATGAAGCCCCGCCACATCACGGCCGAGTCCTCTTCGTCGACCAGGAACCGCATCGACACGACCTTCAAGAGGCCATCGCCCACCTGCTTCTCGTGCGGGACGATCTTCTTCTCCCCTTCGACCCCCGCCAGACGTCCGCCGAGGCCGAGCATGCGTGGCACGGAGAACCCGCCGATGTCGGCATCCATGACCCCGACGGTGAAGCCCTGGGCGGCGAGGGCCACGGCGAGGTTGACCGTGACCGACGACTTGCCCACGCCACCCTTGCCCGAGGCGATGGTGACCACCCTGGTCGTCGGCGGGATCTCGGTGTCGGGCGCCCGGTCACGAGCGTTCCAGCGGGCCTTGGCCATCGCCGCCGACTTCTGCTCCTGGGTCATCTCGGTCCAGGCGATCCGCACCGAGGTCACTCCGGGGACCCCGGCGATGCGGGCTTTGACGTCCTTTTGGATCTGCGCACGCAGAGGACACCCGGCGGTGGTCAGGGCGATGGTGACCTCGACGGCGCCGTCGTCGTCGATGGTCACGCCTCGGGCCATGCCGAGCTCGACGATGTCACTGCCCAGCTCGGGATCGATGACGCCGCGCAGCAGCGCCAGCAGGTCGTCGGAGGTGGGCCGGGGGACGGTCGTGGACATCGCCGCCATTCTAACGGCCAAGGCCGTGTAAACTCGACCACATGAACGACCCGGCGGGCCGTCGGCTGGCGCTGTTGAAGGCGCTCGGTGACAACACCCGCTACGCCATCTACCTGGAGCTGGCCCGGTCGTCGAGCCCACGGTCCACTGCGGAGGTGGCCGAGTCGCTGGAGCTGCACCCCAACACCGTGCGCCCCCACCTCGAGCGCATGCGCGACGTGGGCCTGCTGGCCGTCGAGACCGACAGCTCAGGCGGGGTGGGCCGGCCTCAGCACCTCTACTCGCTCGCCACCGATGCACCGTCGCTCGGCTTGGAGCCGGCGTCGATGCCGGTCCTCGCCCGCATGCTGCTCGGCGTGGCGGCCATGGCGGGTGCCGCCGCCGACGAGGCGGTCGGAGCGGGCCGTGAGCAGGGCCGCGCCGCGGCTCGGGCGTACATGGCCGACGACGCCGGCGACCATGGCGACGGCGACGAGGCTGACCTCGGGTGCGTGCGGGCACTCGCCGCCGAGCTGGCACGCCTGGGGTTCGATCCCGCGGTGGCCGCCGACGGCGAAGGTGTCACCGTGGCGTTCACCCACTGCCCCTACGCCGAGCTGGCCCAGGCCCACCCCGACATCGTGTGCCACCTGCATCGCGGCATGATCGAGGGCTTCGTCGGCGAGTTGGGAGGCGTCGAGGTCGAACGGTTCCGCACGCTCCTCGACCGCCAGCCGTGCCGGGTCGAGCTTTCTGCGGTCTGACCGGGCGCCGGTAGACTTCGCATGGCATACAGGACGTCACGGGTTCGACAAACGGAGGGCCGGATGATCAACGTCAGCGACAGCGCAGCGGTCAAGGTCAAGCAGCTGCTCGACGAAGAGGGCAACAACGAGATGGCGCTGCGGGTGGCGGTGCGGCCGGGCGGCTGCTCGGGGTTCAGCTACGAGATGTACTTCGACACCGAGATCGCCGGCGACGACATCAAGCACGATGTCGCCGGGGTCCGGGTGGTGACCGATCCCTCGAGCGCCCAGCTGTTGAGCGGTGCCACGCTCGACTACAAGGACGGCCTGCAGGGTGCCGGCTTCTCCATCAACAACCCCAACGCCCAGCGCACCTGCGGCTGCGGCCAGTCGTTCTCCTAGCCTCTCAGCCCACGTCCCCTCACTGCACGAGCTCGGCCAGCGCCTGGTCGAGCTCGTCGGCGTCGTAGGTGTAATCGAGACGCGAGGCGATGGTGCCGTCGGGGAGCGCCAGGAACAGCGACGGCTCCCACGCCAGCCCGTAGGCGCGGACCGTGTCGGTGGTGGTGCGTCCTGCCGACTCCCGGTTGGGGTACACCTCGACGTGGATCATGGTGAGCACCTCGGCGAAGTCGCCCTGGCGGGAGACGAGCAGGTCGAGCACCGGCCCGCAGATGGCGGTCTGGCAGTACGCCGGGGTGGAGATGAGCATGGCGATCGCCTTGTCGCCTCCGACCGCGGTGTCGAGGCTGGTGGCATGCAGCGGGCACGGCGGAACGGCGGTGCAGATGGGCTCGACGCCTCGAGGGTCGTCGACGGTCGGCGTGGGCAGCGTGATCATCTTCTCGCCGACCGCCGGCACGGCCGGTACCTGCGATCGGTCGAGCGCCGACACCACCATCTCGGCGCTCCGGCCCTCGACGTCGGTGGTGATCCGCCACGTCCCTGGAGCAGGAAACGTGGTGGTGAGCGGGTAGTACGCCCGGGGGATGCCCCGGTCGTGGCGGCGAAGGGTGACCGGCTGACCCAGCTCGGCGGCTCCGGCGGGGCCCGTGCGCACGGTGATCTCCGGCGGTCCCTCCTCGAGGAGCACGCCGGTGCCGTCGGCCAGGGCCAGGGGGAGCCTCACCTCGACTCCTGCGGGCTGCTGCGGGTAGAAGACCTGGGCCAGGGTCAGCCCTTCGGCTGGGCTGGCGGGGGTCGTACTGCTCGGCGCCGGGGAGACGGCCCCGCCACCACCACCACCACCACCACACGCGGTGCTGATGAGGCCGCCGGCACCGGCCAGCAGGAGCACTCGTCGGGAGATCTGGAGTGGGCGCGGGTCGGACACGGGCCTCGACTCTAGGGTGACGCCGATGGCCGCCAGGATCGCCTTCGAGGTCGACGGTCGGACCGTCGAGGTGGCCGACGACGGTGCGTCGCTGCTGGAGGCGCTGCGTGATCGCCTCGGCGTTCGCTCGCCCAAGGACGGCTGCAGTCCCCAGGGCCAGTGCGGGTGCTGCACGGTGCTGGTCGACGGCGCCCCCCGGGTGGCGTGCGTCACCCCGGTGCGCCGGATGGCGGGGCGGGCGGTCACCACCCTCGACGGCCTGGCCCCCGACGACCGGCGCCACTGGAGCGAGGCGTTCTGCGCCACCGGCGCCAGCCAGTGCGGGTTCTGCACCCCGGGCATCATCGTCCGCCTCGCTGCCTTGGCCGCCAAGGCGCCCGCCGCCGACCACCAGGCCGTCGAGCGTGCCCTCGCCGCCCATCTGTGCCGCTGCACCGGGTGGCGCCCCATCCTCGACGCCTGGGACGTGGCCTCACCCGGTTCTGGCCGGCAGGACGTAGGAGAAACCACTCCGCTCCGCCGGCCGGAACGGGATCTGAGGGCCGCCGCCGCCCGGGCGGAGATCGAGGGTGGCGTTCCCCAGGTCGTCGGGCCGGCGGTGGCGCTCGGCCGCGGCGGCTTCGCCGACGACACCGCTCCTGGGGGGGCGCTGGTGGCGGTGCCCGACGGGGCCGGAGGTTGGGCGGTGGGCGAGACCCTCGCCGAGGCCAGGGCGACCGCCGGCAAGGTCCAGGGCCGGCGCAGCACCATCGAGGTGCGCCATCCGCTCGACGTTGCTCCAGGGGTCTGGGACGCCACGCTGCGCACGACATGGGTGGAGCCCGCCTACCTCGAGACCGACGCCTCGTGGTGCGAACCGGGCGGGAAGCCGGCCACCCCGCTCGCCAACGGCGGTGCTTTCGGCGCCAAGCGGTTGTCACCGGCGCCCGCCGCGGCGCGCCGCCTGGCCGACGAGCACAGCCGGCCGGTGCGGGTGCTGTTGTCGAGGGAGGACACGGTGCGCCTCGGGCCCAAGCGCCCACCGCTGGCTGCCGGGGTGCGCAGCGACGGCACCGGGGTGGTCCGCATCGCTCGCACGCCGGGCATCGCCGCAGCCATCGCGTCGGTGGCTCCGGGCCTCGACGTCGTGGAGGTCGACGTGTCCGGACCGCCCACCTCCGTCGAGCTGCGCGCCGCCGGCTGGGCTGAGGCCCTGGTGCTGCTGGCAGCGGCCCGCGGAACCGAGCCGGTCACGGTCGCGTCGCCCAATGGGGCGACGGCGACAGCGCAGGTCGGCGACGAGGGGGTGTGGTTGCGGGTCGAGTGCGGCGCGGTGCTCGACGAGGTGGTGCTGCGCTCGTACTGCACGGGGGCTGCCCACCAGGCCCTCGGCTGGGTGCGCAGCGAGGGCATGGCGGTCGACGACCACGGAGTCCCCCAGGGTCTGACCATCCGCTCCTTCGGCATCCTGCGGGCGCAGGACATGCCGGCGGTCACCGTCGAGTTGGTGCCCTCCGACCGACCGGCGGTGAACGGCTCCGACGCCGCCTTCGTGGCGGTGGCGGCCGCCGAGTGGTTGCGGCAAGGCTGTCCGCAGGACTGGCCCACCGCGACGGCTGCGAGGAGACGACCATGACGACCCCTGTTGGCCCGTACACCGCCATCGTGCGGGCCGGGAACTGGCTGGTCACCTCCGGCCAGATCGGCATGCGTGACGGCAAGCTCGTGCACGGGGGGACCCAGGACCAACTGCGCCAGGCGCTCGCCAACGTCCGCAGCCTGCTCGAGGCGGAGGGCGCCACCCTGGCCGACGTGGTCAAGACGACGGTGTTCCTGCGTCACCTCAGTGACTACGCGGCCATGAACGACACCTACATCGCTGCCTTCGGCGACCACCGTCCCGCCCGCTCGGCGATCGGCGTCTCCGAGCTTCCTCTCAACGCGCTGGTGGAGATCGAGGCGTGGGCGTGGAGCGGCTAGCGCAGCGCCCGCGGCACCGCCACAGGAGTCACAGCCCCCAGCGGGCCTCTCCGAAGCGGTAGCCCACCGACCGCACCGTGTGGATGAGCGCCGCCCGGTCGTCGCCCAGCTTGGCCCGCAGGCGCCGCACGTGCACGTCGACGGTGCGGGCGCCGCCGTAGTAGTCGTAGCCCCATACCCGGCTGAGCAGGGTCTCGCGGGTGAAGACCTTGCCCGGGTGGGACGACAGGAACTTCAGCAGCTCGTACTCCATGTAGGTGAGGTCGAGCGGGCGTCCCGAGATGGCCGCCTGGTAGGTCTCGAGGTTCAGGACCAGGTCGCCGTACTCCACCAGCTCGGGCCGGCTGCCCTGGCCGGTGCGCCAGAAGAGGTGCTTGAGACGCGCCTCGAGCTCACGGGGCCGCACCGGGGTGAGGCAGAAGTCGTCGAAGAGGTCCTCCCGCAGGTCGAGGTCGGCCAGCTGAGACCCGCTCACCAGCAGCAAAAAGGGTTCGAGCACGACGTCGCGCTTGCGCAACGACCGGCACAGCGAGAACGCCCCTTCGGCGTCGCGGTCGGCTCCCACCACGGCACCGGCCCAGCCGTCGTCGGGCTGGAGACGGGCGGCGCCGTCGGCGTCGGCGACGGCCTTCCACGGGTAGCCGCCCAGGTCGAGCGCCTCCGCCAGCTCCGAAGCCGGCGGATCGGGGAAGATGAGAAGGGGTTCCATCCGCGCTCCGGCCTTCGCCCCTAGAGCCGCGGGAGGTAGCGGTCGAGCTCGAACTGGCTGACCTGGGTCTTGTACTCGGCCCACTCTGCCCGCTTGTTGCGGATGAACCAGGCGAAGACGTGCTCACCGAGGGTGTCGGCCGCCAGCTCCGAGCTCTCCATCACCCGGACTGCCTCGTTGAGGTTTCCCGGAAGTGGGCGGATGCCCTCGGCCAGAAGCTCCTCGGGCGTGAGCTCGTAGAGGTTTGCCTGGGTCTCGGGGGGAAGCTCGTAGCCCTCGTCGATGCCCTCCAGGCCGGCGGCCAGGATCATGGCGAACGCCAGATAGGGGTTGCAGGCAGGATCCGGGGCCCGGTACTCGATGCGGGTGGAGTCGGAGCGATTGCGCTTCGAGTGCGGCACGTTGACCACGACCGAGCGGTTGTTGCGTGCCCACGCCACGTACACCGGCGCTTCGTAGCCGACCACGAGGCGCTTGTAGGAGTTGACCCACTGGTTGGTGATGGCGGTGATCTCGGGGGCGTGGCGCAGGAGTCCGGCGATGAACCCCTTCGCCACCTTCGACAGGCCGTACTCGTCGTGCAGCAGGATCGGCAGGAAGCTGGCCAGGCCCACGAACCCGCCGAACGTCACGGCGTACAGCGCGCACAGCCGCCAGGCGTCGGCCTCGCGCAGCGTCTCGCGCAGGGCGGCGGCGCTGAGCGGGCGCGGCGGCGCCAGATCG
>JAHWJH010000067.1 GCA_019348555.1 Actinomycetota bacterium
AGGTGGTCGCCGTATAATAAACAATGGCCGCCGGGGGTCGGGTGTAGGGGTCATGGGTCACCGACGCCATCGAGCGGTACGGGATCGATCCGGAGGCGCTGGACCCTCTGCGCGCCTGAGCGCTTTCATTCTGTGACCGCTGGACGGGTCCTGTCACCGGCGGCGACCCCTTCCCACCCGGCTTCGCCGGGCGGGCCCCTTCCGCCGGTGCCACCCGTCCAGCTCGGCTTGGGCGGCACGCTCTGGTGGGCTTTGAGCTGGAGCACCCTGCGGCCCCATCGAGGGGCCACAGGGTGCTGGGGCGGGTGGGCCTGCCCGGTACGGTTTGGCTGGTGACCGACAGCTTTTTCATCACGGGGGAGGCCGAGGCGGACGAGTTGTTGGCGCGGGATCCCCTGGCGTTGGTGTTGGGGATGATGCTCGACCAGCAGGTGCCCATGGAATGGGCGTTCGCCTCGCCGGCGCGGTTGGCGCAGCGGTTGGGGGGCCGGCTCGACGCCCGGGAGGTCGCGGCGATGGATCCCGAGGTGCTCGAGGCGGCGTTCAAGGAGCGACCGGCCCTGCACCGCTACCCCGGGTCGATGGCCAAGCGGGCCCAGGCGCTGTGCCAGGTGCTGGTCGACGAGTACGACGGCCGAGCGGAACGGGTCTGGGCCGGCGCCGCCTCGGGCGACGAGCTCCTCGGCCGGGTCCGGTCCCTGCCCGGTTTCGGCGACGAGAAGGCCAGGATCTTCGTCGCCCTGCTCGCCAAGCGCCGGGGCGTGCGCCCGCCGGGCTGGGAGCAGGCGGCGGCGCCGTTCTCCGACGACGTGCGACGTTCGGTGGCCGACGCCAGCTCCCCGGCCGCCCTGGAGGAGGTGCGGGCGTTCAAGAAGGCCCGCAAGGCGGCGGGGAAGGGCAAGGCCGACTGATCTGGGTAGACCGCCTCGACGACACGACGATCGAAGGAGATCTGGACCATGGGAGACACAGGACCGGAGAGCGGCGCCAAGGGTGCCGCCGAGGGGATCAAGGGCAAGGCCAAGGAAGCCGCAGGGGTGGTGACCGGCGACACCGCCATGGAGCGAGAGGGCGAGGCCCAGCAGGAAAAGGCGGAGGCTCAGGGGGAGGTCGCTGCCAAAGAGGCGCAGGCCGAGAAGGCCCGGGCCGAGGCCGCCGGCCACGAGGCCGAGCAGCGGGCCAACCAGTAGGGCCAGGCGCCGGTCGGGTCAGCCGGGTGCCGGCGAACCCGACTGGCGCTCCAGCCACCCCAACAGCACGGCAATGGCCCGAGGGTCATGGCGGAGGCGGTGGCCGGCGCCGTTGATGATCCGCAGCTCGGCGCTCCCATGGCAGTCGGCCAGAGCCCTGGCGTCGAGAGCCGGCACCATGTCGTCGTCGGAGCCCTGGACCAACAGGAGGGGACGGGGTGCCAACCGTGCGGCCATCACCAGCGGCCGCACCGCCTTGAGCTCCCGGGCCCACTCCTCCAGGCGTGGCGGGTAGTCGGCCTGGCGGATCACGCCGATCGACCGGGCGTGCTCCAGGAATCGGCGGGGGTGGGCCGCCCAGTCGTCGAAGTCGGCCCGGGCCGACAACGCCGCCACGCCCCGCACCCGCTCGTCGTCGCCTGCTTCGCAGATGGCCAGCGACCCGCCGGTGCTCGAGCCCGCCACCCACACCCCGCCGATGTCGGGCCGCTCCGACATGAGGTCGACGCCGTGCCGGAGGTCGGACAGCCAGCCGTCGATCGAGAAGTCACCCTCGGAGGTGCCCGTCCCCCGGAAGTTGAACGTGAGGACGGCCCAGCCGGTCTCCCGGGCCAGCCGCTCGGCCAGCTCCGGGTAGGTCTGCCCCGAGGTGGCCGCACCCCGGGCCCCGATGGGAAAGCCATGGCAGATGACCAGCCCCGGCCGGCCGGGCGCGATGGACGACGGCGAGGGACGGGCGAGATGGCCGTCGAGGCGCAACCCCTCGGAACGGATCGGCTCCTCCACCTCCGGTGACCCTACCGTCCGGCCTCGGGTACACCGCTGCCGTGCCCCGGACGCGCATCGAGGGGAGCGCCGCAGCGCTCCCCTCGACGGGTTGCTCGATTGGTTGCCGAAAAATCCCGATCAGGCGCTGATTACCCGGTGGACCATTCCGGTCGCACTGGTCGGGGGTGGTTGGCGAGGACTCGCCAGGTGGTCCGGCTGCCGCGCTAGCGGCCAACCACCTCCAGGGTCCTAGAACTATCGCTCAGCTGGACCACCTCCTTTCTCTGGTGCCGATCATGGTAGCAACGCCGGCGCCATCCGGCAGCCAAGTTTTTCACGCCGGCGGACGCTCCTGGGGTGTTAGGGGCCCGACCGCCCCGATGGCGCCGAGGTAGTCGAGCTGGGCGTCGAGCACGGCGCCGACCTGCTCGGGGGTCAGGTCCCTGGCGGCGTCGCCTGCCCGCCGCAGCACGGCCTCGACCGCCTCCCGGCCGCCGACCACGACCAATTCCTCCGGTGCCTCGGGCCCGGTCCTGTCGCCCTCCGGAGGCGCCGGCACCGACATGCCGACGGAGTCGAGCACCTCGAGGTTCCAGCGCAGGATGTCTCGCACGTCGTCATGGCTCAGCACCGCTGACACCTCGAAGGGGACCCGGGCGGCGACCCACTCGACCGCCTCGTCGAGGTCGAACACCGGGCGGGGAGGCTGCGCCGCCAGCCGGTTCGACTCCCGGCCGATCACCACGGCGGCGATCGCGAACACCAGCACCAACGCCACAACGGCGAACACGCCGAGCATCAGGCGGCGATCCTACCGAAGCCGGTCTGGCTACCCTCGACGGCGATGTCCGAGGTGGTTTACTCCGACGACCGGATCGAGATCCACGCCATGGTGGTGGGACCGCTCGACACCAACGTCTACGTGCTGCGATGCCGGCGCAGCGGGAACGCGGTGCTCGTCGACGCCGCCGACCAGCCCGATCTTCTCCTGCGCGCATGCCGGTCGCTCGGCGTGCGCTCGGTGCTGCAGACCCACGGCCATCGAGACCACATCCAGGCCGTTCCCGCCCTTCGGGCTGCCGGCTACCCGGTGGCGGTCGGCGCCGGGGACGCCGCCAAGCTCGCCGGCTACGACGAGATCCTGGCCGACGGCCAGGTGGTCGACGTGGGCGAGCTCCGAGTACGGACCCTCGCCACCCCCGGGCACACGCCGGGATCGCTGTGCTTCCGCGTCGAGGGCTCCGATGTGGTGCTGTCGGGCGACACGCTGTTTCCCGGCGGTCCTGGCGCCACCGGCGGGGACCCCGTCCGCTTCGCCACCATCCTCGACGGCATCGAGACCAAGTTGTTCACGTTGCCCCCCCAGACCGTGGTGCTCCCCGGACACGGGGTCGCCACCACGATCGGCACCGAGCAGCCCCACCTGGCGGAGTGGGCCGCCCGGGGGTGGTGATCACCCGCATGGACCTGTTCGAGGCGATCGCCAGCCGGCGCTCGATCGCTCGGCTGGGGGAGCCGGCACCCGATGACGAGCAGCTGCGCCGCATCCTCGCAGCCGCCGCCTGCGCCCCCGACCACGGCGAGCTGCGCCCGTTCCGGTTCACCGTGCTTCGGGGCCCCGGCCTCGTCGCCTTCGGCAACGTGCTCGAAGACGCCTACCTGGCCCGCTGCGCCGACCGTGGGGTCGAGCCGATGGCCGCCAAGGCCGACAAGGAGCGCACCAAGCTCGGACGGGCACCGCTGGTGGTGGTGCTCTCGGCGGTGCGCTCGATGTCGGCGACGGTCCCGTGGGAGGAGCAGGTCGCCGCCTGTGCCGCGGCGGCGCAGAACGCCCTGCTGGCGGCCACCGCCCTGGGCTTCGGTTCGATGTGGCGCACGGGTGAGGTCTGCTACGACGGTCGGGTCAAGACGGCGCTGGGACTGCGCCAGGAGGATGCGATGGTCGGCTTCCTCTACTTCGGCACGCCGCTGCCCGACGGCCGGGTCAGGCGTCCGCGGGTGACCGACCTCGACGGGCTCGTCCAGGAGTGGATACCCGACCACTGATCGGCTTGCGCCACCCCACCATTGCGTCAACTCGCCCGTCTGCGTGGGCGTGCAAGCCAACCCTGGACCACAACTTTGTCGTCTCGATGCGGTCAGCGAGTCCACCACCTGACGAGGGGGATCCGGATGAGGTCGTACCGGCGTCTGATCGTCCTGCCGCTGGTGATGCTCACCGCACAGCTGATGGCGACCCCGGTGGGGGCGGATCTCGCACATCACCCAAGCCACCGTCAAGCTCAACGACACCTACTTCGATACCGCCAGCCACAACACGCCGGCGTGGCGGAACTCGGTGATGTGCCAGGAGATCGGCCATGGGTTGGGGCTCGGGCACAACGGCGAGGACTTCTCGACCACGACCGGGACCTGCATGGACTACTCCAACGATCCCGGACCGAATCAACATCCCAACGACCACGACTACGAGCAACTGGACACGATCTATGCGCACCTCGACAGCAGCTCGACCGTGGCCAGCCCGACCGGATCCACCAGTGCCCGACCTGCTGACGTGCACGCTCGAGACCAGTGGGGACGGGCGGTTCGCTACGACTCGAAGGGCCGCCCGGTGGTCTTCGAACGCGACCTTGGGCCGGGTGAGCGAGTCTTCACCTTCGTCATCTGGGCGGAGTAGCGACAGCGACTGGCTGCGAAGCTTGCGAATGGCCTCGCCTGCGCCCGTCGGCGCAACCTCATCGACTGATCAGCTGCTGGCGAGCTGCCCTCGCAGCGCCCCCTGCGGGTGGTCGTCGTTGTGGACGTTCAGGTAGAAGGCGGAGGGATCGGCCTCGATGCGCTCGATGAGGGCCGCGTCGGCCTCGGCGCACGCATCGACCGACCCTCCGTCGCCCTCCATCATCGGCGCCTCCAGGGGCACCACCACCGGCCCGGCGGCGTCAGGGCCGGCCTCGTGGATGTGGGCGGCGGTGGCCCCGTCGATGCCGTTGACGTTGATGTCGTAGCAGATCCGGCCCTCGGAGGGCTGGAGGAACACGTTGGCGAACCCCTCGCCGTCCTCGTCTCCCGGGCCCGGCACCTCGGCGGCGCCGGTGAGGGGGATGTTCTCGAGCGCCACCTCGTCGACGGCGACGTCGGACGGCGTGCCGGTGGCGTCGCCGGTGTCGGTCGTCGTGGTGGTCGGCACCTCCAGGGCGGGATCCTGGTCGGCGCCGCAGGCCCCGAGGACCAGGGCGACACCAACAAGACCGAGAGTGAACGGACGGCGGGTCATGGCGTCGACCTTACCAACGTCATGTCTGCCGCCGGACCTTTCCCCTATGGCGGTAGTGCTAATACACTGAAGCGGTGGAGCAGCCCGCATCCTCGCCCTTGTTCGTCCTCGACGACCTGCACGTGGCCGTCGACCCGGAGGGCATCGGCGCCCCCGTCGAGATCCTCAAGGGCGTCGACCTGACGGTGAAGGCCGGTGAGGTGCACGCCCTCATGGGCCCCAACGGCTCGGGAAAGTCGACGCTCGCCAACGCCCTGCTCGGCAACCCCGACTACCAGGTCACGTCCGGGCGGGTGTGGTTCAAGGGTGACGACATCACCGACTGGGCTCCCGACGTGCGGGCCAAGGCCGGCATCTTCCTCGCCTTCCAGTACCCCCAGGAGATCCCCGGGGTGCCGGTGCGCTCGTTCCTCCAACAGGCACTGGGTGCGCGCCGGGGCATCGCCGACCTGTCGGCCCTCGAGACCCGCCTGGCGATCATGGAGTGGATGCAACGCCTCGACATGGACCCCTCCTTCGCCGACCGCTACCTGAACGAGGGGTTCTCCGGAGGCGAGAAGAAGCGCAACGAGATCCTCCAGCTGGCCATGCTCGAGCCCGACCTGGCCATCCTCGACGAGACCGACTCTGGACTCGACATCGACGCCCTGCAGGTGGTGGCCAGAGGGGTCCAGGAGGTCCGGCGCGACCGGCCCCATCTCGGCGTGGTGGTCATCACCCACTACCAGCGCATCCTCGAGCTGCTCCGACCCGATGTCGTGCACATCCTCATCGACGGTCGCATCGTCGAGAGCGGGGGTCCGGAGCTGGCCGAGCGACTGGAGGAGGAGGGCTACGAGTCGTGGCAACACTGAGCCCGGCACCCCGCCTGACCCGCCGTCTCGATCTGCTCGACGTGGCGAAGGTGCGCGCCGAGTTCCCCATCTTCGAACGCTGCCGGCACCGACCGCTGATCTACCTCGACTCGGCGGCGTCGTCCCAGAAGCCTCGGGCCGTCATCGAAGCCATGACCGCCTACTACGAGACGGGACACGCCAACGTGCACCGGGGCGTGTACGCCCTGGCCGAGGAGGCCACCGGTCGCTACGAGCAGTCGCGCGCTGCCGTCGCCCGCTTCATCGGGGCGCCGTCGACCCGGGAGGTCATCTTCACCAAGAACGCCACCGAGGCGCTCAACCTGGTGGCTGCCGCCTGGGGCCGGGCCAACCTCGGCCCCGGCGACGTCGTCGTGCTGACCGAGATGGAACACCACGCCAACCTGGTGCCGTGGCTGATGCTGGCCGAGGAGCTCGGCGTGCAGCTGCGCTACCTGGGGATCACCGACGACGGCCACCTCGACCTGGCCCACCTCGACGCCACCCTGGCCGGCGCCAGGATCGTGAGCCTCACCGCCGCCTCGAACGTGCTCGGGACCCTGAACCCGGTGCGGCCGGTGGCCGACGCCGCCCATGCCGCAGGAGCGGTGGTCGTGGTCGACGCCAGCCAGTACGTGCCCCACGTGGCCACCGACGTCGTCGCTCTCGGGGCCGACTTCGTGGCCTTCACCGGCCACAAGATGCTCGGGCCCACCGGTATCGGGGTGCTGTGGGGGCGGGAGGAGCTGCTCGACGCCATGCCACCGTTCCTGGGCGGTGGCGAGATGATCCGCGACGTCCGCCTCGACGGCTTCACCGCCAATGAGCTTCCATGGAAGTTCGAGGCCGGCACCCCGCCCATTGCCGAGGCGATCGGCTTGGGGGCGGCCATCGGCGTGCTGGAGGGCCTGGGGATGGACGCCGTGCGCGACCACGAGAAGGCGCTCTCCGAGTACGCCCTGCGCACGCTCGACGCCCACTTCGGCGCCGAGCTGCAGGTGCACGGCCCCCGCGACCCTTCCGAGCGCAATGGCGTGGTCTCGTTCACCTTCCGGGACCTCCATCCCCACGACGTGGCCCAGGTGCTCGACCAGAGCGGCGTGTGCGTGCGCGCCGGTCACCACTGTGCCAAGCCGCTGCTGCGCCGGTTGGGCGTCAACGCCACCACCAGGGCATCGTGGTACGTCTACAACGATGCATCCGACATCGACGCCTTGGTGCAGGCACTGGACGCCTGCGCCGAGCTGTTCGGCCCCTGAAACGCGGGAGACCCCCCATGTCCGGCCTCGAAGACCTCTATCGCGAGATCATCCTCGACCACTACCGCAACCCTCGCAACCGTGGCGAGCTCGACTGTCCGCCGGCCCGGCGGGCCGAGGGCTACAACCCGCTGTGCGGTGACGAGATCGTCGTCTACCTCGACGTCGACGCCGACGGGCGGGTCGCCGACGTCAAGATCGGGGGCCAGGGCTGCTCGATCAGCCAGTCGTCGGCGTCGATGATGTCGGCAGCGGTCAAGGGCCGGACCCTCGACGAGGTGCGGGCCCTCAACCGGGCCTTCAAGGCACTCATGACCATCCACGAGTCGCGCCTCGATGGCGACGAGGGCGACGGGAGCGGCACCGACACGCCGGTGCCGGACCCGGCAGTCGAGCTGGGCGACCTGGCCGCGCTCCAGGGCGTCGTCCGCTTCCCGGTGCGCATCAAGTGCGCCACCCTGGCGTGGAACACCCTCACCAACGGCCTGGAAGAGCTCACTCCATCGGCGTGACCCGCTGGCTCGTCGACGGCTGCAACGTGGTCGGCGCCCGGCCCGACGGGTGGTGGCGCGACCGCCCTGGTGCCTGCCAGCGACTCGTCGACCAGCTCGAGGTCTTTGCCAGAAACAGCGGCGCCCGGGTCACCGTGGTCTTCGACGGTCTCCCGCTCCCGCCGGGCACCGGGACCAGCGTCGAGGTGGTGGCCGCGCCGTCGGCCGACGACCGCATGGTGGAGCTGGCAGCGCTCGACCCCGACCCCTCGTCGATCACGGCCGTCACCTCCGACCGCCAGCTGGCCGCACGCCTGCGAGCGGTGGGCACCGAGGTGGCCGGCGCCGGCTCGTTCCGGCGCCGCCTCGATGGGGATGGCTGAGTGGCGGTGGTCGTCGGGCGGGTCGTCTCGGTCAACGTGGGGCGCCCGCGGACGATTCGCCACCGGGGCCGGGCCCGCACCACGGCCATCTGGAAGGAGCCGGTCGAGGGTCGGGTGGTGGCCCGCGGCGTGAACCTCGACGGTGACGGCCAGGCCGACCGGAGGGTGCACGGCGGCCCCGACAAGGCCGTGTACGCCTACGCCTGCGAGGACTACGCCTGGTGGGAGCACCGGCTGGACCGGCCCCTGCCGCCCGGCACGTTCGGCGAGAACCTCACGGTGGAGGGCATCGACCTCGGCGCCGCCGTGGTGGGGGAACGATGGCGGGTGGGGTCCTCGGAGCTGGAGGTGTGCCAGCCCCGAACGCCGTGTTGGAAGCTCGGCGTGCGCATGGGCGACGACGGCTTCCCGGATCTCTTCGAGGAGGTCGGGCGCCTGGGCGCGTACCTGCGCATCACCGGTGAGGGCGATCTCGGTGCGGGCGACGACGTGCTCCTCACCCACCGGCCGCACCACGGCGTCACCCTGGAGCTGGTGCGCCGCGCCTTCGAGGACCCCTCGCTGTTCCCGGCCGTCCTGGCCGCCCCCGAGCTGCCCGAGCGGCTGCGGGCCGGGATGGCCGAGGCGGAACCCTAAGCCTCCGACGGGGCGGCGAGCCGCGAGCACGTCGCCGCCAGCTCGAAGCAGGCGTCGGTGATGCCCTTGGCGGCGTGGCTGACGATGTCGATGGTCACGGTGCCCCACGAGTTGGCCCAGTCGGGGTGGTGGTCGAGCTTCTCGGCGGCCAGCGCCACACGGGTCATGAAACCGAAGGCGGCGCTGAAGTCGGGAAAGCGGAAGCTGCGGTGGAGCTTGCCGTCGACGATGTCCCAGCCGGGCACGTCGGCCAGGCGCCGCCGCACGTCGTCGTCGCCCAGCGCGGCGGCCATCAAGCCTCCTCGTCGGCGAAGCCGGCGTAGCCGGTCGCCTCCAGCTGGTCGGCCAGCTCAGGCCCTCCGCTGCGGGCGACCCGGCCGCGGGCCAAGACGTGGACGGCGTCGGGTCGCAGCTCGGTGAGCAGGCGGCGGTAGTGGGTGATGGCCAGCACCCCGAGGTTGCGCTCGTGCGTCTCGGCCTCCACCCGGCGGGCGACCTTGCGCAGGGCATCGATGTCGAGCCCGGAGTCGATCTCGTCGAGGATGGCGATGCTGGGTTGGAGCACGCCGAGTTGGAGGGTCTCGTTGCGCTTCTTCTCCCCGCCGGAGAGGTCGACGTTGACCGGCCGGGACAAGAAGCGCTCGTCGAAGCCGATGCGCGCCGCCTCGGTGCGCATCCGCTCGGCCACGTCGGTCCCGCCCCTGCCCACCGCCACCAGTGCTTCCTCGAGCATCTGCGACAGCGCCACGCCCGGCACCTCGGTCGGATACTGCATGGCGGAGAACAGTCCGGCGGCGGCACGTTGCCACGGCTCCAGGGCGAGCACGTCGATGCCGTCGAGGGTGACGCTGCCTCCGGTCACCTGGTAGCCGGGCCGGCCCATGATGACGTGCGCCAGCGTCGACTTGCCCGAGCCGTTCGGTCCCATCACGGCGTGCACCTCGCCGCTGCTCACGGTGAGGTCGACCCCTCGCAGGATCTCCTTGCCGCCCACCGAGGCCCGCAGGCCGCTGATCACCAGCTGGGTCACGGCTTGGCCACGTCGATGAGCACGAACACCTCGCCGTCGTCGACCACGACGTCGTAGGCGGGCACGGGGCGGGTGGCGGGCAAGGTGTCCGGCTCTCCGGTCTTCAACGAGAAGCAGCTGCCGTGCTTCCAGCACTCGATCTGCAGGGCGTCGACGTCGACCTCCCCCTCGCTCAGGGAGTAGTCGGCGTGGCTGCAGGTGTCGCCGATGGCATAGAAGTCGCCGTCGACACGCACCAGGGCGATCTTGTGCTGGCCGACCACGAAGCGCCGTGCTTCGCCCGACTCCAGCTCGTCGGTGCGGCACAGGCGCATGCGCTGCTCAGGCACCGGTACCGACCTTCTGGCGGTCTCGGCGGTCGAGCTTGGCGGCGATCTCGGTGCGCAGGGCTGCCGCCGCCCCGGGCACGGCGAGGCGTTCGAGCACTTCCTCGAAGAACCCGAGCACGATCAAGCGCTCGGCGCGAGCCGGCGGCACCCCACGGCTCTCGAGGTAGTAGCGCTGCTCCTCGTCGACCGGCCCCACCGCCGAGGCATGGCTGCAGCGCACGTCGTTGTTCTCGATCTCGAGGTTGGGCACCGACTCGGCCCAGGCTCCCTCGGAGAGCTTGATGTTGCGGTTGGTCTGGTAGGCGTCGACCCCGGCGGCCTGCTTGCCGATGTGGATCAGGCCGGTGTACACCGAGCGGGACCGGCCCTGGACCGCGCCCTTGAACAACAGGTTGCTGGTGGTCCGCGGCGCCACGTGGTCCTGGAGACTGCGGAAGTCGTGCATCTGGCTCTCCTCGCCGAAGTACACCGCCAGCATCTCCCCCGAGCTGCCCCGACCTGCCAGCGTGGACTCCACCTCGAGGCGGGCGTAGTAGCCGCCGAGGGCCACCATGGCGGTGGAGAAGGCGGCGTCGCGCTCGACCCGGCTGAGCTGGCGGCCGAGCTGCCACACCCGGGGGCCGAGGGTCTGGGCGTTCACGTAGCGCAACCTCGCCGCCGGACCGGCCTGCAGCTCCACGACCGGGAGCACCAGGGCGTCGACATCGTCGGAACCGTGATGGTCGTAGACGACCACCTCGCTGTTCTCCCCGGCGTCGACCACGAGATGGGGGAAGGTGGCGCTGCGCTCGGCGTCGGTCCAGTGCAGCACCACGATCGGCGCCGGCACCGTGACGTCGGCGGGGACCCGCACCAGGACAGGCTCGGCCACGAAGGCATCGTGGAGCTGGCCGAAGGCGGTGGTGGCCTCCCCGGTGAGTGTCCCGAGGCTGTCGCCGTCCGGGTCGAGATCGGCCAGCCGGCCGACCTGCACACCGAGGTCGCTGGCAGCCGGTCCCACGTCGACATGAGCCACCCGCCCGTTGACCACCGTCACCACCGCCGCGCAGGTCCCCAGCGCATCGAGGACGCTCCGCAGGGCGGGAGGAACTCCCGCCGCCGGCGGAGACAGAGGGGGAAGGGGGGCGTAGTCGGCCAGATCGAGCTCGGGGATGCGGCTGTAGCGCCACACCTCCTGCTCGACGGTGGGGAGCGGGGTGACGGCGAAGCGCTCGATCGCCGAGGCCCGGCGAGCCCGGAGCCACGCCGGCCCGTCGATCCGGCCGACGGCATCGGCGGTGAAACTGCTCAGTGGAAACCCTCCCTTGGGGCGTGAAGGCCCCTCGCCCTCACCGGGCCGAGCGTACCGGCACAGAACCGGTACGCCCGATCCCGGCCTTCGCGCCCGCCCTACTGCTGCCGGCGCGGGGAGTCGCTGCGCAGGGGGCGCTCCCTGCGGGATGGCTGCTCCTCGGTGACCACCGATCCGGTGGCGGTCGCAGGCGCCGTGGTGGTGGGAGCGTCGACGGCCCACCCCGAGGCCGGCGCCGGCTGGGCCAGCCGCTGCTCCTGTTCCCGCTGCTGGGCGTCGAGGATCTCCTGGCGGGCGGCGGCCTCGGGGCCGACGTCGGGGCTGAAGGCCCGCGTGGCGAGCTTGCCGTGCCAGCGCTCACCGGTGAGCCCGCCGATCACCGAGCCCGCCAGCATCGCCGCCAGCGACACGAGGCCGGCGATGGTGGCGATCGACCCGTAGTCCTCGCCGGAGGTCGGCACGCCCACGATGCGAAGGTCGCTCGCCAACGCCTCGGTGTCGGCCTGGGTTCCCACCACCAGGGCCACGGCGGCGCCGATCAGCACGGCGACGAGGAGCACGAGGCCACCGTTGAGGGCCCCCGCCCGTCGGGCGAGGCGCCCGGCGATGTAGCCGCCGAAGAAGTAGGAGAGGAACAGCACCAGGGCGCCGACGATGGCACCGCCGATGCCGAGGCGCCGGTAGTCGTTGCTCGTCAGGCCGGCCGTATCGACACCGACCGCCGACAGGATCCCGGCGACGATGGCGAGCAGTATGGCGAAGGACGCGAACGCCACGAGCGTTCCGGCCAGCACGCTGATGAACGACACCTGCCCCAGTCCGGCGCTGCGAGCGAAGCTCTTGCGGTCCTTGCCTGACTCCACGGATCTCGTGCGCATCGGGGCCTCCCCTGTCCGCCTTCTGGGTGTGCAGGATGACCATTCCCGCTCAGCGTGGCGGGAAACGCGCAGGTCAGGGTCTGCGACGAGGACGGCGGACCCGACCGAACGCCCGCCGCCACCACGGCCCCGACGCCGACCCACGTGTCGCCCGTTCGGCTTCGACCTCGGCGAGGATCGTCGGCCCGGCGGCGTTGAGAATGGCCTCGGCCTCGTCGAGGAGAGCACCGACACCCTCACCCACGCCCACCCCCGGCGGCTCGGGCGGCGTCGGCGGCGCCACCAGGGTGCCGTAGCTCCATGCCGCATCGGCCAAGCGCCGCTCGAAGCGGGGGCAGTTCTCCGGGCATCGCCACGGTGCCTCCGGCGCCAGGTCGAGATGGCACTTGCGCACCGTCTCCCCGTTCGCATACGTCCGACTCTCGAAGTGCTTGCACTCCACCCGCATCGCCACGCAAAAGAGTCTAGAAGCGTCCCCCACGCCCCAGCGGCCGCCGTCCTTCCGCTAGAGGCGGGGTAGCCAGGCGGAGCGCCGAGGCGTAGCCGACGGCGGCGGGTGGCACCGAGGGGAGGGACCCCCGGGCGACCGCCTTTCCGCTAGAGGGCGGGGTAGCTGTTCGGCGGCGGGTGGCACCGAGGGCGGGGTCCCCGCCGGAACCTCCGGTTCCGGTGGGGTGCCATGGAGGGGCCCGCCCCG
>JAHWJH010000068.1 GCA_019348555.1 Actinomycetota bacterium
TGGAGGACAACGTCACGGTGTTCCGGCTGCTCGGCGGCGAGCGCATCGGCCTGGAGGTGTCGGAGGAGACCGGCTACCAGTACCAGCCCGAGCAGACCACCTCGGCCATCATCTGCCACCACCCCCGGGCGAAGTACTTCGTGGCCTAGCCCGCCGCGTCGGCCGCCGCGCTTCAGCCGACGGCGGAACCCTCCTGGCGGAATAGGGTGTGGCCGGTGCCACGACGTTCGGTCATCTGGCGGTCCTTCGCCGGGGGCCTGGGGTTGGCCCTCGCCCTGTCGACGGCTGCCGAAGCCTCGCGTTCGATCGACGAGACCTGTCCCGAGGGCATCCAGCGGGGCCGCTACGCCGACGTCGCCGTCGACGACCCCCACGCCCGGGCCATCGACTGCCTGGCCGACAGGGGCGTGGTCGTCGGAGCCGCCGGCGACCGCTACGAGCCTGAGGGGCTCGTCAGCCGGGGCCAGATGGCGACGCTGGTCCTGCGCCTGCTGGAGTCCTCGGGCGCCACCCTGGCGTCCAACGTCGACGACGCCTTCTCCGACGACGACGCCTCGGTGCACGAGGGCAGCATCGACCGCCTTGCGGCGATCGGGGTGGTCAGGGGGACGGGCACGCGCACCTACGATCCGAACGGAGCGCTGACCAGGAAGCAGGTGGCCAGCTTCCTGGTGCGGGCCATCGAACACCGGCTGTCGCTGACCCTGTTCAGCGGTGAGGGCTTCGGCGGCGGTGCCGCCAGCGTGCACGAGGAGGCCGTCCGCAAGGCGCAGCTGGCCGGCGTCGACGGCGGGCCGGGCCTCCGCTTCGGGCCGGGACCCGACGCCGGCTACGACGTCCAGGGCCCCGTCCGTCGAGACATGATCGCCAGCTTCGCGGTCCAGGGCCTCGACGTCATCGTCTCCCGCCCGGGCTGGGAGCGGGCGGTCGAGCTGATCCAGGACTGCCAGGTGAAGGGGGTGTCGCAGACGCACTCGCTCGTGGTCGACCTCGAGCTGCGGGATGGAGGGTCGCACCGGGCGACCGAGCCGTACATCGACGCCGTCGGCCACGAGTTCGCCAGGGCGAGGGGCTGCCCACCACCGGAGTCCGTGGCCACCGAGTAGTCGGCGCCCTCCCCGACCGCGGCCCTCCTACCGCCGCTTCTGGCCGGCAGATCGCACCGTTTTCCGCGCCGCTCCGCCGGCCAGAACGGAGTGGGCGCCTGCCGCGGAGGGCGCCCTCAGCCGGCGGGGTCGGCGTGGCCGTAGAGGCGACGGAGCTCCGCGTAGTCCTCGTCGTCGGGCTGGTCGGTGCCGCCGATGGGGTAGACGACCGAGCCGAGGCGGTCGTTGTGGCGCAGCCCCAGGGCATGGCCGAGCTCGTGGGTGGCGACGACCCGGCGCAGCACGTCCTTGAGGCCGCAGTCGCCGCACACCTCGAGCACCGCCGAGGTGGCGTGGCCCGCGTCGTCGGCGTCCTGGGTGGCCACGCCCTGGAACTGCACGACGCCCTTCAGGCTCTCCTCGGTGACCGTGCACACCGAGATGCGGGGACCGTCGGGCGCACACGGCCCCGGCGCCGCCTCCCAGGTGAGGCGGACATCGGCTCCGGAGCGGTTCCACACCGCCACGGCATGGCGGGTGGCCTGGTGCCAGGCAGGGTCGCCGGTGCGGTCGACCACCACCAGGTCGCGCTGGCCGCTCGGCCAGTGGCCGAAGGGCTCCTCCTCGGCGGCGGCGGGCACCATGCGCACCAGGGCGACGGCCAGGGCGATGGCGAAGACCACGGCGTTGGCCAGCCGGACCACCGCCGCCAGCTGGGCCTGCTGTGGCCCGAGCACGGCCACGTCACGGGGCCGGGAGCGGAGGCGGAGCAGGTCGCCGACGCGGTCGTCCTGGTACATGGGCGGTCCACGATACGGACACCATCCGGCGGCGCGACCCCTTCCGGCCGGTTCGGGAAGAAGTTGCTCAGGAGCCCCGGCGGATCCAGTCGTCGAGGTGGGGCGCCTCGGTCCCGATGGTGGTGGAGTCGCCGTGGCCGGTGTGCACGAGGGTCTCGGGGGGAAGCGTCAGCAGCCGGTTGCGGATCGAGTCGAGAATCGTCGGGAAGTCGGAGAACGACCGGCCGGTGGCGCCGGGGCCGCCCTCGAAGAGGGTGTCGCCCGAGAACACCACGGCGAGATCGGCGAGGTGCAGGCAGACCCCGCCCGGGCTGTGGCCGGGCGTGTGCAGGACCCGCAGCGCCGATCCCGCCACCTCGATCACCTCGCCGTCGGCGAGCGTGCGGTCGGGGGGACGGGCGGGGTGGACGACGTCCCACAGCATCCGGTCGTCGGGGTGCAGGGCGACGGGCGCACCGGTGGCGTCGGCGAGGTCGACGGCGGCGTTGATGTGGTCGTTGTGGCCGTGGGTGCACACGATCGACACCACCCTGCGCCGGGCCACGGCGTCGAGGACCGCCTCGGCGTCGTGGGCGGCGTCGATCACCACCACCTCCTCGTCGTCTCCCACCAGCCAGACGTTGTTCTCGACCTCGAAGTCGGCGCCGTCGAGGGAGAAGGTCCCCGACGTGCGCACCCGCTGGATCGAGAGGACCACCTAGAGCACCACCACCGAGCGCAGGACCTCGCCCCGCTGCATCCTGGCGAAGGCCTCCTCGACGTCGTCGAGCGGCAGCGTCTCGGACACGAACCCGTCGAGGTCGAAGCGCCCCTGCAGGTAGAGGTCGATCAGGAGGGGAAAGTCCCGCGAGGGAAGGCAGTCGCCGTACCACGAGGACTTCAGGGCGCCTCCCCGTCCGAACAGGTCGAGAAGCGGGAGCTCGATCGTGGCGCTCGGGTCCGGCACACCGACCTGCACCAGCGTGCCCGCCAGGTCGCGGGCGTAGAACGCCTGGCGGTAGGTCTGGGGGAGCCCGACGGCGTCGATGACCACGTCGGCGCCGTGGCCGTCGGTGAGCTCGCGGATGGCCTCCACCGGGTCGGTGGCGGAGGCGTCGACGGTGTGGGTGGCCCCGAAGCGGAGGGCCGCCTCGAGCTTGCGGGGCTCGAGGTCCACGGCGATGATCCGCCGGGCCCCGACCAGAGCGGCGCCGGCCACGGCGGCATTCCCCACCCCGCCGCAGCCGAGAACGGCGACCGAGTCGCCGGGGCCGACGTTGCCGGTGCCCACGGCGGCGCCGAAGCCGGCCATGACCCCGCAACCGACGAGCCCGGCCGCCTCGGGGCGGGCCGCGGGATCGACCTTGACCGCCTGGCCGGCGGCCACCAGCGTGCGCTCGGCGAAGGCGCCGATGCCGAGCGCCGCGGTCAGTGGGGTGCCGTCGAGGAGGGTCATCGGCTGGGCGGCGTTGGCGCTGTCGAAGCAGTACCACGGCCGGCCCCGCCGGCACGATCGACAAGCCCCGCACGGCGCCCGCCAGGCCAGCACCACGTAGTCGCCGGGGCCGACCCCGGTGACGCCGTCACCGACGGCTTCGACCGTCCCCGCCGCCTCGTGGCCGAGCAGGAACGGGAAGTCGTCGGTGATGGCGCCGTCCCGGTAGTGCAGGTCGGTGTGGCAGACGCCACAGGCCTGCACCTGGACCACCGCCTCGCCCGGACCGGGGTCGGGCACCACGATGGTCTCGACCGAGACCGGCGCCCCCTTGCTCGTGGCCACGACCGCCCGCGCCTGATGAGCCATGGTCGCTCCTCCGCCGTGCTGTGGGTCAGGAGTGAGGGTACCGCCGCCGGATCGGCGGCTGGCTAGACCTCCGGGCGGACCGGGAACCCGGGCTTTTCGATGGGGGCGCGCACGAGGTTGCCCCACTCGGTCCACGACCCGTCGTAGTTGCGGACCTTCGGGAAGCCGAGGAGGTGGTGGAGCACGAACCAGGTGTGGCTCGAGCGCTCGCCGATGCGGCAGTAGGCGATCACGTCGTCGTTCTCGGAGAGGTCCTGCTCGCCCTCGTAGATGGCCCGCAGCTCGTCGGTCGACTTGAAGGTGCCGTCGTCGTTGGCTGCTCGCTTCCACGGCACGCTGGCGGCTCCGGGGATGTGGCCACCCCGCAGCGCCCCCTCCTGGGGGTAGGCCGGCATGTGCAGCAGCTCGCCGGTGTACTCCTGGGGCGACCGCACGTCGACCAGGCGGCCACCGCCTTTGATGTGGGCCCGGACTTCGTCGGCGAAGGCCCGGATGGGGGCGTCGTCGCGCTCGGCCACCGGATAGTCGGTCGGCTCCCGGGTGGTGGCCTCGGTGGTGAGCTCCCGGCCCTCCTCCTGCCACTTGGCCCGGCCACCGTCGAGCAGGCGGGTGTCGGGGTGGCCGAAGAGCGAGAAGACCCACAGGGCGTAGGCGGCCCACCAGTTGAAGTTGTCGCCGTAGAACACCACGGTGGAGTCGCGGCTGATCCCCTTCTCCGACATCAGCTTGGCGAAGCCCTCGGCGTCGAGGTAGTCGCGGGCCACCGGATCCTGCAGGTCGGTGTGCCAGTCCACCTTCACCGCGCCGGGGATGTGGCCGGTGTCGTAGAGCAGCACGTCCTCGTCGGACTCCACCACCACCACATCCGGGTCGTTCAGGTGCTCGGCCAACCAGGCGGTGGTGACCAGCTTCTCGGGATGGGCGTAGGTCTGGAGCTTCGCATCGGTGTCGACGGCGACGGCCACGTGGTTCTCCGTTCTCAGGGGCGGGCGGGGGAAAGGCGGTGGTGCGGTAGACGTTTTCCGGCAGTGTACGGCTATCCTGCCGATACCTGACAAGTTTGGTCAAGAATCCGAGGTCGCATGATGTCTCCGCCCAAGCTGCAGCGCATCGTCGAGTTGTTCGCCGGCGCACCCAAGGACCTCCGGCTGGAGGCGCTGCTGGAGTACTCCCGCAAGCTGCCTCCCCTGCCCCCCCACCTCGACGGCAACCAGGCGGCCATGGAGCAGGTGGAGGAGTGCCAGACGCCGTTCTTCCTCGCCACCGAGGTCGACGACGAGCGCCGGGTGCACCTGTGGTTCGACTGCCCCCCCGAGGCTCCCACCACCCGGGGCTTCGCGGGCATCCTTTCCGCCGGCCTCGAAGGAGCCACGGTGGAGGAGGTGCTCGAGGTGCCGAACGACTTCTACCACGACATGGGCCTGGCCGAGGCCATCTCGAGCCTGCGTCTGCGGGGCATGGGCGCCATCCTCGGCCACCTCAAGCGCCAAGTCCGCGAGCACGCCGTCGCCACCGGCTGAGTCGGCGCTCGCTCAGTCCTCGGCCAGGGCGGCCTCGACGTCGGGTGCCCGTCTGGGACCGCCCGGCGCCGGCGGCTCCCGCCGCAGGGAGAGGGCGCAGCCGACGCCGGCCGTCGTTCCCTTGGCCGTCGCCACCTGGAGCAGCTGGAAGCCCGGCGTCACGTCGCCGGCGGCGTAGACCCCCGGCACCGTGGTCTGGCCGTGCTCGTCGACCACCAGGCAGCCCTCGCCCGTCCGCTCGCATCCGAGCTGCTCGGCGAGGTCGGTGCGGGGAGCGTGGCCGAGGGAGAAGAACATCATGCCGCAGCGCAGCTCCCGCCCGCCCCGCAGCCGCACCCCCCGCAGGTCGCCCCGGGCGCCGACGAGGGCCACGGCATCGTCCTCCACCAGGGTCACGCCGTGGTCGGCCAGCGCCCCGTGGTCGTGGCCGTCACCCTCGAAGCGACGGCCGTCGGTGACCACCGTCACGCTGGCAGCCCAGTCGAGCAGCTCGAGGGCGAAGCCGGCGACGTGGCTGCTCCAGCCCAGCACCACCACGTGGCGGTCGGCGGCCTCGAAGCCGTCACATGACGGGCAGTGGAAGGCGCTGGCGCCATAGTGCTCGTCGAAGCCGTCGAGGTCGGGGACGGCGTCGACCACCCCGGTGGCGAGCACCACCCGGCGAGCCTCCACGTCGTGCCCGTCTCCCGTGGTGACGATGAAGCGCCCGCACTCGCCGGCGAGGCCGACCACATCCCCCCTCCGCAGCTCCACGCAGCGGTAGTCCTGCAGATCGGCCCTGGCCGCCTCGAGGATCGCCGAAGGGCTCGCCCCGTCCCGGGTGAGGTAGCCGTGCGTCGTCTCCACCGACCGGTTGCGCTGCTCGCCGGCGTCGAACACCAGCGTCCTCCTCCGGTAGCGGGCCAACCACGTCGCCGCGCTCAAGCCGGCGGGCCCACCGCCCACCACCACCGCATCCCACATGGAGCGAGCTACGCCGACGTCTGGACCGGCAAGGTGGTCATGTCGGCGAGCGGGTACACCTCGTAGGTCGACACGTTGTACACGGGAGAGCGCACGAGCAGCATCTCGAGCTCCTCGTTGGAGTCGACCTGGTAGATCCAGGCTCCCCCGTGGGCGCCCACGACGTGGTAGCGGGACAGGATCTTGCCCTGCTCCTCGAGCGGCTTGGCATGGTCGGGCATGGCCATCACCGCCTTGAGCACCTCACCCGACAACCGGGACAGCTCGATCCGCCACAGCACCAGGAACTTCACGGGACACCTCCAGGGTCGTCGGACGCGGGCCGCCGGGTTTCGTGCCTCCGCTCCCCCGGGTAGCCAGCGTGCGCACGCCCTTACCCCCGAGGGTCGCGAATGACGCCAGACGGAGGAGCAGGCATGGCCGACGACCGCAAGCCCCGGGCGCTCCAGGAAGGCGAGGACCAGCTCGACCGGTTCACCGCCGCCCCCGATGACCGCCCGAAGTACGCCGACACCTCCGACCAGGGAGGGCGCACCGAGTCCCTCGAGTCGGAGCAGCGGCGGGAGGCCGACGACTCGTGGGCCGGACCGGCCGTCGGCGTGGCCAGCGACGCGCAGACCAAGGGCCTGTTCGTCGGCAGCATCGTGGGAGGTGCCATCGGCCTGGTCCTGTTCCTGCCGCTGGCCCTCATCGACTTCGGCCTGTCGACCATCGGCCGCCTGCTGCTGGTGGGCATCGTGGGGGCGCTGGTGGGCGGGACCGCTGGGACGCTGTATCTCGGTGGACGCCTCCCCGAGCTGGAGGGCGAGACCGTCGACGCCGACGGCGAGGCGTCCCGCGGGAGCTCGCCACGCGACCCGTCGACCGACGCCCGGGGACGGTGAGCGGCCCGGCGGAGCCGGCGACCTACGGTTCGCTGGTGGTCTCGGCCACGGCCGGGCGACGCAGCAGGCAGGCCAGCCCGGTGATCTCGAAGATCCGGCAGGTCAAGGGCCGAGCTGACTCGATCCGGAGCCCGCCCCCCCGTGCTCGGAGCTCCTCGCCCAGCCGGGCGATGACGGCCAGCCCGGCTGCGTCGATGAACTCCAGCTGAGAGAAGTCGAGCACCATCTCGGCGGTCGGCGGCAGCTGCGCCGCCAGCTCCCTGGCACGCTTTTCCAACTCCGGAGCGGTGGCCACGTCGAGCTCGCCGCGCAGCATCACCGCGGCGCTGCCGTCGAGCTGCACGACCTCGACATCGAACAGGCGGTGCTGGGGGCGACGGTCGACGGTCACGAAACGGCCTTCCGGAGAGCAAACGGTCCGTCAGGCCACTGCTTGACACCGACTCTCCTCCAATGTACGCCCTTTCCGGTCCAGTGTCACCGCCTCTCAGCGGTCATCAGGTCGTACACCCGACGCTTCGCCACGGCGTAGGCGGAGGCCACCTCCGCCACGGCATCCCGAGCGGAGGTCCCCGCCTCGAGAAGTCGGTCGAGGGCTGCCACCACCTGCTCGTCGTCGACCTCGGGCGGTGGTGGAGCACCGCCGAGGACCAGGACGTACTCACCTCTGGGCGCCACGTCGGCCACCCGCCGCATGGCGTCGGCCAAGGTTCCCCGCCAGGTCTCCTCGTGCAGCTTGGTGAGCTCTCGGCACAGCGCCACCGGTCGTTCGTCGCCCAGCGCCGCCGCCAGGTCGGCGAGGGTACGGGCCAGACGGTGGGGCGCCTCGTAGCACACGATGGTGTGCTCCACGGTGGCCAGAGCCGCCAGGCGCTCCTCCCTGCCCCCGCCCTTGCGAGGGAGGAACCCCTCGAAGTGGAAGCGCCCCGTCGGCAGGCCGCTGATGACGAGCGCGCTCAGCGCCGCCGAGGCGCCCGGCACCACGGTGACCGCGAAGCCCTCAGCGGCTGCGGCCCGCACCAGGCGCTCGCCGGGATCGGAGATGCCGGGGAGCCCGGCGTCGGAGACGACCGCCACCGTCTCGCCTCGCCGCAGCCGGTCGAGGACCGCGCCGATGCGGCCGGCCTCGGTGTGGTCGTTGGCCGACAGCAAGGCGGGCGCCGACACCCGGTGGGCCGAGAGCAGCTTTCGGGTGCGGCGGGTGTCCTCGCACACCACCAGGTCGGCTTCGGCCAGGGTGCGCAACGCCCGCGGCGACACGTCGTCGAGATTGCCGATGGGCGTCGCCACGATCACGAGGGTCCCGCCGGTCATGGCCGCACCTCCAGGGTGTCGCCCGGGCGCAGGCCCCAGCGGTCGAACGCCCCCGCCTCGGCCTCGACCACGGCGCGGGCCCGCAGGCGTGGCGCGCCGATCCGCCAGCGGGCCATGCGCGTGGTGGCGAGCACGACCAGGCCGGCGTCGCAGAAGGCCACGTCGATGGGGAAGCGCATCCCCAGCGTGTGCACCGACGCGGCGGGGCGGAGCAGCAGGGCCCCGTCGATCCCGTCGCGCCCGAGCAGTCCCCGGGCGCGCGCCCTCGCGGTGCCGGCCACCTCCAGGGGCGCCAGCACCTCCCCGTCGCGCACCAGCCACGCCACGGCGACCGTCAGACGTTGAAGCGGAACTCGAGCACGTCGCCGTCGGCGACCACGTAGTCCTTGCCCTCGATGCGCAGCTTGCCGACCTCCCGGGCCTTGGACCACGAGCCGAGCTCGAGCAGGTCGTCCCAGTGGATGCACTCGGCCTTGATGAACCCTCGCTGGAAGTCGCTGTGGATCACGCCGGCGCACTCGGGCGCCTTGGCACCGGCCCGGAAGGTCCACGCCCTCGACTCCTTCTCCCCGGTGGTGAGGAAGGTGCGCAGCCCGAGCAGCGAGCGGGCGGCGGCCACCAGCCGGGGTAGCGCCCCCTCGCCGAGGCCGAGCTCGGCCAGCAGCTCGGCCCGGTCGTCGGGGCGCAGCTGGGCGGCCTCCGCCTCGAGTTGCACGCACATGGGCAGGACCTGCACGGGCAGCGTGGCTCCGGCGAACGCCTCCCCCACCGGTGACGCCAGGGCCTCGGCCTCTCCGAGCTGGTCGTCGCCGATGTTGACCACCACGAGCACCGGCTTGTTGGTGAGCAGGAACCACGGCCGCAGCACGGCCCGCTGCTCGCCACTCAGCTCCGACCGGTAGAGGGGGGTGCCCTCGCTCAAGGAGGCCAGAGCGGCGTCGAGCGCCTCCACCTCGGTGGCGATCGAGCGGTCGAGCTTGGCCGCCTTGCGCCGGCGCTCGATCTTCGACTCCACGGCCTCGAGGTCGGCCAGGGCCAGCTCGGTCTCGACCGTGGCCAGGTGCTCGAGGGGGTCGGTGGGCCCGACCACGTCGTCGTCGGCGAAGGCCCGCAGCACCAGCACCACGGCGTCGACCTCCCGGATGCCGGCGAGGAAGCGGTTCCCCAGGCCCTCGCCCCGGCTGGCGCCCTCCACCAGCCCGCCGATGTCGACGAACTCGACCGTGGCGTGCACCACCTTGGCGCTGTTCGACATGGCGGCCAAGGCGTCGAGGCGGGAGTCGGGCACCCGGGCCATGCCGACGTTGGGATCGACGGTGGCGAAGGGGTAGGCGGCGGCGAGGGCCGCCCCGCCGGAGAGGGCGTTGAACAGGCTCGACTTGCCGGCGTTGGGCAAACCCACGAACCCGAACCGCTCCATGGGCCCCTACCGTACGCCCGCCATCGACGGCCGGCTCCCCCGGTAACGTCGCCGCCGATGGACCCGGCCGCCGCCCTGGCCCGCATCGGCTACCTCCTCGACCGGGCGCACGAGCCGGTCCACCGGGCACGGGCCTACCACCGCGCCGCCGCCGTGGTGGCCGCGCTGCCGGCCGAGGAGGTGGCGGAGCGGGCCCGCACCGGGCGCCTGACCGATCTCGAGCACATCGGGCCCAAGACGGCGGCGGTGATCGTCGAGGCGGTGGCCGGCACGGTGCCGGAGTACCTGGCCCGGCTGGAGGAGACGACCGTCGTCGAGCCGACCACGGCTGCGGGCAGGGAGTTGCGGGCGGCGCTGCGCGGTGACTGCCACACCCACTCCACCTGGAGCGACGGCGGCGCCGAGATCGGGACCATGGCCAGGGCCGCCCGAGCCCTCGGCCACGAGTACCTGGTGCTCACCGACCACTCCCCCCGGCTCCGCGTGGCCAACGGGCTGACCCCCGAGCGCCTGCGCCGGCAGCTGGACGAGGTGGCCACGGTCAACACCGAGCTGGCCACCGAGGCCGACGCCGGCGACGCCGCCCCGTTCCGCATCCTCACCGGCATCGAGGTCGACATCCTCGACGACGGCACCCTCGACCAGGAGGACGACCTGCTCGGCGCCCTGGACCTGGTCGTGGCCAGCGTCCACTCCAAGTTGCGGATGGACGAGCGGTCGATGACCAGGCGCATGGCGACGGCGGTCGCCAACCCTCACGTCGACGTCCTCGGCCACTGCACCGGGCGCCTCCGCGGCGGCAAGCGCCCCGAGTCGACCTTCGACGCCGAGCTGGTGTTCCACGCCTGCGAGCGCTTCGACACCGCGGTGGAGGTCAACTGCCGCCCCGAGCGCCTCGACCCGCCGCGGCGGCTGCTGGCCCTGGCGGTGGAGTCGGGCTGCCGCTTCACCGTCGACACCGATGCCCATGCCCCCGGACAGCTCGAATGGCAGCCCTACGGTGCCGACCGCCTGGCCGCCGCCGGGGTGGGCGCCGACCGGGTGGTCAACGCCGGCACCGCCGCCGACGTGGTGGCCTGGACGGCCGGCCACGGCTCTTGACCCTCACACCCGGTAGCGTGGCCCGCCATGTCGAAGAAGACCGCCAAGCGCAAGGGCAAGGCCCGCTCCTCCAAGGCCAACCACGGCCAGAAGCCCAACGCCGGGCGCGGCTGACCAAGCGCGCACCATGAAGGTCGGGCCGCCCCCGGCGGCCAGGGCCGACCAGCAGATCGACACGCTCCACGGGGTCGAGGTGGCCGACCCCTACCGGTGGCTGGAGGACGGCGGCACCGCCGACACCCGGGCCTGGACCGAGGCGCAGAACCTCCGCACCCGCCAGGCGCTCGACGCCCTTCCCGGCCGCGCCGAGCTGCGGGACCGGATGGAGCGCCTGCTGCGGGCCACGGTGGTCACCGCGCCCAAGCTGGCCGGCGAGTGGGTGTTCACCCTCGAGCGCGGAGGGACGCGGGACCAGGCCGTCCTGGTCGTGCGGTCCGCCGTCGACCCCACCATCCCGGCCCGCACCCTGGTCGACCCGTCCCTGGCGGCCGCCGACGCCGCCGTGGCCCTCGACTGGTTCCATCCCTCGCCCGACGGCGCCCTGGTCGCCTACGGGACGTCGGAGGCGGGGGACGAGCGCAGCACGCTGCGGGTGCTCGACGTGGCCTCGGGGGCCCAGCTGTCCGACGTCATCCCCCACACCCGGGCGGCCAGCGTGGCGTGGCTCCCCGACGGGTCGGCGTTCGCCTACACCCGCTACCCGGATCCGGCGGCCGTGGGCGAGGAGGAGGCCGGCTACCACCGGGCGGTGTGGTGGCACGTGCTGGGCGGAGACCCGGCCGGCGACGACCTGCTGTGGGGTGACGACGATCTCCCCGACCGCACCGCCTGGCCCGACGTGACCCTCAGCCCTGACGGGCGCTGGCTCCTCGTGCACGTGGCCCTGGGCTGGAGCCGCTCCGACGTGTACCTGATCGACCGCACCACCAGCGGGCGCACCACCGTTGTCGAGGGGGAGGAGGCCCGGACCTCGCTGGAGGTGGTGGGCGAGCACCTCTACGGGACGACGACCTTGGGCGCCCCCCGGGGCCGAGTCGTCACCGCCCACGTGGCCGCCCCCGAGGTGGCCTCCTGGACCACCCTGGTCGAGGAGACCGACGCCGTGATCGAAGGCGTGGCGGTGGCCGGCGCCTCGCTGCTGGTGGCCTCGTCGCGGGTGGCGGTGGCGTCGTTGCACCGTCTGCGACTCGACGGCACCGGCGACCACGCCGTCGAGCTCCCCGGCATCGGCGCCCTGTCCGGTCTCGATGCCGATCCCGACGACGAGCGGGCATTCCTGTCCTTCGCCTCCTTCGCCCGGCCGCCGGAGCTGTACCGATGGATGCCCGAGGGCCTGGAGCCATGGGCGGACGCCACCGCCACCGTCGACGGCGGCTACGTCGTGGAACAGGTCGGCTACCCCTCCAACGACACCACCGAGGTGCCGATGTTCCTCGTGCGCCGGGCGAGCACCACCCCGGGGCCGGACACCCCGGTGGTGCTCTCGGGCTATGGCGGCTTCGGCATCGCCAACGGCCCGGGATGGTCGCCGATGGCGGTGGCGGTGGCCGACGCCGGGGGCATCTACGCCGTCGCCTGCATCCGGGGTGGCTCCGAGCACGGTGAGGACTGGCACCGAGCGGGCATGCGCCAGCACAAGCAGCAGAGCTTCGACGACTTCGTGGCCGCGGCCGACTGGCTGGTGGCCGAGGGGCTGACGTCGCGGCCGCGCCTGGCCATGCGCGGCGGCAGCAACGGCGGCCTGCTCATGGGCGCCGCCCTGACCCAGCGGCCGGACGTGTGCCGGGCCGTGCACTGTGCCGTGCCCCTGCTCGACATGGTCCGGTACGAGCTGTTCGGCCTCGGGCGGACCTGGAACGACGAGTACGGCACGGCGCAGGACCCGACGGAGCTGGAGTGGCTGCTGTCGTACTCCCCGTACCACCACGTCCGCGATGGGATCGCCTACCCCGCAGTGCTGTTCACCGTCTTCGACGGAGACAGCCGGGTCGATCCGCTGCACGGCCGCAAGCTGTGCGCGGCGCTGCAGCACGCCACCGGATCGGGCGCGCCGGTGCTGCTGCGCGCCGAGGCCGACGTCGGCCACGGCGCGCGAGCGGTGAGCCGGACGGTCGGGCTGAGCGTCGACGTGCTGGCGTTCCTCGCCGCGCACACCGGCCTCGCGCTGCCCCCGCCGACCCCCGGCGATCATGCAGTTGGTGCTCACC
>JAHWJH010000069.1 GCA_019348555.1 Actinomycetota bacterium
TCGTGGAGCTCGCCGGCGATGCGGCTGCGCTCTTCGTCGGCGCCGGCCCGCCGGAGCTGGGCGAACCGGCGAGCGTTGTCGATGGCCAGGGCGGCGCCCTCGGCGAACCCGTCCATCACCTCGACGTCACGGGCCGAGAACCGCCGCGGTTCCTCGTGCTCGACGGCGACGATGGCGACCACCTCGCCGCGGGCGCACAGCGGGGCGTACAGCCCCGAACGGGAGCTCGCGACCACGCCGCCACCGGTGGCGGGGGCGAGGTCGGCGCGCCGGGCGCGCGGGGGCGGGTCGAGGGTGGTCGCCACCCGCCGCGGAAGCGCGGCAGGCGACAACTGGTAGGGGAGCCGGGCGCCCTGTTGGCGCGCCACCGTCCAGCCCTGGTTGCGCTCGTCGGGGAGGAACACGGCCACGGCGGTCAGCTCGAAGAAGCTCCGCACCCGGGCGACCACCGAGTCGAGAGCCTCGTCGAGGTCGAGGGATGCGGGCAGGGCCTGGGCCACGTCGTGGAGGGAGTGCAGGAGGGCGTTGGCCTGGGCCAGCCGCTCGAGGCGGTCGAGGTCTCGCCCGTGGCGCTCGGCTGCCTCGATCGAGAACCGCCGGGCGTAACCGGCGATGGCGGCCACCAACAGCAGCTCCACCGTCCACTGGGCGCTGAGACCGAGGGCGGGACCGGTGTCGGCGAGGGTGGTGACGTGGTAAGGAGCGGCGACCAGGGCGGACGACACCAGGGCGACGCCCAGGGCGGAGGCGTACCCGCGGGCGAAGCCGATGGCCACCACGGCGGTGAGCAGCGACAGGGCGAACGGTGACTCCCAGAAGCCGGTGGCAACGACCACGGCCACGTGGACCAGCGCCTCGACGGCGATCGGCCTCCGGCTGGTGGCCACGGTCAGCGGGAGGGGACGGCGGGTGCGCCAGGCGGCGTAGCCCACGAGGGTGGCGGCTCCGAGGAGGAGCGAGGCGTGGGGTCCTTCCCGGGTGACCGCCAGCACCAACCCGACGGCCACCGCTCCCCAGCGCAGCGAGGTGATCGGCGGCCGGAACGGGTTCATGAGAGAGAACGCCGGCGACGCGGCCTAGAAAGCGCCGGCGATGCCGGGCACGGCCGGGCCGAGGACCACCACCATGATCGCAGGGAAGATGAACAGCGTCAGGGGGAACAGGATCTTCACCGGCAGCTTCGCCGCCCGCTCCCGAGCCCACTGCCGGCGCTTGGCCCGCATCTCCGCCGCCTGCGTGCGCAGGACCCGGCCGATGGGCATGCCCAGCGCGTCCGCCTGGGTCAGGACCAGCACGAAGTTCGACAGCTCCGCCACCTCGGTCCGCCGCTTGAGGTTCTGGAAGGCGTCGCGTCGAGCCAGCCCGAGCTCCATCTCCTTCAGGGTGCGGGCGAGCTCCTCGGCCAGCGGCGAGGTGAAGTGGCGGCACACCGTCTGCATGGCGCCCTCGAGGCCCTGTCCGGCCTCCACGGAGATGGCCATGAGGTCGATGGTGTCGGGGAGGTCGTTGCGGATGGAATCCGTCCGCTCGGCGACCCGCCGCTTGAGCCACGACTGCGGCGCCATCGCGCCGAGGAGCGGGAGCGCCACCAGCAACAGGACGCCGATGCGCGGGCTCGGGCTGGCGAGAACGGCGTAGAGCAGGGCGAGCACGCCGCCGAGGCCGGCTCCCAGCACCTCCAGGGCGACGAGTTCCTCCGCCCGCACCGAGGAGGCCACGCCGCCGAGCACCAGCTGGCGATGGACGTTGGCGACGTGGTTGCCCGGGGTCAGCGAGGAGATGCGCCGCAGCGTCCCCACGCCCAGGGGCCGCACGATGCGGCCCACGAACGGCTGGGCCAGCACCTGGTCGTAGACATCTCCATGCTCCTCGCGGGCGTCGAGGCTCTGGAGGTAGTCGGTGGCGTCGCCGGCGAGAGCAAGGCGCCCTCGCACGCCGGCGAGCACCAGCACTCCTCCGAAGGCGACGATGGCGACGGCGATGATCGCACCCAGCACTTCCATGACGGTTCTCCTGACGTTGACGTGACGTGTACGGGGGGCGGGCGTCGGCTCAGATCTCGATCCGGACCATGCGCCGGATGATGAAGAAGCCGGTGAGGATGGACGCCGCGGTCATGCCGAGGACGAACAGTCCCCATCCCTGGTAGAAGGGCTGGAGGTAGTCGGGGTTCGTCACCTGCACGGCGAGCAGGATGAACACCGGCAGGGCGCCGAGGACGTACGACGAGATGCGGCCTTCGGCCGTCAGCACGTCGACCTCACGGCGGATGTCCTCGCGGGCTCGCATGAAGTCGGCCAGGGTGTGCAGGAGGTCGGCCAGCTTGCCGCCGACCTGCTGCTGGATGCGGATGGCCTGCACCACCCAGACCAGGTCCTTGATGGCGAGGCGCTGGGCCATGCGGTCGAGGGCGTCGACGACGCTGCCCCCGAGGCGGGTCTCGGCCACCACCCGGTGGAACTCCTCCGACAGCGGCGGCGGTGACTCCTCGCACATCATCTGCACCGAGCGCAGGAAGGTGTGCCCGGCCGACAGAGAGGAGGCGATGACGGAGAGGGCCTCGGGGAGCTGGGCCTCGAAGGCCTTGCGCCGCCGGTCGATGCGCCGGGAGACGTAGGCCTTGGCCAGGAAGGGAACGGCGACGGCGCCGGCCAGCCCGAGGACCCAGGTTTCGGTGACCGCCGCCATCAGCAGCCCCACGGTGAGCGCCGAGCAGACCGTGACCACCACGAACTCGCCGGCTCGGATGGGCAGGCGGGCGCGCTCGAGCTGGGTCTGCATCGACCCCCGGGCGTCGAACTGGTCGACCATGCGGGAAGCGAGGTGGATGGTGTCGGTGACCAGCGGGCTGCGGGTCTCGCTCACCGGCTCGACGGCGACGTCACGCTCGCCGTAGGGCAGGTCGAGGATGTCGGCCAGGGACTCGGTGCGGGACCGGGACCGGGACAGCACCCCCACCCCGAGCAGGGCGAAGCCCAACCCCACCAGCACCGCTGCAAGCACTTCGGTTCCGGTCATGATCAACGCGCCCTTTCCGGTTCGGCCAGCTCCCTGGCACTCGGCACTCGTGATCGGCGGCCCCGCAGCTCGCTCACCGGGGCGGGAGGAGCGGGAGCGCGGAAGACCTTGGCCGGCAGCTCGATCTCCTGCTCCAGGAGCCGGTCGGCGACCTTGGGCCGGAGCCCGGTGGCCACCAGCTCGCCTGCGGGCTTGCCGCCATCGGTGGGCAGGTTGCGGTAGCGGAAGAGGTCCTGGAGGAGGATGACGTCGCCCTCGAGGCCCTGCACCTCGGTGACCGCGGTGACCACCCGGCGACCGTCGGCCATGCGGTCGACCTGCATGATCAGGTGCAGCGCCGAGACGATCTGCTCCCGGATGGCCCGAACCGGGAGGTCGTAGCCCGCCATCAGCACCATCGTCTCCAGGCGGGAGAGGGCGTCTCGGGGGCTGTTGGCGTGCACCGTGGTCATCGAGCCCTCGTGGCCCGTGTTCATGGCCTGGAGCATGTCGAGGGCCTCGGGGCCGCGGACCTCACCGACGATGATGCGGTCGGGCCGCATGCGGAGGCTGTTCTTGACCAGGTCGCGGATGCGCACCTCGCCCTGGCCCTCGGCGTTGGGGGGGCGTGCCTCCAGGTTCACCACGTGGGGCTGCTGCAGCTGGAGCTCAGCGGAGTCCTCGATGGTGAGGATGCGCTCACCGGGAGGGATGAACGAGCTCAACACGTTGAGGTTCGTCGTCTTGCCGGTACCGGTTCCTCCGCTGACCAGCAGGTTGAGCTTGCCCCGGACGCAGGCCTCGAGCACCAGGGCGAGGTCCATGGTCCACGTGCCGAAGTTGACGAGGTCCTTGGCCTCGAAGGGGTCGACGGCGAACTTGCGGATGGTGAGCACCGAGCCGTGGATGGCCAGCGGCGGCATGATGGCGTTGACCCGGGAGCCGTCGGGAAGCCGGGCGTCGACCATGGGGGAGCTCTCGTCGATGCGCCGGCCGACGGCCGAGACGATCTTCTCGATGACCTGGCGGTACTGGACGTCGTCGGTGAAGGCGCTGTCGGTGGGCTGGATCCGGCCTTCGCGCTCGACCCAGATGTCGTCGAAGGCGTTGCACATGATCTCGGTGATCATCGGGTCCTGGAGAAGCGGGTCGAGCGGCCCGTAACCGAGGGCGTCCTGGATCAGCTCCCGGACGAACTTGCGCCGCTCCATGGGCGACACCTTCACGTCCTCGCGCTGCAGGATGCGGTCGAGGGCCAGCTTGACCTCGTTGGCCAGCGCCGGGCCCGACAGGCCGGCCATGCGGGGGGCGATGTCCTCCCGCACCAGCTCGAGCACCTTGCGCTTGTTGGCGTCCCAATCGCCGCCGCTCTTACGCGGCCGGGCGTGGATGGTACGTCGGCGGGTGGGCGAGGTGGCATCCTCCGCGCCGGCCGACCGGCGCTCCTCGTCCTCGAGGATGGCCAGCTTCTCAGACAGCTTCATGGCGTGGTCTCCTACGAGATGGAGGGCTGGGGACGGTGGAACAGGCGCTTGAAGAAGTTGGAGCTGGAAATCGGCGCCGGCATGGCGATCCGGGCTCGGAGGTCGGCCGGGAGGAGGCTGGCCATGGTCGGCACCATGTTGCGGCTGACCTCGGCACCGGGCGAGGACGCCATCACCGGCATGCCGAGGTTGATCGAGCGGCTCACCTCCTTGGCGTAGGGGAGCACCGCCTCGAAGCCCTGGGGGAAGAGCTTCTCCACCTGGCCCACCTCGATGCCGACGTCGGACTCGGCCTTGTTGAGCACCAGGCGGATGTTGTCGGTGGGCACCTTCAGCTTCTCGAGGGTGGTGAGGAACACGCCGAGGTTCCGCACGCTCGGCAGGTCGAGGGTGGCCATGACGAACAGGCGGGCCGAGCTCTCGAAGGCGGCCAGGACGATCTCGGTGAGGGCCGAGGGGGTGTCGACGACGACGTAGTCGAAGTGCTTTCGAGCGGCATCGATGACCCGGGTGACGTCGGGAGGGCTCACCCGGTCGGCCTCGGACGGGTCCTTCGGGGCAGCGAGGACATGGACACCGGTGCCGTGGCCCACGAGGTACTCCTCGAAGTGCTCGGCCAGGTCGGCGTCGTCGTTGTCCTCGCGCTGGAGGGCGTCGTAGATGGTGTAGCGGGGCTTGAGCCGCAGCGCCGTCGAGACCTCACCGAACTGAAGGTCGAGGTCGACCACGCAGACCCTCCGGCCCGAGTGATGCGCCAGGAAGAAGGCGAGGTTGGTGGCCATGAAGGTCTTGCCGCAGCCGCCGGTGGCCGACGCCACGGTGAACACCTGCCCGAGGGCCTTCGGCTCGGCGCCGAGGACGGGCCAGCCCGGCGCCGGCGCGGTCAGGGTGACCGGGACCGGGGCCCGCAGGGCGGCGGCAACCTCGATCGCCCGCTCGATGCTCTCGGCCAGCTGCTTGTCGTGCACGGGGAGCTGGAGCAGGTCGAGGGCACCGGTGCGCACGAGGTCCCGGAGATGGGCCTCGGGACGGCGGCTGAAGGCCAGCACGATCGACATGGCCGGCAGGTCGTCGTGGATCACCTGCAGCCGGGCCAGCCCGGCCTGGTCTCCCAGGCTGGGGCCGGCCAGCAGCACGTCGAAGGGCTCACCGTCGGAGAGCAGGGCGCCGACCTGGTCGACCCGGTGGCAGGTGATCACGTCGGGCCGGGGGCGGAGGTCCTCGGCCACGTCGGTGACCTGGTCGAGGAGGTCGGTCGAGCGGTCGAGGATGAGGATCCGTGGGTTGCGCATCGAGGCCTCAGACCTGATCGGCCACGGGCGAGCACTGGCCGGGCCCATCGGTGGAGACGGGCGGGGCGTTCTCGCCGGCGAGGGTGAGGTAGAGGCCCTCGTTGCTGGTGAGGAAGATGACCCGCTCGGCCTCGACGGGGTCGAGCGCCAGCAGGTAGGTGATGGCGTTGCCGGTCACCCGCTCCTGTTGCTGGTCGGACACCGCCCGTCGGGGCGCCACCTCGGCGGAGACGTCGAGCACCTCGACGTTGGAGAGGAAGAGGTTGACCCGGGGGTTGCACGGCGGGTCGTCCTTGCTGTTGGGGTCGGGCACGCCGTTGCGCACCACCGAGTACATGTTGATGCGGTCACCGGCACCGACGTAGCCGGCGACGCCGGGCACGAAGTCCAGCTGGACGGCCACGCCCTGCTTGCCCTCGGGGATGGCGACGCTGGCCCCACGGACCTGCGACGGCCGCAGCGACGAGGACGTCAGCTGGGCCCCCTTGGCGATGTCGGTGGCCACGGTCTGGCCCGCCAACAGGGCGGTGGAGGAGACGGCGCCGGGAGCGATCTGGCCCGGCTCGAAGTTCTTGGCCTCGACCAGGCCCTGGGCCACGACGTCGTCACCCGTGGTGCCCGCAGGGATGTCGCCCTTGGCCACCAGGACCTGGGTGGACCCGCCGGCGGCGCCGGCGCGCACGGTGGCGCCGTCGTCGCGCACGAGCAGGAACACGATCGCCGCCCCGAGGGCGAAGAAGGCGATCCCGAGGACCACCAGGACGTTGCTGCGCTTTGCCATTGCATCTCCTTCGATCTCCGGGATGTGCCAGCGGCGCGGCCCACGTGAGCCGACCTGCGCCCTGTCTTCGACTTCGGGCCGACCGGACTTGAGGGGAATCCTCGACGTGCGATCCCGGTGGCCGGTGTAGGTTCCCGGGCGGTGAGGGTGGTCGGGCTCACCGGGGCCCTCGGCTCGGGCAAGTCGACGGTGGCGGCGCTGCTGGCCGCCCGTGGCGCCGTCGTGCTCGACGCCGATGCGGTCACCCGGGACCTGCAGCGACCCGGCCAGCCGGTGCACGGTGCGATCGTCGAGCGCTTCGGAAGCGCGGTCGTCCGGCCGGACGGCGGCCTCGACCGCCGGGCGCTGGCCGGCGTGGTGTTCGCCGACGCGGCGGCGCTGGCAGAGCTGGAAGCGCTCGTGCACCCGGCCGTGCACGCCGTCATCGACGGGCAGCTGGCCGACCTGGCGGGCACGGAGGCGGTGGTGGTCCTCGACGTGCCACTGCTGCTGGAGTCGGACCACTACCGGGTCGACGGCGTGGTGGTGGTCGACTGCCCACCGGAGGTCGCCCTACGTCGCCTGGTGGAGGAGCGGGGGATGAGCGGAGACGACGCTCGAGCCCGCCTGGCGCGCCAGCTTCCGCGGGAGGAGCGGCTGGCCCGCGCCGACGTCGTCGTCGACAACTCCGGCACGTTGCAGGCACTGGAGCGCCGGGTGGAGCAGGTCTGGACCTGGATCCACGCCCTCCCCGACCGCTGACCCCTCGATGGGCCGGTCGGTACCATCGGGACCGTGCCGCCGTTCCAGGTCGTCTCCGACTTCGCCCCCGCCGGCGACCAGGCGCAGGCGGTGGAGGCGCTGGCCGAGGGGTTGGCCAAGGACTACCGGTTCCAGACCCTGCTCGGCATCACCGGGAGCGGGAAGTCGGCCACCATGGCCTGGGCCATCGAGCGGGCCCAGCGGCCCACGCTGGTGATCGCCCCCAACAAGTCGCTGGCCGCCCAGCTGGCCAACGAGTTCCGGGAGTTCTTCCCCCACAACCGGGTCGAGTACTTCGTCTCCTACTACGACTACTACCAGCCCGAGGCCTACGTCCCCTCCAGTGACACCTACATCGAGAAGGACAGCTCGATCAACGACGAGATCGACCGGCTGCGCCACTCGGCCACCTCGGCGCTGCTCACCCGGCGAGACGTCATCGTGGTCGCCTCCGTGTCGTGCATCTACGGCCTGGGCTCGCCCGAGGAGTACCGCCGCCAGCTGCTGGTGGTGCGCCCCGGCGAGGAGCACGACCAGCGGGCCATCCTCTCCCGCCTGGTCGACATGCAGTACGACCGCAACGACGTGGCCCTCACCCGGGGGACCTTCCGGGTCCGCGGCGACACCATCGAGGTGCACCCCGCCTACGAGGAGACCGGCGTGCGCATCGAGCTGTTCGGCGACGAGGTGGAGCGGATCACCCAGGTCGACCTGCTCACCGGCGAGCGCCTGGCCGAGCTCGACGAGCTGGTGGTCTTCCCGGCCACCCACTACGTCGCCGGGGAGGACCGGATGAAGGCGGCCCTGGCCCGCATCGAGGCCGAGCTGGCCGAGCGGCTGGCCTGGTTCGAGTCGCACGGCAAGCTGTTGGAGGCGCAGCGCCTGCGCATGCGCACCAACTACGACCTGGAGATGCTGGCCGAGGTCGGGGTGTGCAACGGGATCGAGAACTACTCGGCGCCCATCGACGGACGGTCGCCGGGGACGGCGCCGAGCACCCTTCTCGACTTCTTCCCCGACGACTTCCTGGTGGTGCTCGACGAGAGCCACGTGGCCGTGCCCCAGCTCCACGGCCAGTACGAAGGTGACCGGTCGCGCAAGCAGACGCTCATCGACCACGGCTTCCGCTTGCCGTCCGCCGCCGACAACCGGCCGCTGCGCTTCGAGGAGTTCCTGGAGCGAGTGGGCCAGGTGGTGTTCCTCTCGGCCACGCCAGGGCCATGGGAGCTGTCGCACTCCGAGCAGGTGGTGGAGCAGATCGTGCGCCCCACCGGCCTGATCGACCCGGAGGTGATCGTCAAGCCGACCAAGGGCCAGATCGACGATCTCATCGAGCAGATCGGGCACTGCACCACCGCCGGTCAACGCACGCTGGTGACGACCCTCACCAAGAAGATGGCCGAGGACCTCACCGAGTACCTGCTCGAGCAGGGCCTGAGGGTGCGCTACCTGCACTCCAACATCGACACCATCCAGCGCATCGAGACGCTGCGCGACCTGCGGCTCGGCGAGTTCGACGTGCTGGTGGGGATCAACCTGCTGCGTGAAGGCCTCGACCTGCCGGAGGTGTCGCTGGTGGCCATCCTCGACGCCGACAAGGAGGGGTTTCTGCGCAGCGAGACGTCGCTCATCCAGACCATGGGACGGGCCGCTCGCAACGTCGACGGCCGGGTGATCATGTACGCCGACCAGGTCACCGACTCCATGCGGCGGGCCATCTCCGAGACCCAGCGCCGGCGAGGCGTCCAGCAGGCCTACAACGCCGAGCACGGCATCGACCCCCAGACGATCCGCAAGGCCGTGAGCGACATCCTCGCCTACCTGCGCCCTGCGGCGGCGGAGGCACCCGTGCCGGGGTCCGACCGCCGGTCCAGGGTGCACGACCGGGTGCGCAGCGACCTTGCCGAGCTGCCGGCCGACGAGCTGGCCCGTCTCATCTACACCCTCGAGGAGGAGATGCGAGAGGCGTCCGGCGAGCTGCGCTTCGAGTACGCCGCCCGCTTGCGGGACGAGATCGGCGACCTGCGCCGGGAGCTGCGCGAGGCCGGGTGAGGCGACCATGACCGCCGAGGGCCCGGGTCCTCGGGTCGCCCTGCGGGCTCGGGAGCTGCGGCGGTCGGGCCCCGAGGCGCTCCTCCCGCTCCCGAGCGACAGCCAGCTGGCCAAGAAGTCGCCGGAGCGCCGTGCCGAGCTGCTCGGTGATCTGCGCGTCGAGCTCTTCGCCATCTCCTCCCTCGTGGCCGACGAGGTCGTGCGCAGAACCCGGCGGCTGGCCCCGTCGTATCCGCCCTATGGGCTGGTCCGGTCCATGCACTCCACCACCCGGATGGTCGTCGCCAATCCTGAGCCGGTCGCCCGAGGGTCCGTCGACAGCTTCCGGGCCCTCGGCATGGCCTGCGTCGACACGACCGTGTTCCACCTCCACGCCCAGTTCGGGGAGCTGCGGCACAGCGACGACGCCTGGATGTTGGAGCGCTTGACCGTGCTCGTGGAGCTGTTCCGCCAGAGCGCTCCAGCTCGGGCTGAGCGGATGCGCGACGCGGTCAGCTTCATCTACGGCGGGCTGCACTTCGGCACGGGCGTGTGCGTGCAGCTGGCCGAGGTCATGGCCAGGCTGCTGGCGCCCGTACCCGACCTCGACGCCCACGAGCGCTCGCTGGTCATGGCGGCGAGCATCCGCCCTGCGCTGCGACTGGCCGCCCTCAACGTCGACCACGTGGTCGACGCGTACCAGCACCTCCAGGCCACCGAGCCGGCCGGGTGGATGGACGCCGAGCGCTTCGAGGTCGTCCGCCACGAGGACGGTCGATGGCGTGTCGAGCTGCGCGACGACGGTCTCGCCGTCGAGGAGGCGCCGACGATGTGGCCGACGCTCGGCTGCCCGGCGCGCACGTCGCCCAGTGGCGGCCCCTCACCGATCGCCGCGCTGTGGGCCTGGGTGGTCGAGTTGGCCGAGGCGACGGGCCTGCTCGGGAAGGCCGCGCCGACGTAAAGAACGACCGGCCACCGGTCGATACAGAGGGCCGTGCGACGGCTCCTGGCCCGACTGTGGCGAGCCCCGCTGTGGGCGCACGCGGCCGTGCTGGCCATGCTCTTGCTGGCGCTCGTGCCGGTGATCGGCACGTCCGCCTCCTTCTCACCGGACGAGGGGGCGGTGCTGATCCAGGCCCGATCGCTGGCAGCGGGGGACGGGTGGGTCGTCGACCACCCCTTCGCCGATCTGGACCCTGACGACCGGTACTACCCGCTCGGGGGGTCGTCCCAGGGTGACGACGGTAAGGCGCCGTTTGCCAAACACCCCGTCTACCCGCTGGTGCTGGCCGCCCTGGAGCGCACCGGGGGAGTGGCGGCCATGGTGGCCCTCTCGGTGCTGGGCACGGTCGGTGCGGCGGTGACCGCGGCCGTGCTGGCCCGCGAGGTGAGCGGCCCGGGAGCGGCACGGCCGGTGATGTGGGCGGTCGGTGTGGGCAGCCCCCTGGTCTTCGACGCCTACCTCCTCATCGCCCACTCGCTCGGGGCCGCCCTGGTGAGCGGGGCGACGGTGTTCGCGTTGCGGGCCGTCCGTGGAGCGCGCCCGGCGGTACCGGTGATCGCTTGCGCCGCCCTCCTCGCTGCTGCGGTGCTGCTGCGCGCCGAGGCACTCATCTTCGCCGCCGCCCTCGGCACCGGCGTGGCCGTGAGCGGCATTGCCTGGCGCCGGCCGCGCCTCGTCGTCTGGGCGGCGGCCCTGCCGGGCGCCGGGCTGGGTGCTGCGGTGGGCGACCGGTGGCTCCAGCGCCTGGTCATCGGCGCCGACGGAGGAGGCGTCAGCGCCCCGGCGGTGCCCGGAGGCTTCCTCCAGTCGAGGTTCGAGGCCTTCCTCAACACATGGCTTCGACCGAGCCCGGGCGTTCCCGACGGCGCCGACCTGGCACTGCTGGCTGCGGCTGTCCTGGTGGCCATCGGCGTGGTTCTCGTCCGTCGCCGCGGCTCGTCCCGGGCGATCGGGGCGGTGGCCCTGGCCGCCATGGGCTTCTCGATGTACGCCTTCCTGGCCGACCCCGCTCGGGTCGTGCCCGGCCTGGTGGTGGCCTTCCCGCTGGCCATCGTCTCCCTGGGCCTGGTCGACAGGTCCTACGCCGATCGCGACGGTCGACTGCTCCTCAGCGCCACCGCCGCCGTCTTCCTTCTCGGCGTCCTCGCCACGCAGTACCGCGAGGGAGGCAGCGCCGAGTGGGGCGGGCGCTACTTCGCCCTGGTCGTCCCCGTGCTCGCCGTGATCGCCGTCGATGCCATGGCACGCCGGGCGCCGACGCTGTCGGGTGAGGCCCGGCGGTGGGCGCAGTGCGGGCTCGTGGTGTGCTCGGCGCTTCTCGCGGTGGGGGCCGTGACCAGCCTGCGAAGCGCCCACGTGTTCACCGACCGGCTGATCCAGCGGATCGGCGCCACGGCGGACTCGACCGTGCCCGGTGACGGGGGCGACCGTCCGGTGGTGGTCAGCGCCTACCCGAACATCCCTCGCCTGGCATGGCCGACGATCTCCGCCGGTCGCTGGCTCCACAGCGCCGACGTGGCCGACGGCGCCGAGCTGGCCACGCTGCTGGGTGGTGCGGGAGTGGCGGAGCTGGTGTTCGTCGGCCAGACGTCCGACGACGTGGCGCCGTACCTCGACTGGTACCGGCTCGACCCGACGAGGTCGTTCACGATGGGGCGATGGGAGGTGACGGTGCTCGTCCACGCCGCCGTCCCGGCGCCCTCGCCGTCGTGCTCGGCCGTGCCGCTGACACCGGTCGTCCGTACGCGTGTTCGGTTACCGGCGAAGTCGATAACATGGCTCGGTGGCTGACACGATCGTCGTGCGTGGCGCCCGCGAGCACAACCTCCGCGACATCTCCCTGGAGCTTCCGCGCGACCGGTTGATCGTGCTCACCGGGCCGTCCGGGTCGGGCAAGTCGACGCTGGCCTTCGACACGGTGTACGCCGAGGGGCAGCGCAAGTACATCGAGTCTTTGTCGGCGTACGCGCGGCAGTTCCTGGACCAGTTGCAGAAGCCGGACATCGAGGAGATCGAGGGGCTGCCGCCGACGATCGCCATCGAGCAGCGCTCGGCCAGCAGCAACCCGCGCTCGACGGTGGCGACGACGACGGAGATTTACGACTACCTGCGCGTGCTGTTCGCCCGGGCGGGGACGCCGCACTGCTGGGTGTGCGGCCGGCAGATCGCCAGCCAGTCGCCCAGCCAGATCGTGGACGCGGTGATGCGCCTGCCCGCCGGCACGAAGCTGATGGTACTGTCGCCGCTGGTGCGGGGGATGAAGGGCGAGCACAAGGACGTGTTCGGCGCGATCCACAAGCAGGGCTTCGTGCGTGCGCGGGTGGACGGGACGATCCACGAACTCCAGAAGCCGGAGGACGCGCCGGCCCTGAAGAAGACGTTCGTCCACAACATCGAGGCGGTGGTCGACCGGATCGTGCTCAAGCCCGAGATCCGCTCGCGCCTGGCCGACTCGGTGGAGACGGCGCTGAAGCTGTCGCAGGGGCTGGTGATCGTGACCGTCGGCCAGCCGGACGGCTCCTGGCAGGACCAGGTCTTCAGCGAGAAGTTCGCCTGCCCCGAGCACCCGGAGGTGTCGCTGCCGGAACTGGAGCCGCGGCTGTTCAGCTTCAACAGCCCCCACGGCGCCTGCCCGTCGTGCCACGGCCTTGGAACGACGTGCGAGTTCGACCCGGAGTTGA
>JAHWJH010000006.1 GCA_019348555.1 Actinomycetota bacterium
CTTCCGCCACGGCGGGTGGTCCATGCCGTACTTCGACCCCGAGGTCATGGGGTCGAGCATCGACGAGATGGCCCAGCGGACCGACGCCCTGCTCTATGGCCGGCGCACCTGGCAGGTCATGGCCGGTGCCTGGCCGGAGCGGACCGGTGACCCCTTCGCCGACTGGATCAACGGCGTCGACAAGCACGTCGTCTCCGACACGCTGTCCGAAGCGGACCTCACGTGGGGGCCGACCTCGCTGATCCGCGGCGCCGACCTGGGCGCGGCGGTGACGGCTCTGCGCGAGCGACCGGGTGGCGACGTGAACGTCATGGGCAGCGCCCAGCTCGCTCGGTCGTTGCTGGAGGCCGACCTTGTCGACGACCTGAACCTGATGATCGAGCCGATCGTGCTCGGTGGCGGCAAGGGCATCTTCCCGACCGACGGGACCGCCCGCCGGTTCGAGCTCGTATCGGCCATCACCGCCGCCACCGGCGTGCAGATCTGCCGCTACCAACGGGTGGACTAGGAGCCAGGCTCACGCCATCCGACCCGGCTACCGGCCACCCGTGCTCACGGGCGGAGACCATGGCCGATCCGGCCGCAGAAGCGGTGTCGGTGATCGTCATGCTCCTGTCTGGGGTGGGATGAGGTCGAAGACCTTTGCTTCCAGGTGCGCCGGCCGGCGCTGGGCCTGCCGGGTGCGGCTGACCAGCCGGCTTCCTCCGGACCTTCAGATGCTTGGAGACGGCCTGAACGCTCACGTCGTAGGGTTCGGCGAGCTCGTTGACGGTGGCGTCGCCGACGGCGAGCCGTGCCACGATGTCGCGTCGAGTGGGACATACGCCCAGCTCCCTCGGCCGGTCCTTGCGGACGAAGGCGCACGCATTCCAGAGGAAAGGACGCAGGACCATGGACTCCAGCATCGAAGTGCGCGAAGAGGGGACGGTGGTGGCGTTCTCGTTCCAGGACATGCTCCGCTACAGCGGGCCCGGCAGCCCCGGAGGGGTCGCCCTGGGCTACAAGGTGCTGGAGCGGGCCTTCGCGCTCCTCGAACCTGGTGGCTCGGTGGAGCGGCGCCAGGTCGTCGTCCGCACCGCCTTCCGGGGACCGGGGGCGCGTGACGCCTGCGAGCTGGTGACGCGGAGCCTGACCGATGGTCGGTACGTCGTCGACCCGGCGCTGGAGCGCCCCGAGCGCGGCGAGACCCTGCAGACCTTCGCCTTCTCGGTGGGCTACCGCGGCAAATCCGTGGCCCTCTGGTTGCGAGAAGGCTTCGTCAGCGACGAGTTCGTCCGCCTGGCCCGGTCGTCGGACCTCACCGACGACGAACAGCAGCGCTTCGCCGAGATGAAGCGGGCGTTGGCCGACCGCCTGATGGCCACGGAGGCCGTCGACATCTTCGAGGTGCAGTAGCCCGGATCGAGCTGGAAGGTGGCGTTGCAGCTTCTTACCAAGACCGGCGAGGCCAACCCTCGGACCGGACCGGGGATGGAGCGACGCCCTCAGCCGCCCGGCGGGGCGGAGGCGAGGTCACGCTGCGGTTCGCCCTGCACCAGGCTGAGCGGTACGACTCCCGCCCAATGGGGAAGCTCATAGTCGGCGAGCTCGTCGATCGGACCACCGGTGCGCACCTTCGCCGACGCCTCCTCGATCGGAAGCCGCAGGACCAGCGTGGACCTCAACTCCTGAGCCGTGGGTGGCCGGGTCGAGCGGCTCCGACCCGCCACCATGTGCTCCACGATGGCGAGAAGGGCGGCGCGCTTCTCGTCGTCGTCGGTCACGGCTGCGGCGTGGCCGAACAACAGCACTGACCGGTAGTTCATCGAGTGATGGAAGGCCGAACGAGCGAGGACCAGGCCATCCACCAGCGTGACGGTGAGGCACGCCTCGGCTCCGCCGGCAAGGGTGCGCAGCGCGAAGTTGCCGACCGCCCCGTGGAGATAGACATGCTCGCCCACCCGGGCGAAGGCGGTGGGGATGACCCAGGGCCGACGCTCGACCGCGAATCCCACGTGGCAGACGAGCGCCTCGTCGAGGATCCCGTCGATCGTCTCGCGGTCGTACCGCCCGCGATCGGACTTGCGCCGGAGCTTCGTCCGCGAGGTGGGCGGAACCTGCGATGCCGTCATCGTTCGATGGTGGCACGCCGGCGTTGACGTCGTGGGAGGTATCGGCCGGTGCTGGTCGCACCGCCGCCGGCACCGGCCGGCTCGTGCTCCTCGGGGCCTCAGGCGAGCGAATCGGGGTCCATGCCCGGTGGGATGTCGGTGGGTCCGACATCCCCGACGATGTTGGGGTCTTCGACGCCCACGCCGGTGTGGCGCAGCCGGTCGGTGAGGCTGGGGTCGTGTTCCAGCGCCTCGTCGGGCAGGTCCTCGCTCGGGAACGGTTCCTCGGGTGGCAGCTCAGCGGCGATGTCGGACATGGCCGGTCCTTTCCCTCCCCGGGCACCGTCCAACCGACGGTCTGTCGTCGGCGACCCCCGACGACAACCATCGCGTTGGTGCGGAACCATCCTGGGCGTGGTAGGGAACTGCCGTGTCGTCCGTCCCCGCACTCGCCGAGGCCGCCAGACGGCGGACCTTCGCCATCATCAGCCACCCCGACGCCGGCAAGACCACCCTGACCGAGAAGCTCCTCCTGTATGCCGGCGCCGTGGCCGAGGCGGGCGCGGTCAAGGCCAGAGCCGGGCGGCGGCGAGCCACCTCCGACTGGATGGAGCTCGAACAGCAGCGGGGCATCTCCATCACCTCCACCGTGCTGCAGTTCGGCTACCGCGGCCACGTGGTGAACCTGCTCGACACGCCCGGTCACCGTGACTTCTCCGAGGACACCTACCGGGTGCTCGCCGCCGCCGATGCCGCCGTGATGGTCCTCGACGCCGCCAAGGGCATCGAGACCCAGACCCGCAAGCTCTTCGAGGTCTGCCGGGCTCGACGCCTCCCGACGCTCACCTTCTTGAACAAGTGCGACCGCCCCGGGCGCGAGCCCCTGGAGCTCGTCGACGAGCTGCAGGACCAGATCGACCTGCGGGCGACGCCGCTCACCTGGCCGGTCGGCATCCCCGGTGACCTCCGGGGCGTGATCGACCGTCGCCACGGCGCGTTCGTCCGCTACACCCGCACCGCCCGGGGCGCGGTCGCCGCACCCGAGGAGCTCGTCGAGGCCGCTCGGGCCGAAGCCGAAGAGGGCGACGCCTGGCGTCGGGCCACCGAGGAGTGCAACCTGCTCGACGCCGTAGGAGCGAACCTCGACGTCAAGTCCTTCCTCGCCGGGGAGACGAGCCCCCTGTTCGTCGGCTCGGCGTTGACCAACTTCGGGGTGCGTCACCTCCTCGACGCCATCGTCGACCTGGCGCCCCCGCCGGCACCCCGCAACGATGCCGACGGCATCGCTCGAGGGCTCGACGAGCCGTTCTCGGGCTTCGTGTTCAAGGTGCAGGCCAACATGGACCCGGCGCACCGCGACCGGGTGGCCTTCGTGCGGATCTGCTCGGGTCACTTCGAGCGAGGCATGACCGTGACCCATGAGCCGTCGGGGCGGCCCTTCGCCACCAAGTACGCCACCAGCGTCTTCGGCGCCGAGCGCGACACCATCGACGAGGCGTGGCCGGGGGACGTGGTCGGCCTGGTCAACGCCGCCGACCTCGGCGTGGGCGACACCCTCTTTGCCGAGGCGCCGGTGACCTATCCGCCCATTCCTCGTTTCGCTCCCGAGCTCTTCGCCGTCGCCCGGGCTCGCGACTCGTCACGCTCGAAGCAGTTCCGGCGGGGAGTCGAGCAGCTCGAGCAGGAGGGTGTCGTCCAAGTGCTGCGCGACGAGGAGGTCGGCGACCCGGCGCCCATCCTCGCCGGCGTCGGCCAGATGCAGTTCGAGGTCTTCGTCCATCGCCTCGAGCACGAGTTCGGGGCTGGCGTCGAGCTCACCTCGACGCCGTACCGGGTCGCTCGTCGCACCGACTCCCAGACAGCGGCGCGCCTGCGGAGCACCAGTGGCGTGCGGGTCCTGACCCGCACCGACGGCGTGCTGCTCGCCCTCTTCGAGAGCCCCAACTGGCTGGCGAGGGTCGAGGCGGACCACCCCGAGTGGACCCTCGACCGCCTGGTCGGCGACTGAGGTCAGCCGTCGCCCGGGGCGAAGCCCTGGCGCATGGTGTTCTCGCTCAGCGCCACGGGGTCGAGGAACTGGAGGAGGTAGTCGGGGCCGCCGGCCTTGGAGCCCACGCCGGACAACCCCACCCCACCGAAGGGCTGGCGCCCCACCACCGCGCCGGTGATCGGGCGGTTGACGTAGACGTTGCCGGCCCGCAGCTCCCGCACCGCTCGATCGATGTGCGAGGGGGATCTCGACACCACACCAGCGGTGAGGCCGTAGTCGGTGTGGTTGGCCACCTCCAGCGCCTGGTCGAAGGTCTCCACCCGCATGACCGCGAGCACCGGGCCGAAGATCTCCTCGGTGGCGAGTCGGCTGGTGGGGGCGACGTCGGTCACGATCGTCGGGCCGACGAAGTACCCGCCAGCGGGCACGTCGCCACCGGCGAGGACCACCGTGCCCTCGGCGCCGGCCATGTCGACGTAGGAGCGCACCCGCTCGTGGGCGTCGGCGTCGATGAGCGGGCCCATGTCGACGCCCATCTCGCTGGGATGGCCGACGCGCAACCCGGCGGCCCGGCCCACGAGCCGCTCGATCAGCTCCTCGGCCCCACCGGCGCCCCGGTCGACGACGATCAGGCGGGAGCACGCCGAGCACTTCTGGCCGGAGTACCCGAATGCCGAGGTGATCACGATGGGGACGGCCTGGTCGAGATCGGCGTCGGCGTCGACGATCACCGCGTTCTTGCCGCCCATCTCGGCCACCACCCGCTTCACGTGACGCTGCCCGGGGCGATGCACGGCCGCTGACGCCACGATCTCGAGGCCGACGGGCAGCGAGCCGGTGAAGGCCACGAACGACACCGCCGGGTGCTCGACCAGATGGGCGCCGACGTCGCCCATGCCGGGCAGGAAGGCGAGCACCCCCTCGGGGAGCCCCGAGGCGAGCAGGGCCTCGACCAGCTTGGCGGCGACCGCCGGGGTCTGCTCCGCCGGCTTGAACACCACGGCGTTGCCGGTGACCAGAGCCGCGACCACCATGCCGGTGGGAATGGCGAGAGGGAAGTTCCACGGCGAGATGACCACGCCCACGCCCCTGCCCCGGTAGTGCATGGCGTTGGCCTCGCCCGGCGGCGAATCGACCGGGGCGCCGGCGTCGAGGCGCAGCATCTGGCGGCCGTAGTACTCGCAGAAGTCGATCGCCTCGCACACGTCGGCATCGGCGTCGGGCCAGGGCTTGCCGGCTTCGAACACCTCCAGGGCGGCCAGCTCGCTCCGCCGCTCGCGCATCCACGCCGCCGCCCGGAACACCACGCCGGCGCGCTCCGCAGCCGAGGTGGCCCGCCACCGTGGCCACGCTGCGAGCGCCGAGTCGATCGCTTCGTCGGCCTCGGTGGGCCCACAGCAGGCGGACACGGCCAGGACCGTCGAAGGCGCAGCGGGATCGACGGAGGCGATGGTGGCCTCGGTCGTGACCGAGCGCCCGCCGATGACGGCGGGTACGACCTCCGCAGAGCCGCGCTGGCGAAGCCGTTCGACGGAGCGGGCGAAGTGCAGGCGCGCGGGCGGGTCGCGCCACTCGGCGACCGGTTCGGGGCGGAACCCGCCCGGGGACGACGAGTCGGTCGCTGAGCTGCGCGGCGGAGGAACCGGATCGGCGCCGAGATCGACCTCAGGTGCTTGGAGCAGCTCGTCGAGGGCCCGGCCCTCGACGAAGCGGCGCCGCACGAAGCTCTCGTTGGCGGTGTTCTCGAGCAGCCGGCGCACCAGGTAGGCCATCCCTGGCACCAGGTCGCCGACCGGCGCGTACACCCGCAGACGCAGGCCGAGGCGCCGGACAGCGGCGTGGACGGGCTCGGCCATGCCGTAGAGGAGCTGGATCTCGTAGCCGTCGTCGGGGATGCCGAGCGAGCGGGCGCACTGCACGGCGTAGGAGATCGAGCGCAGGTTGTGGGTGCCGAAGGCGGCCCGCACCTCGCCGTGGTGGCGGTGCAGCAGCCGGGTGCAGCGCTCGTAGTTGGCGTCGGTCTCCTCCTTGCGGGTGTAGACCGGCACCGGCCACCCGGCGGCCCGAGCGGTGATGGTCTCGGTGTCCCAGTAGGCGCCCTTGACCAGGCGAACGGTGATCGGACGCGAGCGCTCGGCCGAGAAGGCGATCAGCTCGGTGAGGTCGCGATAGGAGTCGCGGGTGTAGGCCTGCACCACCACGCCGGCCTCGGCGCCGGCCAGGCCGGGTTCGTCGAGCAGCTCCCGGAACAGCCGGAGCGTCAGGTCCTTCACGTCGTAGTGCTCGGCGTCGAGGTGGACGAAGGCGCCGGAGGCGAGCGCTCGGTACAGGATCGGCCGGAGCCGGCGCTTGGCTTGATCGAGCCCTTCCCCCTCGGTCAACGGTGCCAACCGGGACGCGAGGGCCGTGGGCTTGACGCTGACGTTGACCCTCGCCAGCGGCCCCAGGTCGTCGTGCTCGAGGCGCTCGACGGCCGGCCAGGCGGAGCTGCGCTCGCCGAGCACGGCGAGGAGCTCCTGCACCCTGGCGGCGTAGCGGTCGGCCTCCTCCTCGGTGAGCGTCTTCTCGCCCAGCAGGTCGACCGTGGAGGCGCTGCCGGCCCGCCACAGCCGCTCCAGCCGCTCGACGGCGGCGTGCGGATCGGCCCCCACGATGAACTGCTGGGCCACCCGTTTGATGTTCCGGCGAGCCAGGGAGGCCGCCGCCGCCCGCCCGAGCGGCAGGTGCTCGGCGGCGCCGAGGCCGAGGTCGAGGAGCCGGGGGGCGTCGGTGCCCTCGAAGTACTCCACCAGGTGGGCGAGGACGTCGGCGTCGTCGACCGTGGCCGGGAACACGTCGACGAACCGGAAGAGCTGGGTCTTGAACGAGGGGTGCGACATCGCCCACTCGAGCATCTGCTCGGTCCACCACGAGGAGTCGACCACCTTGGAGGCAGCACCCTCGCCGGCCTCCGCCAGGTGGCGCGCCAGCGCCGTCACCTCGGCGTCGAGCGACGCGACCATCGGCTTCGATCGTACGCCGTAGGGTCGCTTCGGTGACCGCCAGCGAAACCGTCGAGGTGCGGGGCCACATCGTCGACTCCCTCATCCTGGCCAAGATCCTCGACCTGATCGTCGACGCCGGTGCCGACTACCGGATGATCGATCTCGACCTCGGCACGTCGCATGTCGACCCCTCGACCGCCCGGATCTCGATCACCGCCGCCGACGCGTCCGACCTGGCGGCTCTGCTCGCGGAGCTGCACCCTCACGGCGCCCACCCCGTCGAGACCGGGGACCTCGTGGTGAAACCCGCCGAAGCCGGCGGCGTCTTGCCCGACGGGTTCTACGCCACGACCAACCTCCCCACCGAGGTGCGCGTCGACGGCCATTGGATCGAGGTCGACCGACCGGAGATGGACTGCGCCCTGGTGGTGGACGACGACGGCCCGGCGGCCCGGGCCCGGGCCGTCCCCATGCACCGGGTGGCGGCCGGCGACCAGGTGGCGGTCGGTCTCGCCGGGATCCGGGTCCGGCCCCTCGAGAAGCCCCGCGGCGCCAGTCCCTTCGAGTTCATGACCTCGGAGGTGTCGGCCGAGAAGCCGAAGGCGCTGTTGGTGGCCCGGGTCGCCGAGCGGCTCCGGGCCGCCAAGGCCGGCGGTGGTCGGCTCCTCGCCGTGCCCGGGCCAGCCGTGGTCCACACCGGGGCCGGACCCCACCTGGCCGCCCTGGTGCGCGAGGGCTGGGTCGACGTCGTGTTCTCGGGCAACGGGTTCGCCGTGCACGACATCGAGTCGTGCCTCCTCGGGACCTCGCTCGGCATCTCGGTGGGAGAAGGCACCGCAGCCGAAGGCAGCCACGCCAACCACCTGCGGGTCATCAACCAGGTGCGGCGCTGGGGTTCCGTCCGCCGAGGCGTCGAGGACGGCGCCTTGTGTGGGGGGGTTCTGTACGAGTGCGTCCGCCGAGGCGTGCCCGTGGTGCTGGGCGGGTCCGTGCGCGACGACGGACCGCTGCCCGACGTTCTCACCGACGTGGTGGCGGCCCAGGACGCCATGCGCCGGCACCTCGACGGGGTGGCCGTGGCGCTGGTGCTGGCGTCGACCCTCCACGCCGTGGCCGTCGGCAACCTCCTGCCCGCCTCGGTGGAGGTCTACTGCGTCGACATCAACCAGGCGGTGGTCACCAAGCTCACCGACCGGGGGAGCCAGCAGGCGCTCGGCATCGTGACCGACGTGGGGCTGTTCCTGAGCGAGCTGTCTCGGCAGCTGATCGGGTGAGCGGCCTGGCCTGGGGCCGGCGCTTCCTCGTGTGCCCCCCTGAGCACTTCAGCGTGCTGTACGAGATCAACCCGTGGATGCACAAGGAGGTGCCCGTCGACGCCGACCGCGCCCGGGCTCAGTGGGAGGGCCTGGTCGACGTGCTGCGCCGAGCCGGCGCCGAGGTCGACGTCATCTCCCCGGTGCCCGGACTCCCCGACATGGTCTTCACCGCCAACGGCGGCGTGGTCAGCGGAAGGCGCCTCATGGAGAGCCGCTTCCGCCACCCCGAGCGCACCGGCGAGGCTGCGTTGTTCTCGGCATGGTTCCGCGCCCGCGGCTACGAGATCGCCGAGGTCCCTCCCGGCCTGCACCTCGAGGGAGCGGGCGACGCCCTGCCGTTCGGGAACCGGATGCTCGGGGGGTACCGGTCGAGGTCCGACATCGGCGCCCACGCCGCCTTGTCGGCTGCCTTCGGGGTCGAGGTCCTGCCGATCGAGCTGATCGACCCCCGCTTCTACCACCTCGACCTGACCTTCTGCCCGCTCGACGACCGCCGAGCGATGATCGTGCCCGGGGCCTGGGATCGCTACGGGCGCGAGGTGGTGGCCGGGCTGGTCCCCGAGCCGGTGGTCCTCGACGACGACGAGGCGGCGGCGTTCTGCGCCAACTCGGTGCTCGTGAACACCACCTTGATCATGCCGTCGTGCACCAAGCGACTCGGACGCCGACTCGAGTCCCTCGGGCTCGATGTCGTGGTCGTCGACGTCGGCGAGTTCCTCCGGGCCGGCGGCGGGGTCCGGTGCCTGACCTTGGCGCTCGACGTGACGTTGGAGCGACCGTCGCCCGTACGGAGGTAGGGGTCGATCGCCGAGTGCCCTCCGGCCCCGAGATCGTCGGCATTGTGGGAACATGGGTTCGTGTCGACCGAGGCGACGATCCTCCACGCCGACCTCGACGCCTTCTATGCCTCGGTCGAGCAGCGGGACGACCCGCGGCTGCGGGGCCGGCCGGTCATCGTGGGCACGGGGGTGGTGCTGGCCGCCAGCTACGAAGCCAAGGCCATGGGGGTGCGCACCGCCATGGGCGGGACCCAAGCTCGCCGGCTCTGCCCGGGAGCGGCCGTGGTCGAGCCTCGGATGTCGGCCTACGCCGACGCCAGCACGGCGGTGTTCGAGGTGTTCGCCGCGACGACGCCGCTGGTGGAAGCGCTGTCGATCGACGAGGCGTTCCTGGAGGTCGCCGGGCTGCGCCGCATCGCCGGGTCGCCGGTCGAGATCGCCCGACGCCTGCGACGCGACGTCGCCGAGCGTGTCGGCCTGCCCATCACCGTGGGGGTGGCGAGGACCAAGTTCCTGGCCAAGGTGGCGAGCGCTGCCGCCAAGCCCGACGGGCTGCTCGTCGTGGCGCCCGACGCCGAGCTGGCGTTCCTCCATCCCCTGCCCGTCGATCGCCTCTGGGGTGTCGGCTCCGCCACGGCGGCCAAGCTCCACGCCCGGGGCCTTGCCACCGTCGGCGATGTGGCAGCGCTGAGCCAGGAGGTGCTGGTCTCGCTGCTGGGCGAGGCGGCCGGACGCCACCTCGAGGCCCTCGCCCACAACCGCGATCCACGCCGGGTGGAGGAGGGCCGTCGTCGTCGGTCGGTCGGAGCACAGCAGGCGCTCGACCGTGCGCCTCGGTCGATCGACGACATCGACGCCGTGGTCGTGGCCCTCGTCGACGGCGTCACCCGGCGCCTGCGGGCCGCAGGGCGCGTGGGGCGCACGGTGGTGCTGCGGCTGCGCTTCGACGACTACTCCCGAGCCTCCCGCTCGCACAGCCTGCCGGCGGCCACGGCGAACACCGCCGAGATCCTCGCCGCCGTCCGGGCCCTGCTGAGCGCCGTCGCCCCGGTGGTCCAGCGTCGAGGCCTCACCCTCGTCGGCGTGGCCGTGGGCAACCTCGAGGACGACGACGCCGTCCAGCTTGCGCTGTCCCTCGACCGACACGACGACGGCACCCTCGACCGCGCCCTCGACGAGGTGCTCGACCGCTTCGGCGCCGGAGCGATCACCCGAGCGGTGCTGCTGAGAGGCGATCCACGGCGTTGACGACCAGCAGGACGACCGACAGCAACGTGGCGGCGAAGGCCCAGAGAAAGGGCCAGCCCGCCCGGGACCCTCGTGCGCTCAGGCGGAGGGCAGGGTGAGGACGATCTGCAGGTCGACCGGGTCCTTGACCTTGAGCGCCCCCATCTTCGAGTAGGGCTTCACGCCGAACTCGGTCTGCACGACCGTGGTCTTGCCGGTCAACGTGGACTGGTTGCCGGCCTCCTCGACGGCGACGTCGAGCGTCGTCGGCCGGGTGTTGCCCACGATCGTGAGGTCGCCCTGGACCGTCACCTTGGGGGGGCTGCCGGAGACAGCGGTGGAACGGAAGCTGATGTCGGGGAACTTCGCGACCTGGAGCGTCTTCTCCAGGTTCTGGGCGATCTCCTTCTTGTCCTTGTCGCTCAGCGCCTTGACGCCGCCGCTCGCCTGGATGATCTCGAGCGAGCGCGGGTCGATGGTGACCTCGACGCTCGAAGCCGCCGGGTTGTCGGCATCGAGGTTGACGGTGCCGCTCCAACGCCGGGCCTCGAGCACGAGGTCGTGGCCCATCTTCGCGCCCATCCCCCCGACGTAGGTGTTGACGGTGAGCTGCCCGTTGTCGGGGCCGATGTCGTGGGTGCCGCTTTTCGGTGTCATTTCCGGATCCTAACGACGGTCTCCGAGGGGCCGAGAATCCGGGGTAGGAGGCCACCGGTCGACTCCCCGGCGGAGAGGGCCGGACGATTCCGGCGTGGCTACGCTCTTGGCCATGCCACCCTCGGATTCTCGCACCGCCTTCGCCGAGTACTGCGAGGCCATCTTCGAGTTGCAGGAGGACGACCTCGACGTCATCCAGGCCCGGATCGCCGAGCGACTCGACATCTCCCGTCCCGCCGTGTCGGAGATGATCCGCCGCATGGCCGCCGAGGGGCTGGTGACCGTCGAGGGCAAGGCCATCCGCCTCACCCCCGAAGGGGTGGTGCTGGCCGAGCGGGTGGTGCGTCGCCACCGCCTGGCCGAGCGCTTCCTCACCGACGTCCTCGGGCTCAACTGGGCCGAGGCGCATCACGAGGCAGGCCGGTGGGAACACGTGCTCAACGACAAGGTGGAGATGGCCATGGACCGCCTCCTGGGTGGCCCCACCACGTGCCCCCACGGCAACCCCATCCCGGGGTCCGCCTACACCGAACCCGACGTCGTACCCCTCACCGAGCTCGAGGTCGGCGGCAGCTTCGTGGTGACCCGCATTCCCGAGGAGCTGGAGTTCGCCCCGGGGGTGCTCGAGTTCCTCGAGGAGAACCTGGTCAAGCCGGGCATGGCCGGCCAGCTGACCGCCGCATCGCCCGACGGCACCGTGACCGTCAGCATCGAGGGGCGACACGTCGGCATCGGGCCCTTCGCCGCCCAGCGGATCCTGGTCTCGCTTCCGGTGGCCGCCAACGCCTGACCGAACCCTGGCGCGTTGACGGCGGGAACGCCGGCGCCATAGGTTAAGCCTCCTTACCGGTGGGGCAACGCTGTTCCGCCCGATGCGAGGAGGCTCCTTGAACCTACGACGATGGGTGACGTTGCTGTCTGTGCTCGCCCTGGCGGTGGGCGCCTGCGGCTCCGACGACCAGCCGGAAGGCGGCGCCGACGAGGCGGCGGCCACGGGGCTCACGGTCTACTCCGGGCGCAACGAGAACCTGGTCGCGCCCATCATCGCCCAGTTCGAGGGCGCCACCGGCATCGACGTCGAGGTCCGCTACGGCGACACCGCCCAGCTCGCCGGGGCCATCTTGGAGGAGGGCGACAACTCCCCTGCCGACGTCTTCTTCGGCCAGGACGCCGGAGCCCTCGGAGCGCTCTCCGACGCCGGCAGGTTCCGCCCTCTCGACCCCGAGCTCCTCGAGCGCGTCGACCCCCAGTACCGCTCCGTCGACGGGGAGTGGGTGGGCATCTCAGGGCGGGTCCGCGTCGCCGTCTACAACACCGAGGCAGTTCCCGAGAGCTCCTTGCCGGCGTCGGTCCTGGACCTCACCGACTCAAAGTGGAAGGGCAGGGTGGGTTGGGCACCCACCAACGGCTCCTTCCAGGCGTTCGTCACCGCCATGCGGGTGGCCCTCGGCGACGACGGCGCCCGAGCATGGCTGGAGGGGATGAAGGCCAACGACACCAAGGTGTACGAGAACAACATCGCCATCGTGGAAGCGGCGGCGGCGGGAGAGATCGATGCCGGGTTGGCCAACCACTACTACCTGCACCGGTTCCTGGCCGAGGACCCCGCGTACCCCGCCGCCAACCACGTGTTCCCCAACGGTGACCTCGGCTCCCTGGTGAACGTCGCCGGCGTGGGGATCCTCGACAGCGCCGACCACACCGATGCTGGGAAGCAATTCGTCGAGTTCCTCCTGAGCGAGGACGCCCAGCAATACTTCACGGAGGAAACCTTCGAGATCCCCCTGGTGGAGGGTGTCGAAGCGGGCGAGGGCCTGCCCGACCTGTCGTCGTTGCAACAGCCCGACATCAACCTCAACGGCCTGGCCGACCTCCAGGGCACGCTCGACCTGCTCACGCAGGTCGGGGTCATCTGAGGCCGGCGGCGCCCGCCTGCCGGTCCCGGTGAGCGGGGGGCCCCGCACCCGTCGGGCTCGTCGGGTGTTCCCCGGCACGGCCGTCGCCGGAGTGGTCGTGGCGTTGGCCGCCCTGTTGCCGGCGGCCTACCTGGTCGTGCGGGCCAGCGAGGCGGGAGCAGCGGGGGTGGCCGAGGTGCTCACCGCCGGGCGCACGGCGCAGCTGCTCGTCCGCACCACGCTGCTGGCCGTGGCCGTGACCGCCTCGGCGGTGGCCATCGCCGTGCCGCTGGCGTGGCTCACCGTGTGCAGTGACCTTCCGGGCCGGCGGGTGTGGGTGGTGCTCACCGCGCTGCCCCTGGCCATCCCGACCTACGTGGGAGGGTTCGCGTTCGTGGCCGCCCTCGGCCCCCGCGGCCTCGTCCAGGGGTGGCTGCAACCGCTGGGCGTCGAGCGTCTTCCTTCGATCTACGGCTTCACCGGGGCGTGGCTGGTGCTGACCCTGTTCACCTATCCCTACGTGCTGCTCACGGTTCGCGCCGCCCTACGCCGGCTCGACCCGTCGCTCGAGGAGGCCAGCCGCACGCTCGGCCGCAGCCGGCGCTCGACGTTCCGCCGTGTCACCTTGCCGCAGCTGCGCCCCGCCATCACCGCCGGAGCCCTGTTGGTGGCCCTGTACTCGCTGAGCGACTTCGGTGCGGTGTCGCTGCTGCGCTTCGACTCGTTCACCAGGGTCATCTTCGTGCAGTACCGCGCCTCGCTCGACCGCACGACGGCGGCGGTGCTCGGCCTGGTGCTGATCTGCCTCACCGCCCTGGTCCTCGCCGCCGAGCACCGCACCCGCGGCCGGGCGTCGTACCACCGCCTGCACGCCGGGGGCCTGCGGCGGGCGGCGCCGGTGGCGCTCGGCCGCTGGCGCTGGCCGTCGTTGCTGGCCTGCGGCACCCTCGTCGGCATCGCCCTGGTACTGCCTCTGGGCGTCGTCGTCTACTGGCTGGTGCGCGGTCTGGCCGCCGGTGAGCCGATGAGCCTGACCTCCGCCCTGGCCGCCAACAGCCTGTCGGTCTCGGCGCTCGGCGCGGTGGCGGCGACGGTGGCCGCCTGGCCGGTGGCCGCCTCGGCGGTCCGCCACCCCGGGCGGCTGTCGTCGTTGGTGGAGAAGGCGTCGTTCACCGGCTATGCCCTGCCGGGCGTGGTGGTCGCGCTGTCGCTGGTGTTCTTCGGCGCCCGGGTGGTGACGCCGATCTACCAGACCCGCACCCTGTTGGTGTTCGCCTACGTGGTGCTGTTCCTGCCCCAGGCGGTCGGCGCCATCCGGTCCTCGCTGCTCCAGGTGAACCCGTCGCTCGAGGACGCCTCTCGCCTGCTGGGACGCTCGCGCCCGGCCACCACCCGGGCGGTGGTGCTGCCACTGGTGCGCCCCGGCGTGGCGGCGGGGGTGGCGCTGGTGTTCCTGACCTGCATGAAGGAGCTCCCCGCCACCTTGCTCCTGGCGCCCACCGGCTTCGACACGCTGGCCACCCGGGTGTGGAGCGCCACCAGCGAGGCGTTCTTCGGGCGGGCGGCGGCACCGGCGCTGGCGCTGGTGCTGCTCTCCGCCCTTCCCATGGGCCTGCTGGTGATCCACGAAGCCGACCGGGAACCAGCCGTTGCTCCGCCGCAACCTCCTGGCGGGCCCGATGCTCCGCGAGCTAGGGAACCGACTGATGCGTCGCCGCTGCTGGCACCGGCGTCGTGACGGGCCATGCCGAGGTGGGTGAGCCGGCGTAGCGCACATCGACCCGGTCGCCCCGCACCAGGGCCAACGAGGCCGGAACCCGGGCCCGGAGCCGCAGCCCGGCGTCGAGGGCGACCTCATAGACGCTGTCGTGGCCGTAGAACTCCACCAGCTCGACCACGCCGCTGTCGCCCGGTCCGAGCGACAGCGACTCGGGGCGCACCAGCACCTGGACCGGCCCGTGGGCGCGTGCGGCCAGGGCCACGGCGCCCACCGCGGTGCGGGCCGAGTTGCCCTCGGCGAGTCCGGGCACCAGGTTGGCATCGCCGACGAAGCCCGCCACCCAGGGCGACACCGGGGTGGCGTACAGGGCAACCGGTTCCGCCCGCTGCTCGATCTCCCCGCCCCGCATGACGGCCACCTCGTCACCGAGGACGAACGCCTCCTCCTGGTCGTGGGTCACGAAGACCGTGGTGATGCCCAGCTCGACCAGGAGGCGGTGCACTTCGGTGCGCACCTCCACCCGCAGGGAGGTGTCGAGGTTCGAGAAGGGCTCGTCGAGCAGCAACACCGACGGGCGGGGGGCCAGGGCCCGGGCCAGCGCCACCCGCTGCTGCTGGCCACCGGAGAGCGTCCCCGGGGCTCGCTCGGCCAGCCCCCGCAGGCCCACCATGGCCAGGGCGGCCTCCACCCGCTCGGCGCTGCGCTCCGCCCGCGGCAGTCCATAGCCCACGTTGCCGCCGACGCTCAGGTGCGGGAACAGCGCCCAGTCCTGGAACACCATCCCGATCCGGCGACGTTCGGGCGGCACCACCTCCCGCGCCGAGGTCAGCGTCCGGTCACCGACCCGGATCTCGCCGGCGTCGGGCACTTCCAGGCCGGCGATGCTGCGCAACAGCGTGGTCTTGCCGCATCCGCTGGGGCCGAGGAGCGCCAGCACCGTGCCGGGCTCCACCCGCAGGGAGACCTCACGGAGCACCGGCGTCGCCCCGAACGCCTTGCTGAGGCCGTCGACCTCCACGCTGGCGCCGCTCATGGCCGCCAGACTACGGGCCACCTCCACGGGTAACCGCTCGCCCGCCGCCGCGGTCACAGTGCGCAGTTCATCACCGCGACGAAAGGCCTGCCGTGACCACCGTTGTCGCCGAACCACTCACCCTGGCCGACCTGCTGCCCCGTCACCGGGCCCGCACGGTGGCGCTGGTCGTGGGCTTCGCCCTGCTCACCGCCCTGGCCGCCCAGATCAGCTTCCTGCTGCCCTGGACGCCGGTACCCGTGACGGGGCAGACCTTCGCCGTGCTGCTGGCCGGGGCCACCCTGGGCTGGCGGGCCGGCAGTGCCAGCCAGCTGCTCTACCTGGTGCTCGGGGCGGTGGGCCTGCCGTTCTACGCCGACGGCCTCAGCGGATGGAAGGTCCTGTCGGGTCCCACCGCCGGCTACCTGGTGGGATTCGTCGTGGCCGCCGCCCTCGTGGGTCGACTCGCCGAGCGCCGCCAGGATCGCAGCCTCCTCACGTCGGTGCCGGCCATGCTCGCCGGCACGGCGGTGATCTACCTGTTCGGAGTCACCTGGCTGGCCCACGTGCTCGACGTGGGCGCCGCCACCGCGGTGGAGAAGGGCCTGGCTCCGTTCGTGATCGGCGACGTGCTCAAGCTGGCGGCAGCCGGGGCCCTGTTGCCGGCGGCGTGGAGGCTGGCCGGCCACCGCCACGACCCTCGCTGATCGCCTGCCGCCCGAGGCCGGCGTCGCCGTCGGCGTAGGAGTCGGGCACGTGAACGGTCGATGGCAACTCGGGAAAGCGCCTTGTGAAAGTTTGCACATGCGCTAGGGTGGTTGCACCGGGCCCCCGACGAGGGCCCCTCGGATGCAGCGGTCCGCTCGGCCCCCCGTGGCGCCTCGGCCAAGCATCCCGTCCCCTGACTTCCCACCCCCCTTCAGGAGACCACCGATGACCTTCCAGCAATCCACACGCACGCGCCCGTCCATGCCCGGCTTGTGGTCCAGACTTCGCGACCGGAGGCAGGCGCCGCACCGCAAGAGCACCCGATTCGCCAGCACCGACCCCGAGAGCTTGCAGCGGCGCCTCGCCGACAGCGACTGCTTCTGCCGCGACACCGCCGTGGGAAAGCTCTACCACCGCAGGCAGGCATCGTTCCGCGAGATCTCGCCGACCGACAGCCTGCACGTGACGGTGAGCGAGGACGGGCTGGTCACGAGCCACGTCGACCGCCACTCGCCGCTCGCCCGCCGCCAGCCCGGCGGCACCTGCCGGTACTCCATCCTCCGGGTGGCGGCGCACAACGTCACCGGCATGGCCGGCGACCTCCTACGCCTGGCAGTCGGCCCCCGAGCACCCGGCGACCATCACGATGGCGAGCAGGGGCTGACCGACGATGTCGCCGTCGCCCAGACGGTTGCTTCCCGCGAGCAGGCGACGGCCGCACGGGCGCCTGGCCCTCGGCCGGACCCGCCCGAGGAGGCCGCGGTCGCAGCCGAGCTCGATGATGACGCCGCCAGCCCCGGCGGCTACGAGGAGTGAGGGCAGGCCGAGGTTCCGTCGAAGCCGAGGCGGTGGCTGCCGTCGCAGAAGGGCTTCACGGCCGACCGCCCGCACCGGCACAGCACCAGCTCGTCGCCGGCGGCGGAGATGACGAGACCGTCGTGGTCGACCAGGCGGACGGGGCCGCTCACCTTCAGAGGCCCGTCGCGGCGCACCTTGATGGTGACCTCCGGTGGAGCATCGCCGGCACTCACGACGTCGCCGCCTCGGCGACCAGGGCGGGCGGGAGCTCCCGGGCGTGGACCACGGTGAGGCGACGGGTGGCCCGGGTGAGGGCCACGTAGAGCGCCCGCAGGCCCTGGGGCTCCTCGGCCACGATGGCCGCCGGCTCGACCACGATCACCGAGTCGAGCTCCAGGCCCTTGACCAGGTGCACCGGCACCACCGTGACCTGAGCGTCGAGGCCCCCGACCTCTGCCCGCTCGTGGTCGACGCCTGCCGCCACCAGCGCCGCCGCCACGCCGTCGACCAGCGACGCCGGTGCGACGACCGCCACGTTGCCCTCGCCCACGGCCACCCGCTCGGCGGTGGCCCGCCGCGCCACCTCGTCAGCCAGATCGGCAACGTCGGTGGCGACCACCACCGGGTCCTCGCCGTCCTCCCGCACCGACGTCGGCGCGGCAACGCCGGGCGCCGCAGCGGGGAGCAGCCGAGCCGCCAGGCGTAGCAGCGGTGCGGGCGTGCGGTAGGCGACGGTGAGCTCGTGCACCCGGGGCTCGTGGCGGGAAGGCAGCTGGGCCATCACCGCCGACCAGCTGGGTGCCGCCCACGCCCCCGTGGCCTGGGCGATGTCGCCGACCACGGTCATGGAGCCGCCGAGCGACCTCCGGGCCAGCATGCGCAGCTCCATCGGTGAGAGGTCCTGGGCCTCGTCGACCACCAGGTGCCCGTAGGTGCGCACGTCCCCGTCGGCTCCCGACCTCCCGGGCCCGAGCAGCCAGCGGGCCTCGTCGAGCAGAGCGACGTCGGCGTCGGTCCAGCCCGACCCGCCGGTGGGGCCCCGCTCCCGGTAGAGGGAACGCTGCTCGTCGTCGTCGAGGCGACCGGAGGCGGCGAGGCGGATCAGAGCTCGGGACCCGAACAGGTCACGCAGCAGCTCGGCGGGCTCGAGCACCGGCCACATCCACTCCAGGGCCGCCCGGACGTCGTCATGGCGCCGAAGCTGCTCGCGCACCGCCTCGGGCTCGACCTCGACCCGTGCGCTGCGGGCCAGCCCCTGCCACAGGCCGGCTTCCACGGAGCGCCGGGCGGCGTTGTGACGGTCGCTCCGGCGCCGGGCCCGCTCGATCAGCCGCCGGCTGGACGCCACGTCGAAGCGGAGCCATTGCAGGCCGAACCCCACGACGAGGTCGCGCCGCAGCGGTCGCTCCCGGTCGGCCACGGCCTTGGCCAGGACGTCGACCATCCGCTGGTCACCCTTGATGCGGGCGGTCGCCGGGTCCTCCCGTGGGCCGGCCACCGTCTCGGGAACCAGGTCGGCCAGCACGGCGAGCTGTACACCGGCCTCGCCCAGCGACGGGAGCACCCGTTCGATGTAGCCGAGGTAGAGCCGGTTGGGGCCCACCACCAGCACGCCCTGGCCCTCGAGCGGGAAACGGTGGGTGTAGAGCAGGTAGGCGGCGCGGTGCAGGGCCACCACCGTCTTTCCCGTGCCCGGGCCCCCCTGGACGACGACCACGCCCCCCAGGTCGGAGCGGATGATCTCGTCCTGTTCGGCCTGGATGGTGCCCACGATGTCGCCGAGGTGGCCGGTACGTGGCCGGTCGAGGGCCTCACGCAGGACCCGACCGCCGGCGAGGCCCTCGACGCCTCCGGCATGGCCCTCACCATCGCCGGCGCTGGCGAAGAGCTCGTCCTCGTAGTCGAGGAGCCGCCGCCCGCGGCTGGCGAAATGGCGGCGGAGCGAGAGGCCCATCGGGTGGCGTCCGGTGGCCCGGTAGAACGGCTCCGCCACGGGGGCCCGCCAGTCGACCACCACCGGCTCCTGGGCGTCGTCGGCAACCGCCACGCGGCCGATGTAGAAGCGCTCGGTCCCGCCTTCAGGGTCGATGCGGCCGAAGACCAGCGCGCCCTCGCCGACCTCGAGTTGCGCCATGCGGGCCCGGATGGTGTCCTCGACGACCTCGCTCTCCAACCGCGCCTGATGGGTCCCGCCCGGGCCCACCTCGCTCAGCCGGCGGAGCCGCAAAGCCCGGCGCCGAGCCTCCTCGAGGCAGTCGTAGGCGTGGTCGACCCAGGCCTGTTCGGCCTCCAATTCGGAGCTTCGGGCCATGACACGCTCGACGGGCTCGGCGACGGGGGACCGGCCATGCTACTGCCGGGCCCCCGCACGCCGGGACCGCTCAGCTCTGGTCGAGCACGGTCTGGATCTCGAGGTGGATGGAGATCTTCTTGCCGACGAGCACGCCGCCGGTGTCCAGGGCCTGGTTCCAGTTCAGGCCGAAGTTCCCACGGTCGATCTCGGTGTGGCCGCTGAAGGCCAGCCGGGAGTTGCCGAACGGGTCGGTCGCGAGCCCCTCGACCTCGGCCTGCAGCACGACGGGGCGGGTGACGCCGTGGAGGGTGAGCTCGCCCTCCACCGTCCAGTGGTCGCCGTCGGGGCGCACCGCGGTGCTGTGGAACTCGATCGTGGGGTACTGCTCGACATCGAGGAAGTCGGCGTTGCGGAGGTGCGCGTCGCGCCCGGCGTCGCCGGTGGTGATGCTGGAAGCCTGGATGACGGCCTCCACCCGAGCGTCGGACGGCTCGGGGCCGACGGTGACGGCCCCGGAGAAGTCTTCGAAGCCGCCTCGCACCTTGGACAGGCCGAGGTAGCGCACCGAGAACCCCACGTGGGAGTGCGAGGGGTCGATGCGCCAGGTGCCGGCGGGGATGTCGACGCCGGTGACAGTGACGGTCTGGATGGCGGTCATGGTTCCTCCTGAGATTGTTGCATCGGGGATAGTTGTACGTACAACAACTTCTCGGGCGTAGTCTGTTCCCGTGCACCTCGATGTCCACGACGGGCGCATCACCGCCTTCGGGATGCTCCTGGAGGCCCACGCCGGCCTGGTGGCGGTCGTGGGCCGGGAGCTCGAGGCCGCCACCGAGCTGTCGATCGGGTGGTTCGAAATCCTGATCCGCCTGGCCCGCAGCCCCGGGCAGCGGCTGCGCATGAGCGAGCTGGCCTCCCAGGCCGCCCTCAGCACCAGCGGGCTGACCCGCCTGGTCGACCGCATGGAAGAGGCGAAGCTGATCTCGCGGGCCGCCTGCTCCTCGGATCGCCGAGGGGCGTTCGCCGTGCTCACCCACGCCGGCCTCGCAGCCCTGGAGGCGGCCCTGCCGGCCCACCTCGACAGCCTCGAACGCCATATGGTGGCTCCCCTGGGAGCCGAGGGAGTGGAGCGGCTCACGGCCATGCTCGAGGTGCTGCGCGACCACGCCGGGGGGTGCCCGCGGTCGGTGGGCGACCGCTGAATCCGGCGGCTCGCATCGCCCTGGTGCTCGGGGGCGGTGGCCTCGTGGGCCACGCCTGGCACGTGGGCGCGCTGTCGGGCCTGGCCGAAGCCACGGGGTGGGACCCCCGTAGCGCCGAGCTGATCGTCGGGACGTCGGCGGGAGCGGTGCTCGGCGCCGAGCTCCGGGCCGGGCACCACCCCAGCGACCTGGTGCATCCCGGTGTCGGCGCCGCCCCCACCGAGGCTCCCCGACCGGTGCTGGCTCGGCGGTCGTACCGCCCGGCGGCGCCGGGCATGGTGCTACGCCGGCTCCGCCGTCGACCGTCGGCGTCGCTGGGTCTGGTCGCCGCCGGGCTGGTGCCGAGGGGTCGCCGTTCCCCGGCGATGGTGGCAGAGGCGATCGAGCGCCTGATCCCGGCATGGCCGCCGGGGCTGTGGGTCTGTACCACCCGCCTCGCCGACGGAGCCCGCGTGGTGCTCACCGGCGACGAGGGGGTCGACCTGGCCACGGCCGTGGCGGCGTCGTGCGCCATGGCCGGCTTCTTCACGCCCGTGCCCATCGAGGGGGTCGACCACGTCGACGGCGGCTCGGACTCGGTCACCAACGCCGACGTCGTGGCCGACGTCGGCCTCGACGTGGTGGTGGTGTCGTCTCCCATGTCGCTCGACGACTCCCGGGGGGGCGACGGGTCCGGCATCGCCGCCCGGGTGGTCCGCCGCCGGCGCCTCGCGCACCGGGCACGGCTCCTCGCCGAGGTGGCGCCGTTGCGATCCCGGGGAGCCCACGTGGTGGTGCTCGAACCCGGAGCCGACGACGTGGCCGCCCTCGGGGGCATCGGCGCCGCCATGGACTTCGGCCGGCGGGCGGCGGCGGCGGAGCAGGCGAGGACCAGCACGCTGCGCCGGCTGGCCACCGCCCCGTACGCGGAGGCGACGACGGTCCTGTCCACCACGGCGGCGCGCCTCTCCTCCGGGCCGCCGGGGATACCGTGACCGCCATGCCTCCCGCCGGCGCGGCGTCGCCGTTCATCGCCGCGTGCCGGGGACAGCCCGCCAGCCGCGTCCCGGTGTGGTTCATGCGCCAGGCCGGCAGGTCGCTTCCGGAGTACCGGGCGGTGCGCGAACGCCACAGCTTTGCCGAGGTCGTCGCCGACCCGGAGCTGGCCGCCGAGGTCACCCTGCAGCCGGTGCGACGGCTGGGCGTCGATGCCGCCATCCTCTTCAGCGACATCGTCACGCCGGTGCAGGCCATCGTCGACGGCATCCACATCGAGGCCGAGCGGGGCCCGGTCGTGGTGGCGCCGTTCCGGACCAAGGCCGATCTCGCCCGGCTCCGCCCGCTCGAGCCCGAGCTCGACGTGCCCTACGTGCTCGACACCGTGCGCCTGGTGCGCAGCCGCCTCCCCGCCGGGGTGCCCCTCATCGGCTTCGCCGGCGCCCCCTTCACCGTGGCCAGCTACCTGGTGGAGGGAGGCAGGTCGCGCGATCACCGTCGCACCAAGGCCCTCATGTACGGCGAACCCGACGTGTGGGCCGACCTGGTCGACCGCCTGGCCGGCGTCGCCCTGGCCAGCCTGCGGGCCCAGGTCGAGGCGGGGGCGCAGGCCGTGCAGCTGTTCGACTCCTGGGTGGGCACGCTGTCGGAGGCCGACTACCGGCGCTATGTCCTGCCGGCGTCGGCCCGGGTGCTCGACGGGCTGGCCGACCTCGACGTGCCCCGCATCCACTTCGGAGTCGGCGCCGGCCACCTGCTGTCGGCCATGGCCGACGCCGGGGCCGACGTCGTGGGCGTCGACTGGCGCATCTCCCTCGACGAGGCTCGGCGGCGTCTGGGCGCCGGCGTCGCCGTGCAGGGCAACCTCGACCCAGCGGCGTTGTTCTGCCCTCCGGCCGTGCTCGCCGCCCGGGTGCGCGCCGTGCTCGCCGCCAACGGCGGTCGTCCCGGGCACGTGTTCAACCTGGGGTGGGGGGTGCTTCCCGACACCGACCCCGCTGCCTTGCGCACCGTGGTGGAGATCGTGCACGGCCACGGCCAGGGCTCCGGCGGCGCCGAGCAACCCCCTTCTGGATGAGCTCGGTGCCCGACGCACCGGTGGCGCCCGTGGGCGTGGTGGTCATGGCCTACGGCACGCCCGCCGGGCCCGACGACATCGAGGCCTACTACACCCACGTCCGCCGGGGGCGACCGCCTCCCCGGGACCTGCTCGACGACCTGCAGCGCCGCTACCGCGCCATCGGCGGCGTCTCCCCACTGGCCGAGCGCACCCGCGCCCAGGCCGGAGCCCTCGCCGACGCCCTCGAGCGCCGGGCACCGGGGAGCTACGTGGTGGAGGTCGGCTACAAGCACACCACCCCCTTCGTGGAGGACGCCGTCGAGCGACTCGTCGCCGCCGGCGCCCGCCGGCTCGTCGGCCTGGTGCTGGCCCCCCACTACAGCCGGGGCTCGGTGGGCGAGTACCTCGGCCGCCTGCGGGCACGGGCCTCGGCCCTCGACCCCGCCGTCGACGTCGTCGCCGTCGACGACTGGCACCTCGAGCCGGCCTACGTGAGCTTCCTCGCCGACGAGCTGCGCCGGTGCCTCGTGGGGATGCCGGCGGCCACCCAGGTCCTCTTCAGCGCCCACTCACTGCCGGTGCGGGTGGTCGTCGACGGCGACCCCTACGCCACCCAGGTGGCCGAGACCGCTGCGGCGGTGGCGTCGGCCGTGGGGTTGTCGAGGCCCACCGGCTGGTCGGTGGCGTGGCAGAGCGCCGGGCGGACCTCCGAGGCGTGGATCGGACCGGACGTGCTGGAGGTCTTCGCCACGCTTGCCGCATCCGGCCGGGCCGCCGGCGTGGTGGTGTGCCCCTGTGGGTTCGTGTCGGACCATCTGGAGGTCCTCTACGACCTCGACCATGAAGCCGCCGGCAGGGCCGCCGAGCTGGGTCTGGCCTTCGCCCGCACGGCCGTGCCCAACGACGATCCCGCCGTGCTCGGCGCCCTGGCCGACCGGGTGGTCGCCGCCAGCACCGACGCCGCCTGAGCAGGGTTGACCCCACCGGCACGCGTCGTCGTCGTCGGCGGCGGCATCGCCGGGTTGGCCGCCGCCCACGAGCTGGCCGGCCACGGGCTCGACGTGGCCGTGCGGGAGGCCGGCGACGCCCTGGGGGGCAAGATCCGCACCAAAGCCTTCGCCGGGGCGACCCTCGATGTGGGCCCCGACGCCTTCCTCAGCCGCCGACCGGAAGCGGTCGAGCTGTGCCGAGCGCTCGGCCTGGGCGACGAGCTGGTCGCCCCATCCGCCGGAGCCGCGTACGTGTGGGTGGGCCGGCACCTCCGGCGCCTGCCGGCGGCGATGGTGCTGGGCATCCCCACCCGGCTAGGACCACTGGTTCGGTCACGGGTGCTGTCACCCCCTGGCGTGGTCCGCGCCGCCGTCGAGCCGCTGCTTCCCGGACGCCCGTTGGCCGACGACGACGCTGCCCTCGGCGCCCTGGTCCGGCGCCGGTTCGGCACCGAGGTCCACCAGCGGCTGGTCGACCCGTTGGTGGGGGGCATCACCGCCGGCGACACCGACCGGCTCAGCGTCGAGGTGGTCGCCCCTCAGCTGGCCGCCGCCGCCCGCCGGCATCGGAGCCTCGGCATCGGTGCCCGGAAGGCCGGCACCGGTGGCGACCCTTTGCCTGGAGCGACGCCACCGTTCCTCACCCTGCCCGGCGGGCTGGGTCGCCTGGTCGAGGTCCTCGGCGAGCACCTGGCCGGCGCCGGGGTCGACGTGCGAACCGCCGACGCGGTCAGCTCCCTGCGGCTCGGGCCCCACGGTGGCTACGTGGTCGAGGGTCGGTCGGGCCCGACGGTCGCCGACGCGGTGGTGCTCGCCGCTCCGGCGCCGGTCGCCGCCCGGTTGGTCGGGCCCCACGCCCCCGACAGCGCCGCCACGCTGGCGGCGATCGAGTACGCCTCGGTGACCCTGGTCGCCTTCGCCTTCCCCACCGCCGCCGTGGGCCGGCGCCTCGACGGCAGTGGGTTCCTGGTGGCTCGTGGACAGGGGCGGCTCATGACGGCGTGCTCGTGGACGTCGAGCAAGTGGGCCCACGTCGCCTCCGACGACCGGGTGGTGCTGCGGGTGTCTGCGGGGCGCTCGGGTGACGACCGGGCTGACCGCCTCAGCGACGAGGCGTTGGTCGTGACCCTGCGCCTCGAGCTGGCCGAGGCCCTGGGGATCGTCGGCCCGCCGCTCGAGGTGGGCGTGACCCGCTGGCGCCGGGCCTTCCCCCAGCACGCCCCCGGCCACCGCCGGCGGATCGCCGCCGTCGAGTCCGAGCTCGCCCACCGCCTCCCGGGCGTGACCCTTGCCGGCGCCGCCCTCGACGGCGTGGGCCTGCCCGCCTGCATCGCCTCGGGCCAGGCGGCAGCGCGCACGGCCCTCGCCCACGCGCTGGGCAGGGGCAGCGGCTGATCCGACGCCCCCTCCTGCGGGGCGGGGGAGCGGTCAGGACTCCCAGGTCTCCAAGCGGCGCACGGCCACCGCGCAGTGCTTGTAGGAGGGCTGGCGCGACTGGGGGTCGACGCTGGGAAAGGTCAGGCGGTTGACGTCGGGGTGGTGCATGGCCACGAACACCTGGCCTCGGCGCACGGTCGGCGTCACCAGCACCCGGGCCCGCATCGTGCCGCGGGCCGACGCCACCTCCACCCACTCGTCGGGCGCCAACCCCAGCGCCTCCGCCTCGCTCGGCGCCATCTCCACGTGCGGGTCGGCGGGGTACAGCGTGCGCAGCAGGGCCGACTTGGAGGTGCGGGTCTGGGTGTGCCACTGGCTCGAGGTGCCCCGGCCGGTGAGGAGCACCAAGGGGTAGCGCCGGCTCGTGGCCTCGCGCACCGGCCGCGGCTCGCCGAAGCAGAACCGGGCCCGCCCGTCGAGGTGGAAGAACCTCCCGTCGCCGAAGAGCCGTCGCTCGGCGCCGGCGGTGGTGGTCGTCCCCGCCGGGAGGGGCCACTGCACGCCGCCGAGCTCGTCGATCATCCGGTAGCCGTCCACCCCGCTCACGTCGCAGGGCCGCCCGGCCGAGAGCCGCCCGAGCAGGCCGAACACCGCCTCGGGCGACGACCACGCCGAGAACAGGTCGCCGCAGCCCCAGGCCTCGGCCACCAGCTTGAAGATGGCGAAGTCGTCGAGCGCCTGGCCGGGCGCCCGGGCCACCCGCTTGACCAGCCCGATGCGCCGCTCGGAGTTGATGAACGTGCCCTCCTTCTCGCCCCATCCCGCCGCCGGGAGCACGAGGTCGGCCCGTTGGGCGGTCTCGGTGGTGCCGTACATGTCCTGGACCACCAGGAAGTCGAGGCGACCCAGCAGGTCGTGGAGCTCGGAGTGGTTGATCCAGGAGTGGGCGGCGTTGGTGGCCACCACCCACAGGCCGCGGATGTCGCCCGTGGCGATGCCCTCCACGATCTGGTCGTAGGCCAGGCTCGGCTGGTCGGGGATGCGGCCGACGTCGATGCCGAGGGCGTCGGCCACCTCCTGGCGGTCGGCCGCCTCGGTGAAGCTCCGGCCACCGAAGAGGTTGGTGGTGTTGGAGAACAGGCGCGAGCCCATGGCGTTGCACTGGCCGGTGATCGAGTTGGCGCCGGTTCCCGGTCGGCCGATGTTGCCGGTCAGCAGGGCGACGTCGATGATCGCCTGGGCCACCAGCACGCCCTCGTGGCTCTGGTTGACCCCCATGGTCCACCACAGCGACACCCGCTTCCCGCCGGCGATGCTGGCCGCCAGCCGCTCCAGCTCCTCGGCGGCGACGCCGGTGGCGTCGGCCACCACGTCGACGGTGTAGGGCGCCACATGGGCGGCGAACTCGTCGAAGCCGGAGGTGTGGGCCTCGACAAAGGCGTGGTCGACCGCTCCCCGCTCGATGAGCAGGCGGGCCAGCCCGTAGAGCAGCACCAGGTCGGACTTCGGGGCCAGCGCCAGGTGCTGGGTCGCCGCTCGGGCGGTCTCGGTCGCTCGGGGGTCGACGACGACCACCTCCGGGCGGTGGGGGTTCCGGCACACCCGCTCCCAGAGGATGGGGTGCGCCACGCACGGGTTGGAGCCGAAGAAGACGATGACATCCGACTCCTCCAGGTCGGCATAGGTGTAGGGCGGGGCGTCGAAGCCGAACGCCTGCTTGTAGGCGACGACGGCGGTGGCCATGCACTGACGGGTGTTGCCGTCGCCGTGGAGCATCCCCATGCCGAATTTGGCCACCGCCCCGAGCAGGGCCATCTCCTCGGTGACGATCTGACCGGTGCTGAGGAACGCCACCGACGCCGGTCCGTGCTGCGCCTGCACGGCCTTGAACCGGCTGACGAACGCCTCCAGGGCGGTGTCCCAGCCCACGGGCGCCAGCCGCCCCCGCTCGTCGCGCAACAGCGGCTGGGTTGCCCGGTCGTCGGCCGCCAGCGGCGCCAGCGCCTCCCATCCCTTCGGGCACGCCCGCCCCTGGTTGACCGGGTAGTGCACGGTCGGTGACAGGTTGACCGCCTCGCCGTCCCGCAGGTGCACGTCGAGCGAGCACCCCACCGAGCAGTAGCCGCACACCATGGACGTGACCGCGTCGGGGGCCAGGCGGGAGGGAACCTGCCCGAGGCCGAATCCCCCTGGCAGGCGGGCGACGTCGTCGCCGAGGCGGCCGTGGCGAGCCACCAGCAGGTCGGTCAGCGATCGCCGGCGCCCCGCCTCCATCACCGCCCGTCCGGCATGCGCGCCGGAGCGGCAGCGGTGAAGAACTGCCAGCGTTCGAGCAGCTCGCCACCGACCAGGGCGACAAAGCCGGCGCCGGCGAGCACCAGAGCCACCGTTCCGGAGGCCCCGGCCACGCCCAGCGCCGAGGTGAGGACGGCTGCGGCCACACCGGCGGCGAAGCGTCGGCGGGTCCCCGCCCGCAGGGGGCCGACGAGCAGCAGGGCGCTCCGGCGCAACTCGGCCGGCGCGCCGGCTCGCCGGTGGCGCAGCAGGAAGAACGCCTCGGCCGCCAGCTTGACGGTGATGACGCCGGCCACCACCAGGGCGAGCGGGCGCCCGAGCACCGCCTGGGTGCGGGCGCCGTCCGCACCGCCGATCACCGCTGCCGAGGCCAGCGTGGCGACGAGCATGGCGGCGCTGCCCAGCGCCAGCGAGCTCAACGCGAACTTGGTGACGGTGCGAGGAAGCGCCCACCATGCCCGTCGGGTCACGGCGTAGACCAGCGCCGAGCAGCCCACGCCGACCACGCCCACCAGCACCGCCGACGTGGCGAGGACCGGCTCCACCGGGCGTCCGGCATCGACCAGCAGCGCCCACCCATGGCCGGCGGTGAGCACGGCGAAGGCGACGAAGGCCGCGATCTCCCGGCTCAACCACGAGCACCGCAGCCCGAGCAGGGCCCGGAAGGCATAGAGCGGCCGCCCCAGGTGGCACACGCTGGCGGCCAGCGCCACGATCCCCGCCGCCAGGGCCACCGCCGCCGTGGCCGGGCGCAGTGCGTCGACGAGGACCGGTGGGGCCAGGGCCCGGCCGGCGAGGCCCACCAGGGCCACGCCCACCGCCAGCTGGGTGAGCACCAGCATCACCGCGAGCGGCGGGTGTGACTGGCCGGGGGCGATGGAGCGAGTGCTCGAAGCCGACGGCGCCGCCTCGGGGAGCGCCCGGGCACTGCGGTAGAGCGTCGTCGGCACGGTGATGGTCGATGCCGGGGCGCCCGGCACCAGAGGTCCGGCCGCCGCCGCCGACACCGCCGACGCCACGTCGACCAGGCTCACCCGGATGGCGGCGTTGGGGCACGACTGGACGCACGCCGGCGCCTCCCCCGCCGCCAGCCGCCCGGCGCACAGGTCGCACTTGCGCACGATGCCGAGGTCGGCGTTGTACCGGGGCACCTCGTAGGGGCACGTCAGCACGCAGTACCGACAGCCGATGCACTGGTCGTCGAGGTGGACGACGATGCCGGTGACCGGATCCTTCTCGTAGGCGTTGACCGGGCAGCCCTTCATGCATGCGGGATCGACGCAGTGGTGGCAACCGGTGGTGACCGACTGCTGGCGGGGAGCGGCCTCCGATCCCGCGTGCATCAGGCCCACCGACCGCCACGACTCGCCGGAGCCCAGCCCGTTGAGGTTGTGGCAGGCCGTGACGCACGCCTTGCAGCCGGTGCAGGCGTCGAGGTCGACCTCGAAGCCGTACTGCTGACCGGGCGACGGACGCTCGACGGGCACGACGTCGCGGTAGTAGCGGGCCTGGTCGGGCAGCGTGGCGGCGTGGCGTTGCGCGAACCGCTCGACCACGGTCATGTCGGCCTGGCCGGCGAGATAGCGGTCGATCGGGGTCAGGAGATCGACGTCGAGGGTGTCGACGGTCACGAGAGCGCCCGGTCGTCGCCGGGTGGCCAGGTGCCGCCCGGGCGAGCTTCCACGCCCGGAACCTACGGTCGGGTGGTTTCACCGCCGTTGTTGCCGGGTCACCGCTGCGTGAACGGGATCTCTCAGCTCCGACGACGCCCGTGCGCGACACGTCGCCGACCGGAAACACGGGGGGAAGATGCCGGCAACACGCCCTTCGTAGGGTCGCCGGGTGGCCGCGCCCGACATCCCCACCGTCAAGCGGGCCGGGCTCCCCATCGACCTGGCACGCCTCGAAGCCGAAGGCGACAGCTGGCTGACGCCCGAGGACCGCTACGCCCTCAAGACGTGGGGCGTGTGCAACCAGGAGCAGGACCACGTGTTCATGGTGCGGGTGCGCAACCCCGGCGGCGCCCTGCCCACCATCCAGGCCCGAGGCCTCGCCCGGGTGGCGCGGGCCTTCGGTCCCGACTGGCTGCACCTCACGACCCGCCAGAACGTCGAGCTGCACTGGGTCGAGGCGAGGCGCATCCCGGCGCTGCTCGACGCCGTCACCGAGATCGGGTTGACCACCCGCTCGGGATGCGGCCACACCATGCGCAACGTGATGTCGTCCGAGGACGCCGGGTTGAGCCTCGACGAGCCGTTCGACTGCCTGGCCGACGCCAGGGCGGTGAGCGATGCCATCCTGGCCCGATCGGCCCAGCTCAACTGCGAGCTGCCGAGCCGCATCAACATCGCCTTCGGCGGCTCACCCCGGTGCCGGGCCGACGCCTTGCTCAACGACGCCGGCTTCGTCTCGGTGGTGTGCGACGGCGAGGCCGGCTACGAGCTGTGGGGCGGCGGCAGCCTGGGCAAGGCCCCGTTCCTGGCGGTGAAGCTGGCCGACTTCGTCCCCCGCACCGAAGCCCTGGCCGCCGCCGAGGCCCTGGTGGAGGTGTTCGTCGAGCACGGCAACTTCGACAAGCCCACCAAGGGCCGCATGAAGTTCGTCGTCGAGCGCCTGGGCGAGGCCGCCTTCCGCGCCGCATGGGACCAGGCCTTCGCCGCCGCCCGCGCTCGTCCCCACCCTCGGCCGGCTCCGGTCGAGATCCTTCCCGAGGCCGACCGGGTCGCCATGCTCTCGCACAACCCGCCGGGAGGGTGGTCGACGGGCGTTCGTCCCCAGCGCACGCCGGGGCTGTGCACCCTCACCGTCGACATCCCCCTGGGTGACACCAACGGTTCGGAGCTCGAGCTGCTGTGCGACCTGGCCGACCGCCACGCCGACGGCGCCCTCAACCTCAGCCGCGACCAGAACGTCGTGCTGCGCAACGTGGCCGTCACCGACGTGACCCTGGTCCGCGACGCGCTGCGGACCCGCGGGTTGTTCCTCGCCGGCGAAGCCCACACCGCGTCGGTGCGGGCGTGCACGGGCTCGGCGGTGTGCGCTCTCGGCATCACCACCGCTCCCGACGCCGGCAAGGCCCTGCTCACCAGCGCCGGGCTCGGGCGCAACTCCGCCCTGCGGGTGCACGTGTCGGGATGCCCCAACTCCTGCGCGCAGCACCAGGCCGGTGACATCGGCCTGGCCGGCTCCAAGGTGCGCATCGCCGGCGCGAGCCGCGACGGCTACCACGTCTTCCTCGGTGCCGACCTCGGCGTCCGGCGGGTCGGCGAGGTGGTGGGCAGGGTGGCGGCCGAGGACGTGCCGGCCGCCGTGGAGGCGGTGGTCGGCGCCTGGGAGTCGATGCGCCACGACGGTGAAGGGCTCGGCGCCACCGTGGCCCGCATCGGCCACGACGCCTTCGCCCGTCACCTCGAGGCCGTCATGGACGAGCGATGGGCCACCGGACCCGAGCCCGGCAGCGAGCTGGCGCCGCCGACGTCCGCACCGGTCGAGACCGCGGCCAGCGTCCGGGAGCTGGCGCCGGGGTCGGTCACCTCCGTCAGCATCGGCACCACCCGCCTCGCGGTCGCCAACGTCGACGGCACCTACTGCGCCGTCGCCGACGAGTGTCCCCACGCCGGGGCCTCGCTCGGGGCGGGGACGCTCGACGGCACGTCACTGCGCTGCCCCCGCCACGGCGGCACCTTCGACGTGCGCACCGGAGAGGTGCTCGCCGGTCCCCCGGAGGAACCGGCGGCATGCCACCCGATCGAGGTGGTCGACGGCGTGGTCCGCCTACCCACCCCGGTCCGCTAGCGGGTCCAGCGAAACGAAGCTCCTCCTCTCAGCTAGTCCGGTCGCGAGGTCGTTGCGAGAACTGCGGCATCACCGAGCCCTCCTTGTTGCAGACGGCCTACATCATGAGCCGCCGCTTCGCCGCCACCCGCACCGACGGTTATTTCTTCCCTGGCGGTCTCGCCTGGTTGGGTGGTACCGCTTCGTGGGGCGGGGTACTCGGCGCGGTAGTCACAAGCTAGCTAGCAACCGACTCGGTGAAGCTCGGCGTCCAGCGGGTCGAGGTCCACACCTGCCGCTTCGGTGCCCTTGTAGTAGGTGTGCAGCCGGCTGTGCAGCGTCTGGCAGCGCAGGAGCTGGCGCGACGTGTACCCAGTAGTGGTGTCTGGCCCCTCGGTCGTCGCCGACGTGGTGCCGCCGCAGCCCTTGTTGTGGAGCGCAGCCTCGGTGTCGTTGATAACGGTGTTGCTCACGCCGACCTGGATTGCGTCGTAGTCCCGCTTGTGCTGCTCGGTGTGGTACGTCTTGCACCCCGCCGTCGGACCGCTCGATGTCGGCGCCGTGGTGGTCGTGGTGCTGGAGGTCGTGCTGGTCGTCGACGTGGTCGTCGTGGTCGTCGGCTCGCCGGTACCGCAACCCACACGGTGCAGCTCGCTTTCGAGCACGTCGAGGATCGACGCGCTGGCCCCGCTGGATTCGGCGCCGGCCCGGAGGGCGTGCAGCGAGTCATGCAGCGTCTGGCAACCCGTGAACTCCTCGGTCGTGTACCCGCTGGTCGAGTCCGCCGGGTTCGTGGTCGGGTCGCCCGTCCCACAGCCCACCCGGTGAAGCTCGGCCTGGGCGTTGTCGACGCTCGTGTTCGTGATGCCGACCTGGATGGCGTCGTAGTCCCACTTGTGGATCTCCGACTCCAGCTTCACGCAGTCCGCCGACGGGTCACCCGAGGGCGCCGTGGTCGTGGTCGTGTCGCCGGTCGGCGCCGTCGTCGTGGTGCTCGAGGTCGTGGTCGTGCTATCGGTCGGGCAAGGCTTGTCGGGGTCGAACTGCGACCCGTAGGTCCCGACCGCTGAGCCGCGCTGGGCGCCGTAGTTGCCGCAGATCTCGCCCTGCGGCGTGGCCATGAACTTGATGCCGCCTACGCCGTTTCCGTAGAGCTCGTTGCGTCGGACGTTGTTGTTCGTGCCGTCCGAGGACGTGTCACCTCCCAGACGGACTCCAGCCCCCACATTGTTGAACGACCGGTTGTCGTCGAAAGTGTTGCCAGAGCCCCGGCTGTCGAGGCCCGCTGAGTTCGGGTCCTTCTGGCCCGTACACGAGTTTCCCGAGACCACATTGGCGGTCGAGCCCTCCTTGATGTCGACGCACTCGTTGCCCTGCGTGTCGAATGTGTTGTTGCGCACGACGTTGTTCTTACTGACGTCCCGCACGTTCGACGGATTGAGGCTTGTCTGCTCCGGGGCGGTGCCGATGTAGATGCCCTCCCCATTCTTGCCGGTGCCGCCGAACTTGAAGTCGTACACGCCGCAGTTGGTGATGGTGCTGTTCTCGACCACGTTGTTCTCAGCGAGGTACTTGATACGGACGCACTCACCCCCCGCGTTCTTGAGGAGCATGTTGTTGATACGGAGGTTCTTCACCCCGTCGCCCGCCACTTTGCCGATGGCGTAGATCAGCTTGTCCCGGTAGCCCGAGGCGCTGGTGCTGGAACCGTGCAGCCCGTCGATGGTGAAGCCGTCGAGCGTGATGAAGTCGTGGTGGACCTGGGCGATCCTGGAGCTTCCGGCGCCCTTGAGGACGGCGTCCCGGGGACCTGTGATGCGGATCGGGGCCGAGCTGGACCCGTTGCGGACGGTGTAAAAGTCCCGCTTGTAGGTGCCCGAGACGAGCACGATGGTGTCACCGGGGTTGGCCTTGTTGATGGCGGCCTGGATGTCCCCGCCGGCCGAGACGCTGATAGTGGCAGCCTGCGCCGGGGCAATGGCGGCGACCGACAGGCCGAGCACCAACATCACCGACACGAAGATGGCTGTAAGTCTTTCTCTAGGATTCACAGTATTCCTCTCGATCAGTGAGAGCGGTGTTGGAGGCCGGCCGTGGACTCCAGTTATCGTCGGTCCGGTAGCCGCCCTTGAGTAAGGGGGACCCGGCCCACATGAACGAGCACTCCTGCCCGGCGTGACCTCGGTTCGGGCCGGCGTTGTAGCCCCTGACCCGACCGTTCCAGTCCGCCTCGATCACTCGGCGTGGCCCGCTTCATGCAGGTGGGCCACCAAGGGCTCCCGGTCGGGACCGAACACGTCGCAGAGCCAACGGCTGGACGCCCCGTCACCGATTCCGATCGTCGACTGGTGGCCCTTCCGGGTCCGAACGACCAACTCGCCATCCCGGTCGGCGAGCCAGTTGGCGGTGAGCTCAGCCGCCTCGTGGCCCTCGGCCGACGCGTTGCGACCGAAGATCTCCGGCGTGTCGATCCCGGCCACGCGGAAGCGAAACGACGCGGTCAGACCGAAACCCAGGGCGACGCGCAGGTCCAACGTGTCCGTCCACGACCCGCACGACCTCGCGCACTAGACGTACGGCTCGGGCGCGCTCACTGCCACCCACCGGCCTCGCGCTCACCGGAGCGGAACTGGGATACGGCGTTAACGACTCGCTCGACCTTGAAGTAGCGCTGGTCGATCCGACGACCCTGGGCGACGGTCTCCTTGGTGTTGCGCTTGAAGCCTCGGACAAGTTCTCGATGCGGGAGGAGAGGGTGCACACGCACGAGCAGGATGAGGTAGGCGATGAAGCTGCTAGAAGACCTTTTCGACGTTCCGGTGTCCGGTAGCTTGCGGAAATCGGAACCCTCTGACGCCAGAACACCTTCGCTCAGCCGGGCGACAGCCGGTAGCCACGGCGGGGAACGGTGACGAGGCCCGGCCCCGCAGCGCCGAGCCGACGCCGGAGACGGCCGACCGCCACCTCGACGGCGTGGCCGTCGACGCCGTCGACCCCGTTGGAGCACCACACCCGACGGAGAAGCTCCGCCTTGGTCACCACCACGCCGGGGCGCCGGGCGAGCGTCGCCAACACGCCGCGCTCGCGCTCGGTGAGCCACACCTCCTCACCGCCCACCAGCGCGAGCAGGCCTCGGATCTCCACGTCGACGCCGTTCAAGGCCACCCGCACCACGGCAGCACCGAGCCGCTCGGTGAGCGCCTCGAGCATCGCCCCGGTGCGGTACGACGCCGCCTGCACCACGTCTCGCATCCCCGCAGCTTCGGCAGCGGCCGTGCACCGCAGTCCCATGCAGGCGACCACGACGCCGTCGTCGAGGGCCTCCAGCAGCGCTTCGTTCCGGGCATCCGAAGCGGCGATGGCCACGAGGTTGCGCACCTGGGCGGTCTCGGTGAAGGTCACGGCGTCGACCCGCCGCTCGATCACCGCCTCCACCAGCGCGAGGCCGGGCCGGAGGTCCTCGGGCAGGTCCCGGGGACACGGGGGGACTCCGACGACGTCGCACCCGTCGGCCCGCAGCCCGGCAGCAAGCTCGTCGGCCGACGGGTGTCCCAGCTGCACGGCGATGCGCCGCTCGCCTCCGGCCTCGACCCGCAGCTGGCCGCACACCCCTGCGCCGGGTGCCTCCCTGAGCTCGGCGACAGTGTCGAGGCCCGCCTCCCGCGCGGCGGATGCCGCCCCCCCACCGACCACGACACGGGCGTCATCGGTCAGCTGCCCCAACGCCTGGACGCGGTCGAGGTACTCCGCGGCGGCGAGCCAGCTGTCGAGGGCCTCCGCCGTCGGGAGCACCACCGCCGACGGAGGGCGCTGAAGCAGGTCGTCGACCACCGACTCGAGCGCCTCGCGCTGGATCGGTGGGAGTGCTGCCACGACCGGCGCGTGCACGACGCGGGCGCCCAGGCGCCCCAGGATCTCGGCCTGGTCCTGCCAGCTCCGCTCGGCCGCCACGCCGACGGTGAAGCCGCTCAGCGCGGCGAAGGCGTCCGTCGGAGGACCGGGAGCAGGCGCCATGTCGACCAGTGTCGCCAGGGCAGGTTTCGCCCAGGTTGCCGGATCCTTCCGTTGTGCTGGCGCCCCCTTTCGACCGACGTGCGGCAGTAGCATGCGCGGAATGCCCGGCCGACCTGATCACCCCATGCGCCGGGTCCTGCCCTTCGCCTGTGTCCTGCTGGTCATGACCTTCGTCGGCTCCGGCGTGGGCCTGGCAACCTTGGCGCTCCCCCCGCCACCGCCGGCGCCGCCGGTGCAGCTGCCCACCGAGGCCACCCTTCCACTCGACCAGCCCTTCACCCTCGACGATCTCCGGCCTCCCACCACCCCGGCACCCGCCCCGAGCGGCGTTCCGGTCAGGCCACCGGACAACGAGTACGCAGCCGAGCCCCACATCGTGATCGGCAGCATCGAGATCCCCCGCCTGGGGTTGGCCGCACCGCTGAACCAGGGCATCTCACTCACGTCGATCGACCGGGGCCCGTCCCACTGGCCCGGGACCGCCCTCCCCGGCGACGCCGGGAACGTCGTGATCGCCGGGCACCGGGTCACCCACAGCGCCCCGTTCCGCCACATCGACCAGCTGCAGCCGAGCGACGAGGTCATCTTCACCACCGAGGGTCGCCGCTCGATCTACCGGGTGACCGGCAGCGAGGTGGTCACCCCCGACGCCATGCGCATCGTCGATCAGACCGCCGAGCCCACCGGGACCCTCTTCGCCTGCCACCCCCCGGGATCGGACAAGTACCGCTACGTCGTGAAGCTGGCCCTCTCGTCGGTCACCAGCACCGCGCCGGGCAAGCCCATCCTCCTCGGGTCCTGAGCACCGCGCCGCGCCTCGCCCTGGCCGGTGTCGCCGGGGCACTCCTCAGCAGCGGCCTTCCCCCCTTCGGCTGGTGGCCGCTCGCCGTGCTGGGCGCAGGCCTGTTCGCCGGGCTGCTCGACGAGGTGGCGCTGAAGCCTCGACTGGCGGTCGGGGCGGCCACCGCCGTCGGCTTCCTCGGGCCCGGTCTGTGGTGGATGACCGAGTTCCACGTCGGCGGGTTCGTCCTGGCCGTCGCCGTGGAGGCTGCGCTGTTCACCCTGGCGCCGGCATCCACCCCCCCGGGGCGGGCCCTGTGGGTCGGTCTGCCGGCGGCCCTGGTCGGGGTCGAGGCACTGCGGAGCGCGTGGCCCTTCGGCGGGGTGCCGGTCGCCACCCTGGCCCAGACCCAGATCGGGGGACCGCTGGCCCTTGCCTCGCGCCTCGGAGGCGGGCTGCTGGTGGCCGGCATGGTGGGGGTTGCCGGCGTCGCCCTGGCCGCCGCCGCCCGCCGGCGTTGGCGAGGGGCACTCGCCGCCGGTGCCACCGTGGGCTTGGTGACCCTGGCCGGTGCCCTCGCCCCGCACGGCCACGCCGTCGCCGACATCGGCGTCGTCGCCGCCCAGAGCGGAGGGCCCCGTGGCCTGCGAGCGGTGGACAATCCGGGGGACGGGCGCCTGGATGCCGCCATCGGGGCCGCCCGGCGACTGCAGGGCGACGCCGACCTGGTGGTGTTGCCCGAGAACGCCATCACCATCGACGGTGAGGTTGCCGCCAGCGACGCCGGTCGCCAGGTGGCGGCACTGGCCGACGATCTCGACGCCACCGTCGTGGCCGGGGTGGTGGAGCGAGCCGGTGACCGCTTCCGCAACCTCGCCGTGGCCTGGGGGCCCGACGGGGCGATCCTCGGCCGCTACGAGAAGCGCCAACGGGTGCCCTTCGGCGAGTACATCCCGTGGCGCTCCGTCGTGGAGCGGGTGGCCGACGTCCGCTTCGTACCCCGCGACGCCTTCGTCGGCGAGGGCCCCGGCCTGCTGACCACGCCGGCGGGCGACCTCGGGGTCGCCATCTCCTACGAGGTCTTCTTCGCCTCGCGGGCGCGGGCGGCGGTGCGGGCAGGCGGCGAGGTGCTGCTCGTGCCCACCAACGCGTCGTCGTACCCGACGACCCAGATGCCCGCCCTCGAGCTCGGCGCGGCCCGCCTGCGGGCCATCGAGACCGGCCGTGCGGTGGTCCAGGCCGCTCCCACGGGTTTCAGCGCCATCATCGGCCCGGACGGGACCGTGCGCCGCCAGAGCGACCTCGGCCAGCCCGCCACCCTCGTCGCCGAAGTCGAGCGGCGTCGAGGCTCGACGCTCTACACCCGGCTCGGCGATGCGCCGGTGCTGGCGCTGGCCGCAGCGGCCGGGGTCGGGGCGTGGCTCATCGCCCGCCGCCGTCGGACCCATGAGACGTCCCGACCTCGAGCAGGAGGGTGACCGGACCGTCGTTCTCGAGGGCCAGGCGCATGTGGGCGCCGAATCGACCGGTGGCCACGTCGGCCCCTAGCCCACCCAACCGCTCGACCACGGCTGCCACCAGCGGCTCGGCGTGGTCGGGGCGGGCGGCTGCCACCCACGACGGTCGCCTGCCCCGGCGGGTGTCGCCGTAGAGGGTGAACTGGCTGACGACCAGCACCGATCGGGTCGTGTCGGCCACCGAGCGCTGCGCCGCCCCGGTGCCGTCGTCGAAGATCCTGAGGTGCCAGACCTTGTCGGCCACCAACCGTGCCGTGGCGACGTCGTCGGTGGGGGCCACGCCGACCAGCACGCACAGCCCGGGTCCGATCTCGCCCACGACCTCGTCGGCCACGCGCACGCGGGCCCACGCCACCCGCTGCACCAATGCCCGCATTCCGGCCGACCCTAGGTGGTCGTCAGGCCATGGCAGCGAGGCGAGCGCCGGACCGCCACCGGCCCGGCGCAGGGGGGTTCAGGAGGTGATGAGCTCCGAGTCGTCGCCAGGCAGGGCGAACAGGAGCGAATCGAGGAGGAGGTACTTGACCACCCAGAGGATGCCGAAGGCGGTGAGGTTGGCGGCGCTGACCACCAGGGTGCTGTCGTTCCAGCCGGCGGCGAAGTGCACGAGCAGGGTCGAGAACGCCAGACCGAGCAGGGCGAGGGCCCAGAAGGGCGCCACCTCCCGCCACAGGTGGTTGGGCCCCCGCTTGCCCCAGACCCACGACCGGTTGAGGGTGTAGGAGGGGATGCACCCGATCGACACGGCGGCGAGGTTGGAGGCCACCGGCGACCAGTCGAGCAACCCGTTGCACACGATGAGGACCAGCTGGGAGACCCCCACGGCCACCACCGACACGAGCGAGTAACGGACCGGCTTGCGGTCGAACTGGGCGCGGGTGAACGCACCCAGCGATGTGGCCATCGACCCAGGCTACTGGTGGTCTCTCCCGCGGCGCACTTCGCGACCCGCGGCGACAATTGTGCCATTTGGTCGACGCCACCCGACCGTGCCACCATCACCGCGTGAAAAGGGTGCTTCACATCTTTGGTAGTGTTGCGATACTGCTGGTGACGGCGTGCACGGGTGGCACCCAGCAGTCGGGCGGGGCCCGGACCACCGAACAGCCGTCGGTGACCGTTCCGACGCCGGTCGTCCCGGCGTTCGCCGCTGGGCGTGGCTCGGCGTCGCTGGCCGAGCTCGCCGGCGTCGGTGTCGTGCTCACCGAGGTGGCCACCTTCGATGGCCCCGTCGCCATGGCCGCCCGCCCCGGCCACGACGGGGTGCTGTTCGTGGGCGAGCGGGCCGGTGCCGTGCGGGTGCTCGACAACGGGCGGGCCGCCACCGAGCCACTGTTGACGGTGGAGACCACCACCGACGGAGAGCGGGGCCTGCTCGGCCTGGCGTTCTCTCCGGACGGGCGCCACCTCTACGTGAGCTCCACCGATGCCAACGGTGACAGCCGCCTCGACGAGTACTCCATGGGTGCCGGCGCCACCGACGTCGACGTGGCGTCGCGGCGCACGGTGCTGCGGGTGGCGCAACCCTTCGACAACCACAACGGCGGCCACGTGACCTTCGGGCCCGACGGCCTTCTCTACTACGGGCTCGGCGACGGCGGCGGCATCGGCGATCCCGAGGGGAACGCCCAGGACACCTCCACGTTGCTCGGCTCCATCCTGCGCATCGACCCCCGCCCGCACGGTGACGCCTCCTACGCCATCCCTGCCGACAACCCGTTCGTCGCAGGCGGCGGCCGGGCCGAGATCTTGGTCTTCGGGCTCCGCAACCCGTGGCGCTTCTCGTTCGACGCCGTCACCGGCGACCTGTGGATCGCCGACGTCGGCCAGGGCGAAGTCGAGGAGATCAACCGCCTGGCGCCGGCGTCGGCCAGGGGGGCCAACCTCGGCTGGCCGGCCCTCGAGGGCAGCCGCCCCTATGCCGGCACGGCGCCGCCTGGCGCCGTCGCCCCGGTGTACGAGTACGGCCACGACGAGGGCCAGTCGGTCACCGGCGGATTCGTCTACCGGGGGGCACGGGTGCCCGGGTTGACGGGCGCCTACGTCTTCGCCGACCTGGTGACGGCGCGGCTGTGGGCGCTGGCCGTCGACGACGACGGGACGGTCGGTGGCCGCACCGACCTAGGGGTCGGCGTGGACCCCGGCACCCTTGTGTCCTTTGCCGAAGACGGGAGCGGCGAGCTCTACGTCGTCTCGATCGCCGGTCCGGTCCTGCGCGTCGATCCCGCCTGAGCGGGCGTCGGCGAACGGAGCTGAGCTACGGGTGCCGCCGGGGGGCTGCGGCGTCGCCGCCTAAGCTCGACCGGCGTGCCCACCGTCACCCTCGACGGCGTGCGGACCCACTGGCTCGAAGCCGGCGTCGGTGAGCCGGTGCTGGTGTTGCTGCACGCCTTTCCGCTACACGCCGCCATGTGGGAGCCCCAGCTGACCGGGCTGTCCGACCGCTGCCGGGTGCTCGCCCCCGACCTCCTCGGCTTCGGCGGCTCCGACGCCCCCGCCGACCCCTCCGCCTACTCGGTGGAGCGTTGGGCCGACGGAGTGGCCGCTCTGCTCGACCACCTCGGCTTCGACCAGTTCGTGCTCGGGGGACTGTCGATGGGCGGCTACGTGGCGTTCGCCTTCCTCCGTCGCCATCGCCGGCGCGTGAGGGGCCTGCTGCTCGCCGACACCCGCGCCGGGCCCGACACCCCCGAGATCGCCCAGCGGCGCACCGACCAGGCCGCCCGGGTGGCGGCCGAAGGTCCGGCAGCGCTGGTCGACACCCTGCTGGAAGGGCTGCTCGGCGAGCGCACCCGAGCCCAGCGCCCGGCAGTGGTCGAGGCCACCCGCCGGCTGATGGACAACCCCGCGACTGGCGTCATCGGCGCGCTGGAAGCGATGAAGCGCCGGCCCGACTCCACACCGGAGCTGGCGTCCATCGACGTCCCCACGCTGGTGGCCGTCGGTGCCGACGACGTCCTGTCGCCCCCCGATGTCGCCAGGGATCTCGCCGGAGCCATTCCCGGAGCCACGTTGGCGGTCCTGCCCGACGCCGGTCACCTGTCCAGCTTCGAGGCCCCCGACGCCTTCAATGAGGCGGTCATGTCACTGCTGGGGCGATGCCAGGCTCGGGGGGACGCTCACTAGCCTGGTCCGCCGTGCCTGGACGCCTGCTGGTACTCGCCGTCGTGGTCGCCGTCGCCGCCGGGGCGGCCGTCGAGCGCAACACCGACGATGCCGTCCTCAGCTCGGCCGAGCCGGGCGGTCTGTCGCGGGCGCCGGCCCGGATGGGCTCGCCGCCGATCGCCGACGCACCGGTCGCCGAACCGAGCACCGCCGAGCCGGCGCCGGCGCCGGTGACGCCTCCCGAGCCGGACGCCCCACGGGTGCCCGACGTCGAGCTCGCCGTGGCCCCCGTGGCCGCCGACGACCCCGCCGGGCTCGCCGAGCAGATCGTGGTGGCCGAGCGGGCCATCCGCGCCGACGACGCCACTCCCGAGTCCCTGGCCCGCTTCGGGCACCTCCAGCAGGTGGCGTACCGGGCGCTGGTGGTCCACCCCGAGTGGGACGCCGAGGTGGCCGCCGCCCTTCCCGACGACCTGCGGCCGGTCATGGCCGCGAACGTGCTCGCCGGCCGGGAGCTTCGACGACCCCTGCGCACCCCCCAGACCAAGCTGCCTGCGTGGCGCATCGTGCAGCCGGCGCCGGCCGAGGAGCTACGGGCCTATTACGAAGAGGGTGAGGCCACCTACGGCGTGCCGTGGGAGTACCTCGCCGCCGTCAACCTCACCGAGACCCGCATGGGTCGGATCCGTGGCCTGAGCACGGCCGGCGCCCGTGGGCCGATGCAGTTCATCCCCAGCACCTGGGCCCGCTACGGCCAGGGCGACATCGACGACCCCCACGACGCCATCCTCGCCGCCGCCCGTTACCTGGCGGCCAACGGTGGGGGGTCCGGCAACATGGCCAACGCCCTCTACCGCTACAACCCGGTGTCGTGGTACGTGAAGGCGGTGACCGCCTACGCCGAGCTCCTGCAGGCCGACCCTCGCGCCTACCGCGGCTACTACCACTGGCAGGTCTATTACGTGACCCGCGACGGCGACGTGCACCTGCCCGAGGGCTACGGCAAGTAGGCGTTTCGCGGCGGTGCCCCCCGGGGACGGCACTGGAGAAGACGAAAGGATCAACCGATGACGAAGCCACAGTCACCGGAACTGCGACGTTCCGGCCTCGGCTCCACCGATCAGGACAGCGCGAAGATCAACGCCGACGAGAGCATCAGCCCCAAGGCGCCGAAGGCCCGGGCCGTGTCACCCAGCCACTCCACGTCAGCCGGCAGCGACAGCACCGTGGCCACCTCGGCGACGAACAGCAGAGCCAGGGCGGGACCGACCGGGCGACGGGGTGGGGCGTCACCCGAGCGCAGCGACCCGGCCCCGAGCAGGCCCAGGCCGACGAGGCGGGTGACGAGGACGCTGGGAGCGGCCGCATCGGGTTGCAGGAGCGAGCCGTGGAGGAAGGCGGCCACGCCCACGGCGATGAAGCCGAGGGCGAGGAGGAGCTGGCCCCGGCGCTCCCCCGTCAGCATCTTGGCCCGCACGACGACGCCGAGGTGGCCGGCTCCAACTCCCGTGTCTCCGAGGCGCTGGCCGCCCTGCTCGGTCCGGTGACGGCGACGGACGAGG
>JAHWJH010000070.1 GCA_019348555.1 Actinomycetota bacterium
CCGACGCAGCCGCTCGTCGGGGTCGAGGTAGACGGCCACGTCGAGGCAGCCGCGCACGGTCGGGAGCAGCAGCGCGTGCAGGCCGTTGACGAGCACGACCTCGCGGGAGTGCGTCGTGCGCGGCGCGGTGAAGCGGCCGGTGGCGTGGTCGTAGTGGCGCGCGACGACGGTCCGGCCCGTCGAGAGGTCGGCGACGTCGGCGCTCATCTGGTCGAGGTCGTTGGCCAGCGGGTCGAGGTGGGTGAGCGAGGACCACAGCGCATGACCGCGCTCGTAGCGGTGGTAGTCGTCGGAGCAGATGGCGGTGATCCGGTCGTCGCCGAGGGCGGCGACCAGGCCCTGGGTGAGGGTGGTCTTACCGGCGGCGCTGTCGCCGGCGATCGCCAGCATGATCGGCCGACGCTTGCCCGACCCGTTGCTGGCCTGCTGGATGTCCGTCTGCTTGTCGGTCATGTGTACCTCGGGTCGGGATGCTCGGAGCGCTCGGGGTGTAGGTCGCCGGCCGGCGACCGCCTGGCGTGCGGATATGGGTCAGGCATCCTAGGTCTTCTGGCCCGTCCGGGGCACAAGCGCCTCGACGAAGAGCGGCCGGTGGCGGGGAGTGACGATCACCGAACGGGTGCGCCAGGCGTCGCCGGCCGCCTCCGGGGCGCGGAGCAGGGCGCTGCTGGTGATCCCGGTGGCCACGAACGTCCCCTGGTCGCTGGCGACCAGGTCGTCGAGGGTGAGCACGGCGTCGGCGTCGACCCCGTCGGCCTGGAGCAGGGCTGCCTCGTCGTCGCTCTGCGGAGCGAGGCGACCCTGCATGTCGCCACCCAGCAGCCGGGCGGCGACGGCGGTGAGCACGCCCTCGGGCGAGCCACCGATGCCGAGGGCCACGTCGGCGCCGCCGCCCGGCACCAGGGCGAGCAGGGAGCCCATGACGTCACCGTCGGGGATCTGCACCACGGAGGCCCCGAGCTCGCGGATGTGGGGGATCAGCTCGGCGTGGCGGGGCTTGTCGAGCACGATGACGACGAGGTCGTCGACCTGCTTGCCGAGCGCCGAGGCCACCTGGCGCAGGTTGTCCTCGACGGGCAGGGTGATGTCGATGTGACCGGCAGCCCCCGAGCCGACGACCAGCTTGTCCATGTACCACCCCGACGTGCCCCACATGGCGCCGCGGGGCGTGGCCGCCAGCACGGCGATGGAGCCCTCCACACCGCGGGCGCAATAGCTCGTGCCCTCGAGCGGGTCGACGGCGAGGTCCCAACCGGGCCCGGTGCCCGTTCCCAGCTCCTCGCCCTGGTAGAGCATGGGGGCGTGGTCCTTCTCGCCCTCGCCGATGACCACACGGCCCTGGCCGGGCACCTCGGCAAGCGCCGAGCGCAGCGCGGCCACCGCTGCCTCGTCGGCGGCCTCCTTGTCACCCCGACCGACCCACGGGAGGCAGGCCACGGCGGCGGCCTGGGTCGTGGTGAGCAGGTGCAGCGCCACCGCTTCGGGATCGAAGGGGGTCGTCGCCGGTTGCCCGGCGGAGGTGGTGGGGTCGTCGGCCGGTGTCATGGCGGTCCTCGGCTTGGTGAGTTCGGCACGGCGCGGCCGCCGGCCGGAGTTCGCCCGACACTACCCGAGGCGGCGTCGCCGCCGCCGGGGAGCGCCAGCTCGTTCCGGCGACGGAGGGCCCGCCGGTGACCACGGGCTAGGCCGGTACGTGGGAGAGGCGCACCTGGGCGATGGCCCGCCCCTTCATCTTCAGGACCTCGATGCGCCAGCCTTCGATCTCGACCGTCTCGCCGGCCTCGGGGATGTGCCCGAGGTGGTCCAGCACCAGGCCGGCCACCGTGGTGTAGTCCCCCTCGGGCAGACCGACGTCGAGGTCGGTGAGGTCGTGGATCGGGAACGATCCGGCAAGCACCAGGGCGCCGTGCTCGTCGCGGCGGACCTCGCCGAGGTCGCGGTCGAACTCGTCGTAGATCTCGCCGACGATCTCCTCGACGATGTCCTCCATGGTGACCACCCCTTCGACGCCGCCGTGCTCGCTGACCACCACGGCCAGCTGTTGGCGGTCGCTCTGCAGACGCCGGAGGGCGTCGAGCACCCGGACCGTCTCGGGCAGCACCAGCGCCGGTCGCACCAGGGCACCCACCGGCTCGTCGCTGCCCACGAGGTCGCGTACGTGCACCCAGCCGAGCACCCGGTCGAGGTCGCCTTCGTGGACCGGTGCCCGTGAGTGGCCGGTGCGGACGAGCTCGGCCAGGACCTCGGCCGCCGGTTGGTCCTGGCCGAAGGCGACCACGTCGAGCCGGGGCACGAGCACCTGGCGCAGCGTGCGGTCGTCGAGCTCGAAGACGCCGGCCAGCAGGCCACGCTGGTCGGAGCTGAACGCCTGCTGGGTGGCGACCAGGTCGCGCACCTCCTCCTCGGTGATCTCCTCACGTTGCGCATTGGGGTCGCCGCCGAAGGCTCGCACGGCGAGGTCGGTCGAGCGGCTCAGCAGCCACACCGCCGGGCGCGACAGCTTCGAGAGGAAGGCCAGCGGCCGCGCTGCCACCAGGCCCCAGCGCTCGGCCCGCTGCAACGCCACCCGCTTGGGCGCGAGCTCACCGAGCACCAGGGTGAAGTAGGTGAGGACCAGCGTGACGAGGATCAGGGCCACCGGTTGGGCGGCGTTGCCGAGGAAGCCGAGCAGCTCTGCCAGCGCCGCGGCGTAGGAGGAGGCGGCCGCCGCCGAGGCCAGGAACCCCGCGAGGGTGATGCCGATCTGGATCGTGGCCAGGAACTGGTTGGGGTCGCGGGCCAGCTTGGCCAGGGCCTCCCCCCGCCCTCCTTGCTGGTCGAGCTGGCGGAGCTGGCCCTCACGCAACGACACCAGCGCCATCTCGCTCCCGGAGAAGGCGGCGTTGATCAGGATCAGGGCCACCACCAAGAGCAGCTCCGGTCCGATGAAGTCCATGCGCCAGCGTGCCATGAAGCCGGGCGAGGCCAGCGGCAGTGCAGGGTGGCCGTTCGAACCGGAGGAGCAGCCCGAGGCCGCCGTCCAGCATGGGGTGATGGGCCAGACGGTGAGGGCCGAGGCCACGTTGGCGGTGGTCAGCGAGGCCGTGCTCGGGTGGCCGGCGGCGAGCTGTCGGTGGAAGCCGTCCTCGAGCGGCTGGTGGCCGCCGCCCGCGAGCTGCTGGGTGCCGGCTACGCCGGGCTGGCGGTGCCGAGGAGGAGGGCACCGGGTCAGCCGGTCCTTCCCCGCCGGTCGGCCGCAGCGCCATCAGTTCAGCGTCGAACCTCGGGTTCGACGGTGAGACCGCAGGCGATCGCCGCCTGGCCGATGCTGATGCCGCCGTCGTTGGGGGGGACCCGCTCGTGGACGAGCACCTCCAGGCCGGCGGCGGCGACGGCGCCGGCGACCACCTCGGTGAGCCGGGCATTCTGGAACACCCCGCCGGAGAGGGCCACGACGTCGAGCCCGTGGCGTTGGGCCTGGGACACGGCGGCGTCGGCCAGACCCCGGCCGAGGCCGTCGTGGAACCCGGCCGAGATGCGCGCCAGCGGGGCGCCGGCATCGCGGTCGGCGACGACCTGCTCGATGAGGGGGGCCGGGTCGATCACGGTGTGCCCGCCGGCGTCGTGGAGCGTGACCTCGTAGCCGGGGACCGAGCCGAGGGGGATGCCAAAGGCTCGGGCCTCGAGCTCGATGGGCCCCTGGCCTTCGTAGCTGGCCCGCAGGCGCAGACCCACCAGGGCGGCGACGGCGTCGAAGAGCCGGCCCCCACTGCTGGTCGTCGGCGTCCCGGGGTGGTCGAGCAGGGCCAGGACCGCGGGCCATCGCTCGTCGGCCAGCATCCCGAAGCGCTCGGCGGCGGCGGGCCCGCCGGCGGCGTGGAGCCAGCTCATGGCCATGCGCCACGGCTCGGTGTTGGCCCGATCGCCGCCAGGGAGCGGCACGGGGCGGAGGTGGCCCACCTGCTCGAAGCGGTGGAGGTCGGCCACCAGGAGCTCGCCGCCCCACAGCGTGCCGCACGGACCGAGGCCGAGCCCGTCGAAGGCCACCCCGAGCACCGGCCCGGTCCGCCCGTGGTCGACGAGGCACGAGGCGATGTGGGCGTGGTGGTGCTGGACGCCGACCGTGGGCAGGTCGAGGTCGAGGGCGAACTTGGTCGACAGATACTCGGGGTGCAGGTCGTGGGCCACCACCTCGGGCGTCACCCCGGTGAGGTGGCACAGGTGGTCGACGGCCTGCAGGAACGACCGGTAGGCGGCGAGGTGGCCCAGGTCGCCGATGTGGTGGCTGGCCACCACGCTGGTGTCGCGGGCCACGGCCACGGTGTTCTTCAGCTCCGCTCCGACGGCCAGGACCTGGCGCCGCGCCCGACCGGGCAGGGTGAGGGGCTCGGGGGCGTAGCCCCGCGACCGGCGCAGCACCTGCACCCCCCCTCCGGGCCGGGCCCGGACCACCGAGTCGTCGCACCGGATGTGGATGGGGCGGTCGGAGGTGAGGACGAGGTCGACCATGGGCCCGAGCCGGGCCACGGCGTCGTCGTCGACGTGGGCGATGGGCTCGTCGCTGGCGTTGCCGCTGGTCATCACCAGCGGCCTGCCGACCCGCGCCAGCAGCAGGTGGTGCAGCGGCGTGTACGGCAGCATCAAGCCCAGCTCCGGCAACCCGGGCGCCACCCCCTCGGCGACTCGCAGCTCCCCTTCCGAACGGGCAGCGGTGCCATCAGCGGTCCGGCGGGGGGCCAGCACGATCGGGCGCCGGGGAGAGGCGAGCGCGGCCTCCGCCTCGGGCGACAGCACGCACAGCGATCGGGCGACGTCGAGGTCGGCCACCATGACGGCGAAGGGCTTGTCGTCGCGGGCCTTGCGCCGGCGCAGCTCGGCCACGGCGCTCGTGTCGGTGGCGTCGACAGCGAGGTGGTAGCCGCCCAGGCCTTTCACCGCCGCCACCCCGCCCGCCAGCAGCGCCTTGGCCACGCCCTCGAGGGCGTCGTCGCCCTCGGCCAGCGGCTCACCGGTGGCCGACAGCAGCCGGAGCTGCGGTCCGCACTCCGGGCAGGCGTTGGGCTGGGCGTGGAATCGCCGGTCGGCGGGGTCGTGGTACTCCGCCTCGCAGGCCGGGCACATGACGAAGTCGGCCATGGTGGTGGTGGGCCGGTCGTAGGGGATCGAGCGGATGATCGTGTAGCGCGGCCCGCAGTCGGTGCAGTTGGTGAAGGGGTAGCCGAAGCGCCGGTCGGCGGGGTCGTCGACCTCGCGCAGGCAGTTGGCGCAGGTGGCCACGTCAACGCTGACGGGGACGGCGGGCGCGCCCTCGGCCCGGCTCTCGACGATGGTGAAGCCCTCCTCGCCCGTGGGCACCAGCGACGTCGACTCGACCGCGGTCACCAGGGCCAGGGGTGGCGCATCCTCCGCCAGCACCCGGGCCAGCTCGTCGAGGCGGTCGGCGGGTCCTTCGGCCTCGACCAGCACGCCCTCACTGTCGTTCGAGACCTGCCCCGCCAGCCCGAGCGCCACGGCGTGGCGGTACACGAAGGGCCGGTAGCCGACGCCCTGCACCGTCCCCCGCACCCGGATCTTTCGCCGCTCCACGTCGAGCTCCAAACCTTCTGGCCTGCGAAACGTCGCGCTTTCCGCGCCGTCCGGCCGGCCGGAAGGGGGAAGGGACGGGGTCAGCAGATCCTCGGCAGGGGGTCGCCGGCGAGCATGTCGACGATGCGGTTGCCACCGAAGCCGGTGTTGATGACCACCATGCCCGGCGGATCGTCGCGGACCTCGCCGATGAGGGCGGCGTTGCCGCCGAGTGGGTGGGCCTGCAGCGCGGCCAGAGCGGCATCGGCGTCCTCGGGCGCCACCACCGCGACCAGCTTCCCCTCGTTGGCCACGTAGAGCGGGTCGATGCCGAGGATCTCGCAGGCGCCGTTGACGGCCGGGCGGACCGGGAGGTCGGCCTCGTTGAGGATGATCGCCACCTCGGCGTCGCGCGCCAGCTCGTTGCACACCGTGGCCACGCCGCCCCGGGTGGGGTCGCGCAGCCACCGGGTGCCGGGGGCGGCGGCCAGCAGGTCCTGGACCATGGAGCCGAGGGGAGCGGTGTCGGAGTTGATGTCGGCCTCGATGCCCAGCTCGCCGCGGGCGAGCATCACGGCCACGCCGTGGTCGCCGATGGTGCCCGACACCAGCACCCGGTCGCCCGGTCGCACGCTGCGGGCGTCGAGCTCGACGCCGACGGGAATGACCCCCATCCCCGCGGTGGCGATGTAGAGGCCGTCGGCGGCGCCCTTGCTGACCACCTTGGTGTCGCCGGTGACCACCTTCACCCCGGCATTGACGGCCGCCTCGGCCATGTCGGCCACGATGGCCTTCAGCTCGTCGACCGGAAAGCCGTCCTCGAGGATGAAGGCCGCCGAGACCCACGCCGGCACCGCGCCCATCATGGCGACGTCGTTCACGGTGCCGTGGATGGCCAAGTGGCCGATCGACCCGCCCGGGAAGCGAAGCGGGTTGACCACCGACGAGTCGGTGCTGAACGCCAGGCGCTCGCCCGACGGCAGGGTGAGGAGGGCGCCGTCGGTGAGCGGGGCGAGGGCGTCGTTGCCGAAGGCGGTGAGGAAGACGCCGTCGATGAGTGCCGCCGAGGCCTTGCCGCCGGCTCCGTGCGCCGAGTTGATGAAGTCGTCGCGCAGGCGGGGGCGGCGGCGCCGGAACGCCTCGATGCGCTCCAGCACCTCCTCCTCGGCGGACCCCCGCTTGCCGTCGGGGTGGGCCCCGTTCCCGGCTGGGTCCATGGCCTAGGCGGAGCGGACGGGGATGCGTGCCGAGGCCGCTGCCTCGCGGGTGAAGCGCCCGTAGTTGTAGTAGGCGGCGCACGCCCCCTCCGACGACACCATGCAGGTGCCGATGGGGGTCTCGGGGGTGCAGGCGGTACCGAAGACCTTGCACTCCCAGGGCTTGATGACGCCCTTGAGCACCTCGCCGCACTGGCATGCCTTGGGGTCGGCAACCCGCACTCCGGGCACGAGGTAGCGCAGCTCGGCGTCCCAGTCGGCGAAGGCGGCGCTCAGCTTGAGGCCGGAGTGGGAGATGAACCCGAGGCCCCGCCACTCGAAGTGGGGGCGTAGCTCGAACACCTCGGCCAGCACCTCGAGGGCTCTGATGTTGCCCTCGTCGCGCACGGCCCGTGTGTACTGGTTCTCGACCTCGCAGCGACCGTCGCGCAGCTGGCGGAGCAGCATGACGATGCCCTGCAGGATGTCGAGCGGCTCGAAGCCGGACGTGACGAGCGGCTTGCCGTACTGGGCCGGCACGAAGCGGTAGGGCCGGTTCCCGATCACCGTGCTCACGTGGCCGGGCCCGATGAAGCCGTCGAGGCGGAGGTCGGGCGACTCGAGGATGGCCTTGAGCGGCGGGACGATCGTGACGTGGTTGGAGAACACGCTGAAGTTCGAGACGCCCTTCTCCCGAGCCTTGATCAGGGTGATCGCCGTCGACGGCGCCGTGGTCTCGAAGCCGATGGCGAAGAACACGACCTGGCGGTCGGGGTTGGCCATGGCGATGCGCAGGGCGTCGAGGGGCGAGTAGACCATGCGCACGTCGGCGCCCCGGGCCTTGGCCTCGAGCAGGTTGCCCTTGCTCCCCGGCACCCGCATCATGTCGCCGAAGCTGGTGAAGATGACGCCCGGTTGCTCGGCCAGGGCGATGGCGTCGTCGACCCGGCCCATCGGGATGACACACACCGGGCAGCCGGGCCCGTGCACCAGCTCGATGTTGGCCGGCAGCACGTTCTCGATGCCGTGCTTGTAGATGGTGTGGGTGTGGCCCCCGCACACCTCCATGAACTTGCGGTGGGCTCCGCCGGCGAGCAGCTCGATCTGCTCGACCGCCCGGCGGGCGGCGGCCGGGTCGCGGTACTCGTCGACGAACTTCATGGGGCCCCCTCGGGTCGGTACTCGTGTTGGATGGCAGCCCACAGGGCGTGGACCAGGGCCGCCTGGGTCTCCTGGATGCGATGCACGCTGTCGGAGCGCACGACGAAGCAGTGCTCCACGTCGTCGCTGACGGCCATACGACCTCCGTCGGTGCCCGACACGCCGACGGTCAGCATGCCGATGCGGGTCGCCTGGGCGAAGGCCTTGAGCAGGTTCTCGGAGTTGCCGCTGGTGGACAGGGCCACGGCGATGTCGTCGGGCCGGGCATGGGCCTCGAGTTGGCGGGAGAACACCACGTCGAAGCCGATGTCGTTGGACAGCGCGGTGAGCACCGCGACATCGGCGACCAGCGAGCGGGCGGGCAGGGCCTCGCCCCAGGGCGGCCGGGTGAAGAGCTCGGCCACCTCGTCGGCGTCGGTGGCGCTGCCGCCGTTGCCGAAGGTGAAGAGCTGCCCGCCGGCCTCGAAGCGCCGGGCCATGGCCGCGGCCACGGTGGCGACCTGGTCGCGGCACGCCTCCAAGGTGGCCTCGCGCAGCCGCTCGCTCTGGTCCCACTTGGCCTCGGCCGACGTGGCCAGGTCGGCGAGCAGCGACTCGGCGTCGCGCTCGTCGCCCTCGATGAAGGGATAGAGGAAGGCGGTGCTCTCGATGCTCATGGGCGGTCCTCGAGCGAGGCGATGGCCGACCCGGCGTGGACCAGCACCAGGTCGTTGGGACGGGGCGGGTCGATGAGGGAGACGTCGATGTGCTCCCGGCCCTCGGCCGTGCGCACCAGGGCCTCGCCCAGCTCGTCGACGCTGATGATCTCGGCCACCCGGCCCTCGTCGGAGCAGGTGATGCACACCTCCTCCTCGCACACCTGCGGCGCCGTCAGCAGCCCGGTGTGCTCGAAGCACACGTGGGTCAGCTCCCACAGCAGGTGGTAGACCCGCACGAACTGCTCGGAGGCCACCAGGGGATCGTCGGTGTCGAGCCACAGCACGTGGTCGGCGGCGCCGTCGGCGGGGCGGGCACCGGCCCCCAGCCACACGGTCTCCACACCCCAGGCCGGGCCCCGGCGCATGGCCTCGACGACCTCGGCGTCGTCGGCGCCGGCCACGGCCACCACCATGTCGCCCGGGCGCACGGTGGCCCGCAGGCTGGCGACGAGGTCGGTGTCGGGCCGGACGACCACGGCGGGCAGGGCGCGCTTGCCCATGATCACCGGGTGCACGAACTCCACGGCGATGTGGTGGGCGTGGGGCGACGACGCCGGCGAGGCGCACCACAGGGTGCCCCCGGCGGCGAAGCGTCGGGCCAGGGCCAGCGAGGCCCGGGCCAGGTCGGCGGTGAGCCCGGGAACCGTGGTACCGGTGCCGGCCTCGCGGATGCCGGCCAACGCCCCGAGGTTCTCACCGTGCATCGGCGCGAGGTCGGGACGTAGGTCGGTCACAGCGGTGTCGGCTCGGCGAAGTTCTCGATCTCGTCGTCGAACACGCTGCCCAGCTCCTTGATCGCCGCCAGCGTGTCGGCGGCCTGCTCCTCGTCGATCTTGGCCATGGCGAACCCGACGTGGATCAGGACGTAGTCGCCCACGGAGATGCCACCTTCGTCACCCATGACGAGCCCGATGTTGACCTCGCGGCGAACGCCGTCGACGTCGGCGACTGCCCGGTGCTCCTCGAGGCTGACGATCTCGACGACCTTGCCAGGAATTCCCAGACACATGACAGTCAGCTCCTTTGCGCCGTAGTGGCGGCGGTGGCGTGGACCGCCTCGCGGATGTCATCGGCGAGACGGGTGATGGCGGTGACGGCGTCGCCCTCGGGGGCGGCGTCGAGCAGGGGGATGCCGGCGAGGTCGGCCTGGACGACGTCGTCGCTCCAGGGCACCTCGCCGAAGAGCTCGAGCCCGTGGCGCTCGGCGAACTCGGCGACGGCTTTGGCGTCACCGGTGGAACGGACCTTGTTGGCGACCACCGCCACCCGCGGGATGGGCAGCTCGTCGGCCAACCGGGCGATGCGTCGCACCGCCTCGAGTGACCGGTAGTAGGGCTCGGTGACGAGCAGCAGCAGGTCGGCGTGGCGGGTGGTGCCCCGGCTCATGTGCTCGGGGGACGCTTCCATGTCGGTCACGGTGATGGTGGCGGGCTGACGGCCGAGATCGCCGAGCAGGGCGCTCACGGTGGCGTGGGCCGAGCACAGGCACCCCTCGGAGGAGTGGCCGGGCTCGCCCATCAGCACCAAGCGGACCCCGTCGGGGCCGAGGATCCCATGGCGGGCCACCACCTCATCGACGGGTGCGGTGAGCGCAGGACCGCCGTCGAGCCGGCGGGAGACGAGCGAGGTGGGCAGGAACGGCGCTCCGGCGCTGCGATCCCGGTCGATGCCGAGGGCGAGGGCGAGGTTGGGATTGCTGTCGCCGTCGATGGCCACCACCTGGGAGCCGGCCCGGGCCAGGAGTCGGCACAGGGTGGCGCTGATCGTGGTCTTGCCCGCGCCGCCCTTGCCCGCCAGTGCCACCCTCATGGGGACACCCCGAGGCTCACGGCCACCGGCTCGGCGAGGCTGACGGCCACCGGCTCCGCGGCGACGGCCAGGGCATCGTGGCGCTGGACCACGTCGGACACCAGGCGGAGGACCTCACGCAGCGAGCGAACCGACCCGTCGAGGGCCCGGCGACCCTCGGAGGTCACCGTGTAGCTACGACGGGCGGGCCCGGCCTGGGAGGGCTCCCACCAGGAGCTGACCAGGCCCTCCTGCTCCATGGCCCGCAGCGACCGGTAGAGGCCACCGGCGTCGGCGTTGCGCACACCGGCCCGGCGGACCTGCTCGAGCAGCTCGTAGCCGTGCGAGGGACCCTCGGCCAGCAGCAACAACAGCAGGGGACGGACGTAGAGGCGGGAGAGGCCCTCGCCCTCGTCGCGGGTCAAGGCGGCCATCAGTGCTCGTGCCCCGCCCGCTGGTGGGCGCACGCCTCGGCCTCCTCGGCCGAGTTGTGGCACCAGCAGTCGTCGGCGCACTCACCGTGGGTGGGTCGGGTGAGCTCGGCGAAGGACGTGGCGAACTCCATCGCCCCCTCCTGGCGACCGGCCTCGGACAGGGAGTAGGTGTGGCCGTCGCGCACCAGGTAGCCCTCCTCGACCAGCCGGTCGAGGTAGCCCACGCCGATGTTGGCGTCGACCCCGAGGAACTGCTCGATCATGGGAGCGTCGACCAGGTCGCCGAACCCCTCGCCGCGCAGCCAGAACATCACCTGGAGGATCTCGCTGCGCCAGTACATGGCCCGAAGAGCGTCGGACTTGGGGGAGTGCAGATCGTCCATGGCCCCTCCTGAGGTGGCGGCGGACCGGCGGTGCGGCCTCGGAACGGGACCGCTTCGGTGGATGTAGGTTACACCCACCTCCTCTGGCGGACACCGGGAAGTTGACAGCATGGCGGCACGGAATCGTCGCTCGCCGGCCGCCGAAACTTCTTCCTGACGGCACGAACTATTAGATGTAGCCTACACCTACCAAACCGAGGGGCCGCTGCGTCAGAGTTGACTGCGGCGATCCTTGCTTCCCTCGGCTAGCCACAGGAGGGGAATGTGAGCGAAGGCAGAGGAGGCCGCGGCCGCCGTGAGCCGTTGCGGGCATCGAGTGCCGCCCAGGGCGTCACGAGCGACGACCGCGGTGAGCCCACCAACAAGCGTGGTGGGGCGACCAACAAGGGCCGTGCCGGCGGCGGCGAGATGTCCCGCCGGGCCGACAACACCGCCGAGAGCGACGAGCGGGGCGCGTGGAAGATGGAGCTCAACCCTGGGCTCGGCACGGTGGACCTCATCGACGGCTACGACCCATTCGACCCGTTCTCGCCCATCGGCATCCGCAGCCGGGTGCTCGAGGAGCCGGATGACGTCATCTCCATCGGCCCGCTGAAGAAGATCTACCTGCTCTGGATGGTGGGGGCGTCGTGCGACGGCTGCTCCGTCGCCGTCACCGGCGGTACCCACCCCCGGGTGGAGCACCTGCTGGCCGGCATCATCCCCGGCCTGCCTCGGGTCGAGCTGGTCCACACGGTGGTCTCCACCGAGTCCGGGCCCGAGTGGGTCCACAACCTGTTCATGGCCGAGCGCGGTGAGCTCGACGCTCCCTACGTCGTCACGTGGGAAGGCTCGATCATGGACGAGTCGGTCGCTGCCAAGACCGGCGGCTACTGGATGGGCCTCGGCGACGACCCCCAGACCGGTCGCCAGATCACGAGCCTCGAGTGGCTCGACCGCCTGGCTCCCGGCGCTGCGGCGATCATCGCCATCGGCACCTGCGCCACCTGGGGCGGCATTCCCGCCGCAAAGGGCAACCCCACGAACGCCATGGGGATGATGGACTACCTGGGCAAGGACTACCGCTCCGCCTTCGGCGTGCCGGTCGTCAACATCCCGGGCTGCGCCCCCATCGGCGACAACTACCTGGAGGCCGCCTCGGCCACCCTGCTGTTCCTCAACGGCCTCGGGCCGCTGCCCGAGTTCGACGAGCTCGGTCGCCCCGCCTGGCTGTTCGGGGAGACGGTGCACCGCCACTGCCCTCGTGGCGGGTACTACGAGGAGGGCGTGTTCGCCCATGAGTACGGCGACAAGGAGTGCCTCGTCGAGATCGGCTGCTGGGGCCCGGTGGTCCAGTGCAACATCGTCGAGCGTGGGCAGATCGACGGCCACGGCGGCTGCATGAACATGGGCGGCATCTGCATCGGCTGCACCATGCCGGGCTTCCCCGACAAGTTCTCGCCCATCTACCAGACCTCGCCGGGCTCGTTCCTCTCGAGCAGCACCAGCAAGGTGGCCGGTGGGTTCGTCCGCCGCATGCGCAACATCACCCGGGTCGACAAGAACATGACCACCCGGTGGGACTCCGAAGGTGCGCCCAGCGGTTGGTCCCGGGCCCGGGGCGGCCCCAAGGGCGCCCTCAAGACGGTGCACAAGTTCTACTCGAAGTACCAGCACTCCGACCGCCTGCACGCCAACTCCTACACGGACTGACGGGAGACCCCATCCATGTGTTTCAAGAACCTACCCATCGAGTTCGACGCCAACGGCAAGGCCAGCTTGCGTGAGGGCGTCGCCGAC
>JAHWJH010000071.1 GCA_019348555.1 Actinomycetota bacterium
ATGACGGATGGGTCAAACTGAACCCATCATGCTCCAAGAACCCGATCGGTTGAGGTGGAAGTGCTCTGAGGGTCAGGAGACGATCGCGACCAGCGAGACGCCCGCCGGAAGCGGAACGCGGCCGACGAGGTGCCGCTCCAATCCGAAGATCGCGCCGAGGAGGCTGTTCACCGGCTTGGGCGGCATCTGATCGTCGCTCTCCTTCTTGCCCGTGAGCTTGCCGAAGATGCGGGCGGCGGCGGCGAGCGGGAAAAGCAGGGTGTTGAAATAGCTGATCCGGTGCGGCCTCAGCCCGGCCCTCTTGATCACCCGTGTAAGGCGATCCTTGGAATAGCGCCGGTGATGGTGGTGGGCGGCATCGTGGGCGCTCCACATCCACTGATTGGCGGGAACGGTGAGGAGGATGCGGCCGCCGGGCGCAAGCTTGCGCTTGATGCTGGCAAGAGAGGCTTCGTCCTCCTCGATATGTTCGAGCACATCGAGCAGGGCGATCAAATGGTAAGTGCCGTCGGGGATCCCGCTAAGCTCGGGAAGCGGCGCGGTGCCGACCTCCCGGCCGAGGCGGCGGCTTGCAAGAGCGCGCGCGCCCTCGTCGATCTCGATCGCATCGATGCGGCCGAACCGGCCGAGCATCTGGAAATTATGGCCGGTGCCGCAACCGATCTCGAGGATGCGGGCGTCGGCGGGAAGCTGGACTTCACGCTCGATCAGGGCGGAGAGGATGCGGCGCCTGGCGACGAACCACCAATGCCGGCTGTCCTGCTCGGCCATGCGGTCGAGCTCCTGGACGTGGCGGTGCAGGGCAGCGCCGAAGCCCTCGAGGCGCTGCGCGAGCCGCATCTCGGCCTCTTGTTGGGACGCCTCGATGCGAATGGCCAGCGCGTCGAAGTCCTGGCGAACGTCGCCCAGGGTCGTGATCTGCCCTTCGTGCGAGCGCACCCGCTCGAGAGCGGCGTCGAGCTGGCGGTTCACCCGCTGGGCCGTGCTGTTGTGCTCGGAGGCGGTCATCGCCGCCAGGCGGTCGATCTCGCCGCCGAGGCCGTCGACTCGGGCCAGCACCTCCTGGACCGGAGTCAGGCGGTCCTGGATCTCCGACATCTGTTCGCTGAGCTGCTCGGAGAACCCTTCGTGGTCCGACGCCGTCTGCGTGGCCAGGCGGTCTATGCGATCGAGACGATGCTCGAGCGAGGCCACGGCGACCTCGAGCGGGGCGAGCCGGCGCTCGAGGCGGGTGGCGCTCTCGGACAGGGCGGACGACAGGTGGTCGTCGAGCCGGTCGGGAAGCTCGGCGGTGGTCTGAGCCAGCCTCGCCACGTCTCCAGCCAGGTCGTCGATGCGGCCCGCGCCCTCGTCGAGCAGGGCGAGGCGCTGCTCGAAGGACCATGCCTGCTCCTCGTGCTGGCTGGTGAGGTCGCTCAGCTGGGCCTGGAGCGCATCGGCCCGTTCGATGCCCGCCTCGACGGTGGCGAGACGTTGGTCCGCAGCCGCGGACCGCTCGGCCACCGAGGCCGCCAGCGTGGCGAGTGTTTCCCGCAGGTGGGCGACGTCGGCGACCGCCTTCTCCACGGGTGCCAGCCGCCGCCCGAGCGCTTTGTCCGCCGCCATCTGGTCGGCCACCGTGGCCGCCAGCCCCGCCAGCGATCCCTGGAGCGCATCAGCGCGCTGGATGCCGGCCTCGACGGTGGCGAGTCGCTGGTCGACGCCCCCCTCGACCTCTACGAGGCGCTGCTCGATCGCCGCCGCCCCCTCCGCCACCGAGGCGGCCAGCCGGGCGAGAACCTCGCGCATCTCCGGGACGCCGGCGACGGCCTCTACTACCGGCCTCAGCCGCTGGTCGACGGCGCCCAAGCCTTGTTCGACGGCCCCCAGGCGACCGTGGAACGCCTCGATCTCGTCGTCGGCCGTCTTGTCGGCGACCGCCACCCGGGCGATGAGGTCGTTGACCTCCCTGCGCAGCGTGTTGACGCTCGACAGCGCCCTGTCGAGCGTGCCGAGACGGCGCTCCAGGAGAGCAAGGCGCTCCCCGGTCTGGGACACCAGCGCACGCAGCTCGTGGCGCACTTCGCTGACGGAGGAGCCGCTGGCCTCGGGCGGTCCGAGACCCCCGACCGGACGCGAGAGCAACTGCTCCATCTCACGCAGGCGTGCCACCATGGGGTCGCCTTCGCTCGACGCAGCCTCGGCCGGTGCGTCCGGCTGCGGCCGCGTGCCCGGCTCGGCGGGCCCAGGAGCCGCGGCCTCGGCGCCGGTCACCGTCTCGGCGTCGGGACCCGACGAATCGTGCGGTTGGGAGCGGGCTTCGAACGGCGAGGTGCCGTTGTCCACGGCGGCGCCGGTTCCGGCGTTGGCCTCGGCGGGGTCCTGCGTGCTCATGAGCCTCCACGGTGGTTCGACGGCACCGGTGCGACGTCAGCTCCAGCGGGGATCACCATGCACCAGCCCATGGGCCGGAATGCTAGTGCTCGACCTGTCGTGGCTCGGCCGTCACCGATGCTCGGCAAGCCGGCCGACGACGGTGGGTCGGCGCCAGTTCAGCGGTTGGCGAACCAGGCCACGGTGCGGGCCAGCCCGTCTGCGAAGTCGACTTTCGGGTCGTGGCCCAGATCTTCTCGGGCGGCGGAGATGTCGGCCCGGGTGTGCCGGACGTCACCAGGGCGGGGCGCGCCGTGGTCAGCCCGCCACTCGACACCGAGGATCTCGCCGAGGATGTCCAGCAGGTCGAGCAAGGAGTAGGCGCAGCCACCGGCGATGTTGTAGGCCTTGCCGCTGCAGCGCTCGGCCGGCGCCGACGCTGCCGCCAGGTTGGCCGCCACCACGTCGTCGATGTAGGTGAAGTCCCGGCTTTGCTTACCGTCGCCGTGGACCTCGGCCGGCACGCCTCGCTGCAAGGCGTCGATGAACAGCGGGATGACGGCGGCATAGGCCGAGTCCGGGCGCTGGCGGGGGCCGTAGACGTTGAAGTAGCGCATGGCCACGGTCTCCAGGCCGTAGAGCTCGGCGAAGACCCGGCAGTAGTGCTCGCCGGTGAGTTTGGTCACGGCGTAGGGTGAGCGCGGCCACGTGGGTGCGGTCTCGGCGGTGGGGAACTGCTCGGCGCCGCCGTAGACGCTGCTCGAGGACGCTGATACCACCCGGCGCACCCCGGCGTCTGCTGCGGCCTTGAGGATGGTGAGTGTGCCGTGCACGTTGGCGTGGTCGGTGGCGAGGGGCTGTTCGACGGAGCGCAGCACCGCCCGGTGCGCGGCCTGGTGGAACACCACGTCCGCGCCGTCGACGGCCCGTACCACCAGCTCGGCGTCCACCACCCCGCCCACCAGCAGTTCGGCCTCGCCGTGGATGTTCTCGGCAAAACCGGTGGAGAGGTCGTCGAGCACCCGCACCTGGTGGCCTCCGGCCACCAAGGCGTCGACGATGTTCGAGCCGATGAACCCGGCGCCACCGGTGACCAGTGCCTGCATCGACGGAACGTTACAGGTGCTCGACGTGCTTCCCGGTCAAGCAGCGGCGGGTGTCGAGCACGTAGCGGCCGGCACCGGCCACGGCGTCGAGGTCGAAGTCGTCGTGGTCGACCAGCACCACCACCGCGTCGGCCCCGGCCAGTTCCTCGCTCGTCAGCTCCACCCGGGCGATGCGGGCGTCGACGTGGCCGTCGCCGACATGCGGATCAGCGGCCCGCACGTCGGCGCCCAACGCCAGCAGCCGCTCGGCCACCACCAACGACGGCGACTCCCGGGCGTCGCTGGTGTTGCGCTTGTAGGCCAGGCCCAGCAGCAGGATGCGGCTGCCGTTGACCGACCGGCGCTGCCGGTTGAGCGCCACGGTGAGGCGGCGCACCACGTAGTCCGGCATGTGGTCGTTGATGTCGTTGGCCAGCTCCACGAAGCGGAACGACTGCCCCAGGCGCTGGCGCACCCGCCACGACAAGTAGCTGGGGTCGATGGGAAGGCAGTGGCCACCTACGCCCGGCCCCGGTGTGAAGCGCAGGTAGCCGAAGGGCTTGGTGGAGGCAGCGTCGATGGCCTCCCACACGTCGATGCCGAGGTCGGCGGCGAACATGGCCAGCTCGTTGACCAGGGCGACGTTGACGTGGCGGAAGGTGTTCTCCAACAGCTTGGTGAGCTCCGCCTCCTTGCATCCCGACACCGCCACCGTGCGCTCGATGATGCGGTCGTAGAAGCCCTGCACCGCCCCGAGCGAGGCGGCGTCGATGCCCGAGACCACCTTGGGGGTGTTGGCCAGGCCCCAGGTGGGGTTGCCGGGGTCGATGCGCTCGGGGCTGTAGCCGAGGTGGAAGTCGGCACCAGCCACCAGGCCGGAGCCGTCTTCGAGCAGGGGCGCCACCAGCTCCTCGGTGGTGCCGGGCCAGGTGGTCGATTCGAGCACGACGGTGGCGCCGGGGCGAAGGTGGCCGGCGAGCATGGTCGCCGCCGCCTCGATGTAGGACAGGTCGGGGACCCCCTCGCGCAGCGGGGTGGGCACAGTGACCACGGCCACGTCGAAACCCTCACAGTCGGCGATCGACGACGTGGGCCGGTAGCGCCGTGACTCGAGAGCGCCGGCCAGCACACCGGCGGAGACGTCTTCCACGTACGACTCGCCGGCAGCGAGCGCCTTCACCCGCGGCTCGTCGGTGTCGTAGCCGACCACCTGGAAGCCGGCGCCGACCGCTTCCATGGCCAGCGGCAGGCCCACGTAGCCCTGGCCCACCACCACCAGCTTGTCGCTCATCGCGGAAGTGTAGGACGGCCGTTGACGTCGAATGACCGGCTCACGCTGGTACGCGCAAGGCCGGGAACGACGAAGCGCAACGAAGGTGACTTTGGACTCAGCCTCGGCGGCGACCGTGAGTCTGCCAAGCTGACCGGATGCCCCGTGCCCTGATCACCGGCATCACCGGCCAGGACGGCCAGTACCTGGCCGAGTTCCTGCATGCCCGCGGCTATGACGTGTTCGGCCTGGTCAAGGGACAGAACAACCCCCGTGGGGTCGTGCTGCAAGAGGAGCTGCCCTTCGTCGAGGTGGTCAGCGGCGACCTTCAGGACCTGCTGTCGCTGGTGGCTGCGCTGGAGTACAGCCAGCCCGACGAGATCTACAACCTCGGGGCCATGTCCTTCGTCGCCCTGTCGTTCCGCCAGTCGGAGCTCACCGCCAACGTCACCGGCGTTGGCGTCCTGCGCATGCTCGAGGCCATGCGCCTGGTCGGGGGCAACGACAACAACCCGATGCGCTTCTACCAGGCCTCGTCGAGCGAGATGTTCGGCAAGGTTCGCCAGACGCCCCAGAACGAGCAGACGCCCTTCTATCCCCGCAGCCCCTACGGCGTGGCCAAGGTCTTCGGCCACGACATCACCGTCAACTACCGCGACTCCTACGGTCTGTTCGCCTGCAGCGGGATCCTGTTCAACCACGAGAGCCCCCGCCGGGGCATCGAGTTCGTCACCCGCAAGGTCACCAACGCCGTCGCCCGCATCAAGCTGGGCCTGCAGCACGAGCTCACCCTCGGGCGCCTCGACCCCCAGCGTGACTGGGGCTTCGCCGGCGACTACGTGGCCGCCATGTGGCAGATGTTGCAGCAGGACGAGCCCGACGACTACGTGGTGGCCACCGGCGAGACCCACTCCGTGCAGGAGTTCGTGGAGCTGGCCTTCCGGGCGGCCGGCATCGACGACTGGCGGCGCTACGTCCGCCAGGACGAGCGCTACATGCGCCCCGCCGAGGTCGATGTGCTGGTGGGTGACCCGAGCAAAGCAGCTGCGGTGCTGGGCTGGAAGCGGACCGTGACCTTCCCGGAGTTGGTGGAGATGATGGTCGTGCACGACCTCGAGCACGAGGGGCGTAAGGCCCGCAGGGCCACGTCGGGAGCCTGAGTCCGGCGCCGGCCGCCTTGCTGTTCGTTCTGGCCGGCCGATCGGCGCGGTTTCCGTGGCGTTCCGCCGGCCAGAAGCGGGGTTGGGCGGGCAGCTACCATCGCCTCCGTGGTCCTGGTGGTGAGGAATCGGGCCGTGTCGGCAGCGTGCGCGTGAAGCAGGTGCTGGTCGACCAGGGGCGCGAGGCCAAGGACGCCTCTCGACTCCTCGCCCTGGCGAGCACCACCGCGAAGGACGCCGCACTGCAGCTCGCCGCCGACCTGCTGGTGGAGCGCAGTGCCGACGTGCTGGCCGCCAATGCCGACGACGTGGCCCGAGCCGAGGCGGCGGGCACGACCGCCACGGTGGTCGACCGGCTGAGGCTGAGTCCTGAGCGGGTGGAGGCGATGGCCGCCGGGCTGCGCCAGGTGGCGGCATTGCCCGACCCGGTGGGCCAGGTGGTGGAGGGCTGGGTCCGGCCCAACGGCCTGCGCATCGAGCGGGTCCGGGTGCCTCTGGGCGTCGTGGCCATCGTCTACGAGAACCGGCCCAACGTGACCAGCGACGCCTTCGGGCTGTGCCTCAAGTCGGGCAACGCCGCCTTCCTGCGGGGCTCGTCGGGGGCCATCTCCTCGAATCGGGCCATCGCCTCGGTGCTGCGCGAGGCCCTGGTGCGAGCCGGCCTGCCTGCCGGCGGTCTGGAGCTGGTCGACGACACCAGCCGGGAGGCCGCGGTGGAGTTCATGCGCCTGCGCGACTACGTCGACGTGTTGATCCCCCGGGGCGGGCCGTCGCTCATCGCCGCCATCCTGGAGCACGCCACCGTGCCCTATGTGATCGACGGCGACGGCAACTGCCACGTCTACGTCGACGCCGCCGCCGACGTGGCCATGGCCGAGGCCATCGTGGTCAACGCCAAGACCCAGCGCCCGTCGGTGTGCAACGCGGCGGAGTCGCTGGTGGTGCACGAGGCCGTGGCCGAGGCGTTCCTGCCGGCGCTGGCCAAGGCGCTGGCCGGGGTGGAGCTGGTGGGCGACGACGCCGCCCGCGCCATCGAGCCGTCGATCGGAGCCGCCGAGCCAGACGACTTCGCCACCGAGTTCCTGGACCTGAAGATGAGTGTGGCCGTGGTGAACTCCCTCGAGGCGGCCATCGACCACGTCAACCGCCACAGCTCCGGCCACAGCGAGGCCATCGTCACCGGCGACCTCGCCGCCGCCACCCGCTTCACCACCGAGGTCGACGCCGCCGCCGTGCTGGTGAACGCCTCCACCCGCTTCGTCGACGGCGAGCGCTTCGGCTTCGGAGCCGAGATCGGCATCAGCACCCAGAAGTTGCACGCCCGGGGGCCGATGGGCCTGCGCGAGTTGACCACCACCAAGTACGTGGTGCACGGCGCCGGCCACGTCGTCTAGCGGGCCCGCCCGCAGCCGAGGATCAGCAGCCGCTGGCCACGGCGAGCGCCCGGCAGACCTCGTGCATCCGCTCCGGGCCCAGCCGGGTGATGCGCTCGACGAGGTAGGCGGCGGGCGTGGAGGTCACGTTGTCGAGGTTGACGACGCACGGTCGTGGCATCCCGTCTCCCTCGTCGAGGGTCACCTCGGTCGGCAGGTTCCGCTCGACGGTGGTCACCAGCGCAGCCAGCACCGAGGTCAGCCGGTCGGCGACCACGTCTCTGGTGAGGATCAGGACCGGACGGCGTTGCCACTCGGGCGCCTCGGACCACCACACCTCGCCCCGAGCTACCACCCCGGCTGGCCGGCCTCAGCCTCTTCGGCGTCGAGGCGTCGGTGGAGATCCCGAGCGGTGGCGGCGGCGACGCCCGACGGATCGCCCCACTCGTCCAGCGTGCTCTGCGGTACCGCCTCGTACCCGGCGAGGATCCGCCGAGAGATCTCCGCCTCGAGGTCGTCGGCCAGATGCGCCTCGACCGCCTCGCGGATGAGCTGGCTGCGGGACACCCCGCGCCGGGCCGCTCGCTGATCGAGCATGGCCAGCAGGGTGTCGCTGAGCTGCACGAGCGTCTGTGTCCGACTGCTCCGGCGAGCCACGGCCATATCCTACCATATGGCGCCGATGTGGCGCCGGGAGGCGCTATGAGTGGTGGGTGAAACGGGCCCGCACCGTTCCGGCCGGCAGGGCGTGACGGAAAGCGGGGCGTTTCGCCGGCCGGAAGCGTCGATTCGTCGTCGATCTCGCTGTGGGCGTAGCGCCAGGCCAGTAGCCGGGTCGGTACCCTCGCCGGGTGAGCGAGCGGTTCGCCACCATCGGCGCGGTGCGAGACGGGCTGGCCGGAGCCGGGTACCTGGCCGACGACGCCATCGCCACCGCCGTGTTCCTGGCCGACCGCCTCGACAAGCCGGTGCTGGTGGAGGGGCCGGCGGGCACGGGCAAGACCGAGCTGGCCAAGGCGGTGGCGGCCATGACCCGCAGCCGCCTGATCCGCCTGCAGTGCTACGAGGGACTCGACGAGGCGAAGGCGCTCTACGAGTGGAACTACCGCAAGCAGCTACTGCGCATCCAGGCCGAGCGCAGCGCCGATGCCAACGGCGAAGGGTCCTTCACCGCCTGGGACGACGTCGAGGGCCAGCTCTTCTCCGAGGAGTTCCTCCTCACCCGCCCGCTGCTGGAGGCGATCCGGGCCAGCGAGCCGGTGGTGCTGCTCGTCGACGAGGTCGATCGGGTGGAGATCGAGACCGAGGCGTTGCTGCTGGAGGTCCTGTCCGACTACCAGGTCTCGATCCCCGAGCTGGGAACCATCGTGGCCACCCAGCTCCCACTGGTGTTCCTCACGTCCAACAACACCCGGGACCTCTCCGAGGCGCTGCGGCGCCGATGCTTGTACCTGCCCCTCGACTACCCCGACCTGGAGCGCGAGCGGCGCATCGTCACCACCAGGGTGGCGGGGGCATCGGAGGCCCTGGCCGACCAGGTGGCCCGCATCGTGCGCTCGCTGCGGGCCCTCGAGCTCCACAAGCCTCCGTCGGTGTCGGAGACCCTCGACTGGGCCCGCACCCTGGTCCTGTTGAGCATCGAGACCGTCGACGTCGACCAGGCATGTGCCACCCTGCCGCTGCTGCTCAAGCACCGGGGCGACCTGGCCCGTGCCAGGGCCTCGTTGACCGCCGGGGGGGTGGTGTGAGGTGCTTCCCCGGGTGTCGTCGTTCGTCGACGAGCTGCGCCGGGTGGGGATCCCGGTGTCGATCTCCGAGCACCTCGACGCCGTGCGGGCCCTGACCCAGGTGCCCCTCGAGGACCGGGCCGCCTTCAAAGCAGCGCTGGCCGCAACCCTGGTCAAGCACGCCGACCACCTCGACGCCTTCGACACCGTGTTCGAGGTGTGGTTCTCCCTGGCGCCGTCCATCGTGGTCGACGGCGAGCCCGTCGACCCCACAGCCGCCGGCGACGACCTCGCCGAGCGGGTCGCCGCCGCCCTGGCGGCCGGCGACGAAGCGGCGCTGTCGGAGCTGGCCCGGCTCGGCGTCGCCCGCCACGCCAACATCAGCGCCGACCGGCGCCTCGGCGGGGGCAGCTACGAGCTCTACCGGACCCTGCGCAGCCTCGAGCTCGACGCCACCCTGGAGCGCCTGCTCGGCGAGGGCTCGGCGGAGAGCTCGCTCGACCGGCGACTGCGGCGCGACGAGCTCGAGCAGCGCGCCCGGCGCCTGCGTGACCAGGTGGAGGCCGAGGTCCGGCGACGACTGGTGGCCGAGCGCGGTGCCGAGGCCGTGTCCGGCGCGCTTCGCCGCCCCCTGCCCGTCGACGTCGACTTCATGCACGCCTCCCGCGACGAGTTGGTGGCGCTGCGGCGTTGCCTGCACCCCCTCACCCGTGCCCTGGCCGCCCGCCTGGCCCGCCGCCGGCGGTCCCGCCATCGGGGGCGCCTCGACATCCGATCGACCGTGCGCCACTCCCTCGGCACCGGCGGGGTGCCGATCGAGCCTCGGTTCCGCCGGTCGCACCCGGCCAAGCCCGAGATCTGGGTGGTGGCCGACATCTCCGGTTCGGTGGCTGCTTTCGCCCGGTTCACCCTGGCACTGGTGCATGCTGTCAGCAGCCAGTTCTCCGCGGTGCGCTCGTTCGCCTTCATCGACGGTGTCGATGAGGTCACCCGGTTCTTCGGTGCCCCCGACGACTTCGACGCTGCCGTGCGCCGGGTCAACACCGAGGCCGAGGTGGTGGCTGGTGAGGGCCACTCCGACTACGGCGCCGCGCTGGCGGCGTTCTCGGCCCGCTACGGCTCCGACGTCGGGCCTCGCACCACGGTGCTGGTGCTGGGCGACGCCCGCAGCAACTACCACGACGGCCAACCGGAGGTACTCGAGGAGCTGGCCCGCTCCGCCCGCCACGTCTACTGGCTCAACCCCGAGCCCCGGGCCTACTGGGACACCGGCGACTCGATCATGGGCTCTTACGCCCCCCACTGCGACGGGGTGTTCGAGTGCCGCACCCTGCGCCAGCTGGGTCGCTTCGTGGAGGTCTTGGCGTGATCGCCGCCACCAGGCTGCTGCTGGTGCGCCACGGGGAGTCGCAAGCTCAGGTGACCCGGGTGGTGGGCGGCGCCACCGGTTGCACCGGGCTGTCCGACCTCGGTCGCCGCCAGGTGGCGGCGCTCGCCGGGCGATGGAGCGCGAGCGACGTGGGGGCCGACCGGCTGCTGTCGTCCACCCTGCCACGGGCGCTGGAGACGGCTGAGCTGTTGGCGCCGGCGCTTGGAGGGTTGTCGGTCGAGCCGGATCCCGACCTGTGCGAGCTGCAGCCGGGGGAGTGCGACGGACAGAACTGGGACGACTACCAGGAACGCTATGGGGTCGACATGCGCGCCGACCCCTACGCCCCGCTGTCGCCCGGAGGCGAGAGCGTGGCGGAGTTCCTGGTGCGGGTCGGCCGCGCCCTGCACCGCATCGCCGTCGACCACGCCGGCTCCACCGTGGTGATCGCCTGCCACGGCGGGGTGATCGACGGTTCGATGGTCAACTTCCTCGGCATCCCTCCCCAGCGGGCCGCCGACCTCGACCTGCGCACCACCAATGCCGCCGTCACCGAGTGGGTGGCGGAGCGGACCGACGACGGACCGCTGCGCTGGGCGCTGCGCCGCTACAACGATGCCAGCCACCTGGAGAGTCTGACCGAAAATGATAGCACTGTAGACCCTCCTTCGCTATCATGATGACATGCGCCAGCTCATCACCCGCGTCGACGACGACCTCCACGCCCGCCTGAAGGCCAAGGCAAAGGGCGAGGGGCGTTCGCTCAACGCCCTGGTCAACGAGGTGCTCCAGAAGGCTGCGGCCGAGGAGCTGACCCCCGAGGAGAAGCTGCGCCGTCGGGCCGAGGAACTCGGTATCGAGCTGATCCCCTGGGGCGTACCCGTCGACGACGAAGACGAGTTCATCGAGTCGAGCCGAGGAATGGGAACCGCGAGCCAGGAGATCCTGGCCGAGCGCGAGGCGCGTCGCTGATCCGCTTTGCCGACAGCAGTGCGCTGGTACGGGCGTATTTCGTCGACGAGCGTGACCACCCGGTGTTCCGACAACTGTTGCTGCTTGGTTCGCACACGGTTCTCGTGAGTGCCCTGAGCACGGTGGAAGTGGAGCGGGCGTTCTCTGCGGCCCGCCGTGCGAGAAGGTTCTCGGCCGACACCATCGGCGGCGCCGAGAAGGGCTTCCCCGAAGTCGCTGCCGTGCGTCGGCGCATCCGCTTGATCCCCCTCGACGCTCGGCCGACGCTCCGCCGGGCTGCCGAGCTGGTGCGCGAGCATCCGCTCGGGACCCTCGACGCCATCCACCTGGCCGTGGCCGACCGCGAGGGTCGGGCGTTGGCCGGCGACGACGAGCTGGTTTTCGTCACCGCCGACGCCGCCCAGGCCACTGCCGCTCGGGCACTGGGGCTGTCCGTTCGCCCCTGAGGGCGCGTCGCCGTCGAGCCGGCCGGCTAGCCGCGGCGCTCGGCGACCGGGTCGAAGGTCCCCGACAGCATCAGGGCAGAGTTGACCAGGGCCACGTGGCTGAAGGCCTGCGGGAAGTTTCCCACCATGCGCCCGGCAGACACGTCGTACTGCTCGGCGAGCAGGCCCACATCGTTGCGCAGGTCGAGCAGGCGCTCGAAGGTGGCGCAGGCCTCCTCGCGACGCCCGAGCAGCTGCAGGCAGTCGACCATCCAGAACGTGCACATGAGGAACGCACCCTCGGTGCCGCTGAGGCCGTCGTCGGTCTCCGTGGGGTTGTAGCGGTAGACGAAGCCGTCGCTGACAAGGTCCCGTTGGATGGCGTCGACGGTGCCGGCGACGCGGGGGTCGTTGGCGGGCAGGAAGTTGACCAGGGGCAACATGAGCAGGCTGGCGTCGAGGTGGCGTGACCCGTAGCTCTGCACGAAGGTGTTGCGCTCGGCGTCGTAGCCCCGTGCGCAGACCTCGGCGTGGATCTGGTCGCGCAGGGCCCGCCACCGCTCAACGGGGCCGTCCAGGCCGAAGTGCTCCACTCCGCCCACCGCCCGGTCGAGGGCGACCCAGGCCATGACCTTGGAGTGGGTGAAGTGGCGCCGCCCCGAGCGCACCTCCCACAGGCCTTCGTCGGGTTGATCCCACACCCGCTCGAGACTGGCCAGCAGCGCCCGCTGGAGCGCCCAGGCGGCCTCGTCGGGGCCGATGCCCGCCCGTCGAGCGCCGTGGAGGGAGTCGAGCACCTCGCCGTAGACGTCGAGCTGGAACTGGTCGTGCGCCCCGTTGCCCACCCGCACCGGCGCGGAGCCCTCGTAGCCCGGCAGCCACGGCAGGATCAGCTCCGGCAGGCGACGTTCGCCGGCCACGCCGTACATGATCTGCAGGTCGTTGGGGTCGCCCGCCACCGACCTCAACAGCCAGTCGCGCCACTCGACCGCCTCGGCGGTGTAACCCGACGCCACCAGGGCGTCGAGGGTGAACGTGGCGTCACGCAGCCACGAGAAGCGGTAG
>JAHWJH010000072.1 GCA_019348555.1 Actinomycetota bacterium
GCATCGGTGCCACCGGACTCGGCGTCGATGCTGACGGCGACGATCCGCAGCCCCTCCGGGCCGAGCTTCTCCTGCAGGCGCTGCATGCTGGGCATCTCTTCGCGGCAGGGCGGACACCAGGTCGCCCAGATGTTCAGGAGGACCACCTCGCCGCGGAGGCTCTCCAGCGAGACCGGGGCTCCCGAGAGATCCCGGGCGGCGAAGGTGGGCGCGGAGGTGCCGACCTCGACCGGAAGGAAGCGATCGCGGACCAGCCAGCCGAGGCCGACCACCCAGGTGACCAGGATCCCGATGAGCCAGGGGGTGTCGCCGTTCTTGAACGCTCGGTAGGCGCCATAGAACGTGGCGAACAGGAACCCCGCGAGCACGAGGAGGATGAGCAGCTCCGGTGCACCGAGGGTCTCCACGTTGGAGAACGTACAGGGCAACGCCTCGCACCGCCGTTACCATCCCGGCATGCAGGAAGAGGGCGAACTCGAGGGCCAGGACGACGGGCACCGGCTGCCCCGCACGGTCGTCCCCCGCCGCTACGAGCTGCGCATCGAGCCCGACCTCGACACCTCCACCTTCGACGGCACCGCCGCCATCGCCGTGGAGATCACCGAGCCCGTGGACGAGGTGGTGCTCAACGCCGTCGAGCTCGAGATCCTCGAGGTGGAGCTCACCGCCGCCGACGGCACCAGGCGAGCCGCCCAGCCCGACCTCGACCCGCGGACGGAGCGGCTCACGCTGGCGCTGGCCGAGACGGCGCACGCCGGCGACTGGACGCTGCACCTGCGCTTCCGAGGGGTGTTGAACGACAAGCTCGCCGGCTTCTACCGCAGCGTGTTCACCGACGACGCCGGCAACGGGCACGTCATCGCCACCACCCAGATGGAGGCCACCGACGCCCGGCGGGTGTTCCCGTGCTGGGACGAGCCCGACCGCAAGGCGGTGTTCGCGGTGACCCTGGTGGTGGCCGAGGGTCTGCTGGCGGTGAGCAACACCTCGGTGGTCGACGAGCGCCCCACCGACGACGGCCGCGTCGCCGTGCGCTTCGCCGACACCATCCCCATGAGCACGTACCTGGTGGCGTTCGTGGTCGGCCCACTCGAAGCCACCGAGCCCGTCGACGTCGACGGCGTGCCGCTGCGGGTGGTGCACGTGCCCGGCAAGGGCCACCTGGCGCCCTTCGCCCTGGACGTCGCCCAGTTCTGCCTGCGCTGGTTCGGCGACTACTACGGCATCGCCTATCCCGGCGACAAGTGCGACCTGATCGCCGTGCCCGACTTCGCCTTCGGCGCCATGGAGAACCTGGGCGCCATCACCTTCCGAGAGCAGGTCCTGCTCGTCGACCCCGACGCCGTGTCCCGCGCCGAGCTGGAGCGGGTGGCCGACGTGGTGGCCCACGAGCTGGCCCACATGTGGTTCGGCGACCTGGTGACCATGCGCTGGTGGAACGGCCTGTGGCTGAACGAGGCCTTCGCCACGTTCATGGAGGTGGCCGCCGTCGACGCCTTCCGCCCGGAGTGGCGGCGCTGGGACTCCTTCGCCACGGAGCGCTCCGCCGCCTTCGCCACCGACTCCCTGGCCAGCACCCGCCCCATCGAGTACCCCGTGCGCTCGCCCGAGGAGGCGGAGGGCATGTTCGACGTCCTCACCTACCAGAAGGGGGCGTCGGTGCTGCGCATGCTCGAGCAGTACCTCGGCACCGAGCCGTTCCGGGCCGGCATCCGCCGCTACCTGGCCGAGCGACAGTACGCCAACGCCGAGACCACCGACCTGTGGGACGCCATCGAGGCGGCCACCGGCGAGCCGGTGCGGCGCATCATGGACGCCTGGATCTTCCAGGGCGGCTACCCGCTGGTGAGCGTGGAGTCCGCCGGCGGCGGTGTCCGCCTCGGGCAGCGCCGCTTCGTGTTCGCCGGGGCCGACCCGGCCCCGCCCGCGTCCTGGCCGGTGCCGCTGCTGGCGTTGGCGGGAGGGTCGGCGCCCACCAGGGTGCTGCTCGAGGGGGCGTCGACCGACGTCGTCCTGCCCGGGCGACCGGTGGTGGTCAACGCCGGTGCCCACGGCTTCTACCGGGTGCGGTACTCGTCAGACCTGCTGGCCTCGTTGCGGTCGTCGCTGGCTCTTCTCGCACCGGTGGAGCGGGCCCTGCTCGTCGACGACACCTGGGCGGCCGTCCTCGCCGGCGACACCCCGGCTCCCGCGTTCCTCGAGCTGGCCGAGGCGTTCTCCGACGAGGACGACCGGACCGTGTGGGCGACCCTGGTGGCACCCCTCGGCACGCTCCACCACCTCCTCTACGACGATGCCCGGGCGCGCTTCGCCCCCTGGGTCGACACGGTCGTGGGCCCGGCGCTGGACCGGCTCGGGTGGTGGCCGGCAACCGGGGAGGACGAACCCACGCGGGCGCTGCGCGGCATCCTCATCAGCACCGCCGGCACCCTCGGCGCGTCGGCGGAGGTGCAGAGCCACGCCCGGCGGCTCCACGACGCCCACCTCGCCGGACAGCGGGTCGACCCCGACGTGGCCGCCGCCGCCCTGGCGGTGGTCGCCTCCTCCGGAACCGCCGCCGACTACGAGGTGGTGCTGCGCCGTGCCACCACCTCGCCCTCGCCCCAGGAGGCCATGCGCTACCTCTACGCCCTGGCGCGATTCCCCCAGGCCGACCTGGCCCGACGGACCCTGGCCATGACCCTGACCGACGAGGTCCGCACCCAGAACGCCCCGTACCTGGTGTTGCGGGCGCTGGGGACCCGGGAGGTGGGGGCAGTGGCCTGGGAGTTCCTCGAGGCCAACTGGGATGCCGTCAACCGACGCTTCCCCGACAACGCCATCCCCGCCATGCTCGGCGGCATCACCGCCCTGTCGGTGCCCGAGCTGGCTGCCCGGGTGGAGGCGTTCCTCGACGAGCACCCCGTCCCCCAGGGGGCCCGCACCATCGCCCAGCACCGGGAGCGCCTGCGGGTCAACCTCGCCCTGCGGGCCCGGGAGGTGCCGCGCGTGGCCGACTGGCTGCTGTCGGCAGCCACCCGTCCATGAGCGGCGGCGCCGTCGTCGTCGACCGGGTCACCGCCACCGTGGCGGGGCTTCGGCCGCCGGGCACCGGGGTGTCGCTGTTCGCCGTCGAGGACAGCTCCGTGCAGGTGATGGCCGACGCCCTGGCGCAGGGACCGGTGCGCCTGTCGGCCGGCGACGCCGAGGTGGTGGTCGACCACCCTGGCGGACCGGGGGCGTGGGTGCTGGCCGGCCTGCCCGCCGACACCGACCTCGACGTGGTGGTCGAATCCGAGGGGGCACCGCCCCAGCACCTGGCGGCGCGCACCCTCGCCCCCCCACCCGGCCCTGAGCTGTTCCGCCTGGCCACGGTCAACGACATCCACCTCGGCGATCCCCGCTTCGGGCACCTGCCCACCGTGGCGCATCCCGGCGACGGCGGTGAGCCGCCACCGCAGCGGTGCCTGCGGGCGGCGGTGTCGGAGGCGGCGGCGTGGGGCGCCGAGCTGCTCCTGGCCAAGGGCGACATCACCGACCACGGCAGCCCCGACGAGTGGGCCACCGCCGCCGAGGTCCTCTCGGGCCCCGGCCTGCCGGTCGAGGCCATCCTCGGCAACCACGACGTGTGCCGGGGCGCCAGCGACGGTCGCGCCATCCTCGCCGCCGCCGGCATCGAGCTCCACGCGCCGCGCCCGCACGCCCGCGACCTGCCCGGCGTGCGCCTGGTGACCGCCGACACCACCGTGGCCGAGCGCAACCGGGGCACCATCGCCGCCAGCACCACCGAGGTGGCGCGCCTGGTCGCCGACGCCGACGGGCCGGCGCTGGTCGCCATCCACCACCACCCCCAACGCCACCGGTTGATGACGCATCCACCCCGGGGCATCCCCGGCGCCGAGGCCATGGCGTTCCTCGACGCCGTGGCCGCCGCCAACCCCGCGACGCTGGTGATCACCGGCCACAGCCACCGCCACCGCCGTCACCGGTGGGGGCCGATCACCGTGGCCGAGGTGGGCAGCCCCCAGGACTACCCCGGCACATGGGCGGGCTACGTCGTCCACGAGGGTGGCATCCGCCAGGTGGTCCGCCGGGTGGCCGAGCCCCGCGCCATCGCCTGGACCGAGTCGACCAAGACCTGCTTCCTCGGCCTGTGGGGCCGTTGGGGCCCCGGCTCGGTCGACCAGCGCTGCTTCAGCCTGCGCTGGCCCTCCCGCTGACCCCGACCCTCCACCGTTCTGGTCGGCAGACCGCATCGTTTTCCGCGCCGTTCTGCGGGCCAGAACGCACGACGACGGCGGCGGCGAGGTCGCCGCCGAACCTCCGGTTCGGCGGCGAGACCCTCAGGCGTCGAAGCGCAGGCCGTAGACCTCCTCGTAGCCGGGGATGCACAGCGGGCGCTCGGGGCACTCCGGGGGGCCGCCGAGCACCAGCGGCTCGTCGACGGTGAGGAGGTCGGACACCGTGCGCAGGCCCAGGCGCTCGGCCGTCTCGGCGGTGACCACCAGGGCGTTCTGGTCCTGGGCGGCCGACGGCTCCAGCAGCTCGAGCCCCTCGGGCAGCAGCGCCTCCACCCGCTCGACGCCTTCCTCGGGCGTCACCGACCCGGCGTCGGGGTCGAGGAAGTTCAGCAGGCTCTGGATGTACTCCGGCACGATGTCGAGCTCGCCGCTGCTGATTGCCGGGAACACCACCTGCTCACGCGACCCGAGGTTGGCCTCCACGGTCACGTCGTAGCCGTTCGCCTCCAGCGCCTGGGCGTAGAGCTCGGCCACGATCTGGCTCTCGGTGAAGTTGAACGACCCCACCACGAGCGATCCCGAGCCTCGGGGCGAGGCCACCTCCAGCAGGCCTTCCTGATCGAGGTACTCGCGGGCCACCACGTCGGGATCCATCTTCTCGCCGTCGACGCGCTGGTTCAGCTCGGTGATCTCCTCGGTGCTCAGCGCCGCCGACACACCGTCGAGCACCTCGGCAGCGGTGGCGTCGACGGCGTCGGAGCGCACCAGCGGCACGATGTTCTCCGAGCCCTGCAGGCCCCGGTCGTCCTCGAGCACGACCAGGTCCTTGGCGGCGATGGCGCCCACGGTGGAGAACAGCAGGGCGATGTCGATCTCGCCCTGCTCGAGGGCGGTGACGGTGACGGCGCCGGGATCGAGCGCCTGGAAGCCGAAGGTGGGGGCTCCGTCGTCGGCGGCGGTCCCATCGGGGGCGGTCTGCACCGTGGAGGGGTCGGAGTCGGTGCAGGCGCCGACGGTCAGCACGGCGGCGAGCACCAGGCCGTGCGCCCACGGGCGGGTCGGGATGGAGCGCATGCGGAGACCTCTCTGGTCGCTGGGAACGCCTAGCCCGGGCCGGCGACAGCGAGCTCGTCGGGAGCGGCCGAGGCCGCCCCGCGGCGAAGCGGCTCGGCGGTGAGCCCCCGCTGCACCAGCCCCAACCCGATCTCGGTGATCAAGGCGAGCGCCGCCACCGTAGCCGAGCCGGCAACGATCTCGACGTTGTCGCCGGTGCGCAGCCCCAGCAGGATGAGGGCGCCGAGTCCGCCGTAGCCCACCACGGCGGCGAGCGCGGCGGTGGCCACCACCTGGACGGCGGCGGTGCGCACCCCGGCCATGACGACGGGAAGGGCGAGGGGGAGCTCGACCGTACGGAACAGCTGCACACCGGTCATGCCCATGCCCCGGGCCGCCTCCCTCACGTCGTCGTCGACGTGGCGGACGCCGACCCAGGAGTTGGTGACCATGGGCGGCACGGCCAGCGCCACCAGGGCGACCACCGTCGGCGTGACGCCGATCGACGACAGCTGCAGGGCGATCACCAGCACGGCGAAGGACGGCACCGCCCGGCCGACGTTGGCGGCGTTCACCGCCACCACCCCGCCCCGGCCCAGGTGGCCGAGGACCAGGCCAACCGGCAGGGCCAGGGCCATGGCCAGCGCCAGCGCCGCCGCCGACACCACCACGTGCTCGACGGTCAGGTGCAACAACCCGTTGTCGCCGCGCCAGTTCGCCCGATCGCCGAACCACACCACCACGTCGAGGAGGAGGTCCATACGGCTAGGCCCTCGACGCCCACGGGCTGAGCCGGCGCTGGACGGCAACCAGGGTCACGTCGGCGCCGGTGGCGATGGCCACCGACAACGCCGAGCCCACCACCAGCGGTGTGCGGAAGTCGCGGTTGAGCCCGTCGAGGATGAGCTGGCCGAGGCCGCCGTGGCCGATGAAGGCGCCCACCGTCACCAGGCCGACGGTGGTGACGGTGGCGATGCGGATGCCGGCCACGATGGCCGGCAGGGCGAGGGGCAGCTCGACGGCGAGCAGGCGCCGGGCGTCGCCGTAGCCCATGCCCGTCGCCGCCTCCTTCACCTCGTCGGGCACCCCGTCGAGGCCGGCGACGGTGTTGCGGACGAGGATGAGCAGGGTGTAGCTGGTCAGCCCCACCAGCGCCGTGGTGCGCGACAGCCCGGTCCAGGGCACGAGCAGGGCGAACAGCGCCAGCGACGGGATGGTGTACAGCGCGCCCGTCGCGCCGAGCACGGGTGCGCTGAGCCTCGCCCACCGCCGGACGGCCACCGCCAGGGGCACCGAGACGAGCAGGCCGATGGCCACCGCCAGCACCGTGAGCTCGAGGTGTTGGCGCACCAGCTCGCCGATCAGGGGACCGTGGCCGGCGACCCATCCCCAGTCGATCCACGGCTGCGACTCGGCCACCTCCCCGGTCTAGCGTGCCGGGTGGCGAGGGATAGCGTCGCCGGCGGATGATCCGCCTGGAGCACCTGACCAAGCGCTTCCCCGGCGGTCAGGTGGCGGTCGACGATCTGTCGCTCGACGTCGACGACGGTGAGCTGTGCGTGCTGGTGGGGCCGTCGGGATGCGGCAAGACCACCATCTTGAAGATGGTCAACCGCCTGGTGGAACCCACCAGCGGGCGCATCGTGCTCGACGGCGACGACGTCACCAGCGGCGACCCCGTGGCCCTGCGCCGGCGCATCGGCTACGTGATCCAGCACGTGGGGCTGTTCCCCCACCAGACGATCGCCGCCAACGTGGCCACCGTCCCCCGCCTGCTCGGGTGGGAGCGGGCCCGGGTGGCCGAGCGGGTCGCCGAGCTGCTGGCGCTGGTGGGGCTCGACCCCGCCGTCCACGGGCCCCGCTACCCCCACCAGCTCTCCGGTGGGCAGCGCCAGCGGGTCGGCGTCGCCCGGGCGCTGGCCGCCGACCCGCCGGTGCTGCTCATGGACGAGCCCTTCGGGGCCATCGACCCGATCTCCCGCGACCGCCTGCAGCGGGAGTTCCTCCTCCTGCAGGGCACCTTGCGCAAGACGGTGATCTTCGTCACCCACGACGTCGAGGAGGCGGTCCGGCTGGGCGATCGCATCGCCGTGCTGGCCCAGGGCGGGGTGCTGGCCCAGCACGCCACCCCGTCCGACGTGCTGGGACACCCCGCCGACGACTTCGTGGCCGACTTCGTCGGGGCCGACCGCGGCCTCAAGCGCCTCCGGGTCACCCCCGTCGGCGCCGCCGTCGACCAGCCGGTGGTCGTGAGCGCCGACACCTCGCTCGACGAGGCCGGTCGGGCCATGGACGCCGCAGGCACCGACTACGCCGTGGTGCTGGGAGCCGGACGACGACTGGAGGGGTGGCTGGGCAGGGAGCCGGCCGGCGGCGTGACCGCCGGCGACGCCGCCACGCCGGTCGACGCCCCGGTGCCCAGCAGCGCCACCCTCCAGGACGCCCTGTCCGCCCTGTTGCTCCGCGACGCCGGTTGGGTGGCCGTGGCCGACGGCGAGCGCTTCGTCGGCGTGGTGACCCCGGAGTCGTTGCACCGGGCCAGCCGGGCTGGTCAGGCCACGACGGGGGCCACCGCCTCCAGCGTGTCGCCGGCGGCCACGTAGGCCACCTCGCCGCCCATCGCCGGGGTGGCCAGGGCCGTGGTGGCCAGATCGGCACCACCTTCGAGGTCGCCGCTGGCGGCGTCGACGATCACCGCCTGGCCGGCGGTGACCACCACGGACAGCCCGTTTCCGGCCAGCCGCAGGCGCTCGTCGTCGACGGGTCCGGCCCGCCACCGCAGTCCGCCGCTTCCCAGGTCGAGGGCCACCACGCCGCGGGAGGTGGCGGCGGCCACGGCGCCGCCGGACACCACCGGCGACTGCAACAGCCCCGAGGTGGGCACCCGCCAGCGTTCGGTGCCGTCAGCGGTGTCGAGCGCCACCACCCCCCCCGCCCCGTCGTCGCCGACCACCGACTCGCCGGCCACCACCGGGGCCACCTGCGGAGGCGCCGTCGAGGTCCACGACCAGCGCAGCTCACCGGTGGCGGCGTCGAGGGCGCTGAGGCCCGACGCCGTGGCCACCACCGCCAGGCCGGCGCCGGCGGCCACCGGACCGGCCCCGGTCGCCCCGAAGCCGCGGCGCCAGCGCTCGGCGCCGGTGACGGCGTCGAGAGCGATCACATCGCCGGCGCTCACGAAGACGCTCCCCTCCGAGACGGCGGCGGGGCCGACCGGCACGACGTCGGCGTTGAGGCGCCACTGCTCCGTCCCCGTGCGCCCGTCGACGGCGTAGACGTGGCCGCCGGCGCCGTCGGCGGACTCGGTGCTCACGTAGACCAGCCCGGTGCCCACCGCAGGTCCGGCCCGCATCGCCTCGGTGGTCTCGAAGCGCCACCGGGCCTGGCCCTCGTCGGCGGTCACCGCCAGCAACGCCCCCGTGCGGGTGGTGACGTAGACGGTGTCGCCGGCCACCGCCGGGGCGCCGACCAACGCACTTCCGGTCAGCAGTCGCCAGCGCACCTCCAGGTCCGGGCCCCGGGATCCGGCCACGACGAGCGCCACCACGGCCACGGCGACGGCGACGGCCACCGGCGCTGCCAGGCGCCGGTACGACCGCCGGGGAACGGCCACCGCAGCCGGTGGTGGGCCCGGGAACGGCAAGCCACAGGAGGGGCAGGCGAAACGCCCGGCGGTTGCCGACGTGCTGCCGCAGGCCGGACAGCGGGGTGCGGGCGGCGGCCGGGAGGGAACGGCGGCCAGGGCTGCGCCGCAGCTCCGGCAGGAGGCGGCGCCATCGGCGCTGGGCCGGCCGCACGACCCGCAGATGGCGCTCGGCGCCGCCGGCCCGGCCACGGTCACCGCCGCCCTCCGGGAGCTAGCCTGCCGGGGTGACGACCGGCGGCGACGACCGGCTGGAGCGCATGCTCCAGCTCCTGCGAGCGCGTGGCGGCCGGGTCACCAACGCCCGACGAGCGGTGCTCGGCGCCCTGCTCGACCACCGGGAGCACGCCAGCGCCGAAGCGCTGGCCGAGATGGTGCACGACAGCCACCCCGACGTCCACCTGTCGACGGTGTACCGCACGCTCGACGCCTTCGAGCAGCTCGGGGTGGTCACCCACGTCCACCTCGGCCACGGCCGGGCCGTCTACCACCTGACCGACGAGATCCACCACCACGCCGTGTGCGAGCGCTGCGGTGCGGTGCTCCAGCTTCCCCTGACCCTGTTCGCGCCGCTCCACCGCCGCCTCGTCGACGAGTTCGGCTTCGAGGTCGACGCCCACCACTTCGCCATCGCCGGCCGCTGTGCCCCCTGCCGGTCGGAGCTGCGGGCTCAGCTCTCCGCCGATCCGCCGGCGGCCGGTCACGGGAACGTGACGATCGAGAACGTGCCGTAGGCGAACAGCACGCCGCTGGTGGTGTAGGCCACGACCTTGACCCACGCCCGCCGGCCCGGCGAGCGCACGTAGTCGTCGATGCTCCAGCGGACCCCGTTGAGGCCGTGCAGCAGCGCCAGCGCCAGCAGCGTCCAGTCGAACAGGCGCCACAGCGGGTTGTCCCATCGCTCGGCCACGAAGGCGGCGTCGGTCTCCACCACGTCGTTGACGATGTGGGTGATGGCGAAGTGCGACAGGGCCAGGAAGATCAGCAGGAGCCCCGACACCCGCATGAAGAACCACGACCACGTCTCGAAGCTGGCCCTGGGCCGCCGGGCGCGGGCAGGGGCAGAAGCGGTGGCGGAGGCGGGAGCGGGGCTCAACCGAACACGGTCCCTTCGAGGAACGGCAGCATGATCACGTAGCTGCAGGGGATGCCCACCGCCAGGGTGAGGAACACCACGGCGGCCAGCAGCCGGCGCTCACGGCGGACCGCACCGGGGAAGAGGTCGACCACCACGATCCGCAGCCCGTTGAGGGCGTGGAACAGCAGGGCGAAGAGCAGGCCCACCTCGAACAGCCGCAGCACCACGTTCCCGTAGAGCTCGTGCACCTCGTCGTAGAGGCCGGCGTCGATGTTGACGAGTGACACGTCGACGATGTGGAGCAACAGGAACAGGAACACCAGCACACCCGAGATGCGGTGGCCGAGAAAGGCCCACTGACCCGAGCGGCCCTTGTAGACGGTGCCGGCCGCCGGCGGGCGGACCACGGGCTCCAAGCTCGGGCCGCTCACCCGCTCACCGCCGGAACCAGCGGTTGCCCCACATCGTGGTCGACACCACGTAGACGGCGAAGACGGTGACGAAGACGGTCACGGCGCCGAGGGCGATGGAGAACACCAGCTGCGCGGTGGTCATGCCGGCGAACCTATCGTCGCCGCCTCCCCGAGCCACGGGGCCAGCACCTCGGGCAGCGCCACGGTGCCGTCGGGCCGGCGACCGGTCTCGACCAGGGCGGCCCAGATACGCGGCCAGGCCAGCGCCGAGCCGTTGAGGGTGTGCACGTGCTCCACCTTCCCGTCGGCGCCACGCCGGTAGCGGATGTCGGCCCGGCGAGCCTGGTAGTCGCTGAACCACGACACCGACGACACCTCCAGCCACCGCTGCGCTCCCGGGGCATAGACCTCGATGTCGAACGACCGGGCGTGCGACTGACCGAGGTCGCCGGTGCAGATGTCGAGCACCCGGTAGGCGAGGCCGAGCTCGACGACCAGGGACTCGGCGCGAGCCAGCAGCTCGGCATGGACGTCGGGGGCCTGGGCGGGGGTGGAGTAGGCGAGGATCTCCACCTTGTCGAACTCGTGCACCCGGATCAGCCCCCGCGTGTCGCGCCCCGCCGCCCCCGCCTCCCGGCGGTAGCACGGGGTGGCGGCGCTGAGGCGCACGGGCAGGTCGGCCTCGGCCAGGATCTCACCGGCGGCCAGCGAGGTGAGCGGCACCTCGGCGGTGGGGATCGCCCACAGGTCGTCACGTTCGAGGTGGTAGGCCTCCTCGGCGAACTTGGGAAGCTGGCCCGAGGCGACCATGGCCGACGGGCGCACCAGGCTGGGCGGGCGGATCTCCTCGAAGGCGTCGGCGTGGCGGTCGAGCGCCCAGGACGTGAGCGCTCGGAGCAGCCGGGCGCCCGCCCCCCGATAGATCGGAAACATCGAGCCCGACACCTTCGCCCCGCGCTCGAGGTCGAGGATGCCGAGGGCTGCCCCCACCTCCCAGTGGGGCACCCGCTGGTGGCCGGCGTAGCTGTCGGGCTCGGGGCCACCGCAGCGCACCACCACGTTGTCGTGCTCGTCGGTCCCGTCGGGGGCGTCGTCGGCAGGCACGTTGGGGATGCGCAGCAGCAGGTCGCGCAGCTCGGCGCCGAGCTCGTCGGCCTCGGCTGCCAGGGCCCGCTCCCGCTCGCCCACCTGGCGGCTCAAGGCCATGCGGGCCTCGACGCCCTCGTGGTCACCGGCGCGGCGAAGCCGGCCAACCTCCTTGGAGACCTGGTTCACCTCGGCGCGCAGCGTGTCGCGCTGCTCGGCCAGACGACGGTGTCGCCCGTCGAGCTCGGCCAGCCGGTCGAGCTCACGAAGATCGACACCCTTGCGGGCGAGCCCCGCCTTGAGCGCGTCGAGGTCGCTGCGGACCCGCCGGACGTCGAGCATCCGCCGACGGTAGCGGCCCACCGGCCGGCCCCCGCTTCGGTTCTCTGTCGCGCTGGGCACCATGACGGTGCGGGACGCGACAAAGAACGGAGGCCATGGAGGCGCCGGTAGGGTCGCTCGACGTGACCGCCGCCCCAGCCGTGTCGGTGTCGGGCCTGGTGGTGCGCTTGATGAGGGGCAGGTCCATGCGGCGGCAGTGCGAGAGGTATGGAATGGCGATAAGGTGTGAGGTATAAGGTAAGAGGTAAGAGTACGGAAGGGGATCGGGTGCGGACTATCACTGTCATCCCGAGCGCAGCGAGGGATCTCCGGGACTGGTGAGCGTGAGATCCCTCGTCGCTTCGCTCCTCGGGATGACAGAAGAGAACGGCTCACCGGGACGACAGAGTAGCTCGGGGCGGCAATCCTGCTTCTTCAAGTTGCCGTTGTACTTCTGTACTTAGATCACCCGGCATTGGGCCAGGTAAGAGCCTGCCGCTACACCCGCTCGGCCAGCACCTCGGCGATGTGCTGGTTGACGTCGGCGAGCACCCGCAGGCCCTTTGCCGCAACCTCCAGGGCGGCGCTGGGCGTCCGCAGCGCCAGGACCGTCAGGGTTCGGAGGGTTGCGAGACTCATTGCTGTTCCTGTTCGTCAAAGCACCAGAGCGCGACACCTTGCTGCACGTGTTGCTGAGTCGCGCTGG
>JAHWJH010000073.1 GCA_019348555.1 Actinomycetota bacterium
AGCGCTCAGGCCAGGAAGTGCGAGCGCGACGCCAGCGCCTTGGCCGTCGCCGCCGACACGCCGGGACCGTCGAGCCCGAGCTCGGCCAGGATGCGGTCGGGCTTCCCGTGGGGCAGGAACTCGGCAGGCACGCCCAGCACCAGCACCGGCGGGCAGCGGCGGTGCTCGGTCAGCTCGGCGATCCCCTCGGCGATCTGGGAGCCGACACCGCCGACCTTGATGCCGTCCTCGACGGTGACCACCAGGCCGTGCTGGGCGGCGTCGGCGAGCATGGTCCGATCGAGGGGCTTGACCACCCGCACGTCCCACACCGTGGCCGCCGTGCCCTGCTCGGCCAGGATGGCGGCCGCCTGCTCGGCCGCCGCCACCATCTTGCCCACGGCCAGGATGGCCACCTCGCCGTCGCCCTCGAGCACCCGGCGGGCCTCCAGGCCCCGCCCCACCTCACCGGCACCGACGTGGCGAGCCTGCGTCTTCGGCCAGCGCACGGCCGAGGGCCCGGTGGTGATCGACAGCGCCTCGGCCAGCATGACCCCGAGCTCCTGGTAGGAGGACGGAGCGAAGACGGTCATGCCTGGCACCTTGGTGAGCAGGGCCATGTCGAGGATCCCGTGGTGCGAGGGCCCGTCGTCGCCGGTGATGCCGGCGCGGTCGAGGCAGAACACCACGGGCTGACGGTGGAGCCCGACGTCGAGGTTGACCTGGTCGAAGGCACGGGTGAGAAACGTCGAGTAGATGGCCACGACCGGGCGCAGTCCGCCGAGGGCCATGCCGGCTGCAGCGGTGACGGCGTGCTGCTCGGCGATGCCCACGTCGAGCAGGCGGTCGGGGAAGCGGGCCCCGAAGGGCAGGAGGCCGGTGGAATCGGGCATGGCGGCGGTGATGGCGATGATGCGGGGGTCGGCTTCGGCGGCGGCGATGAGGGCGTCGCCGAAGGCTGCGGTGTAGGAACCCGGCGTGCACTCGGACATGTCGTGCAGGCGCTTGACCTCGTCGTCCTCGGCCAGCTTGTAGCCCCGACCCTTCTGGGTGATCAGGTGCACCACGATGGGCCCCGAGAACTCCCCGGCCTGGCGCAGGGCCGTCTCCACGCCCTGGACGTCGTGGCCGTCGATCGGCCCCACGTAGCGCACCCCGAGGGGCTCGAAGAAGGCGGTCGGCTCGAAGATCTCCCGGACCGCCGCCTTGGCCCCCTCCATCCCCTTCTCGAGCGGCCCTCCGACCACCGGGAAGGCCCGCAGCAGGTCCTCGAGGCGGCGCTGGCGGCGCATGTAGGTGGGGTTCAGCCTGATCCGGCTCAGGCTCTCGGAGAGCTTGGACACCGTGGGTGCGTAGGAGCGGCCGTTGTCGTTGAGCACGATGATCACGTTGCGGCCGCTGTGGCCGAGGTTGTTGAGGCCCTCGTACGCCATGCCGCCGGTGAGCGAGCCGTCACCGAGCACGGCGACGATGCGGCGCTGCTCGCCGTTGCGCTCCACGGCAGTGGCCAGGCCGTGGGCGTAGCTCAGGATCGTCGAGGCGTGGCTGTTCTCGATCCAGTCGTGCTCCGACTCCTCCCGGGAGGGGTAGCCCGACAACCCCCCCGCCTGGCGCAGCGACCCGAAGGCGTCGGCGCGCCCGGTCACGATCTTGTGGACGTAGCTCTGATGGCCGGTGTCCCACAACAGGATGTCCCGAGGTGAGTCGAAGACCCGGTGGATGGCCATCGTGAGCTCCACCGCACCCAGGTTCGACCCGAGGTGGCCACCGTGCTCGGACACCGCATCCACGATGAAGGTGCGGATCTCGGTGGCCAGCTCGTCGAGCTCGGCGTAGCTCAGGCGCCGGAGGTCGGCGGGGCTGGAGATGCTGTCGAGCAGCATGGTCGAGACGTGCTCCTCACCCTCGGCGATGGGTTCGACGCTACCCGGCCGACGTCGGTCTCACGAGGGCGCGAGGCAGTGCCGGCGCCCACGGGCGGCTTCTCCGGCACGGGCGCGGCACAATCGGGGCGTGAGCGAACCCACCATCCGAACGGTCGACATAGGGCGCATCGAGCTGTGCGTCGCCGAGTCCGGGGCGGGAGGGCGCCCCCTGCTCCTGGTGCACGGCTTCACCGGCGCCAAGGAGGACTTCGTCGAGCACCTGCCGGCACTGGCCGATGCAGGATGGCACGTGGTGGCGCCAGATCTCCGGGGCCACGGCGCCAGCGAGGCCCCGGGAGAGGAGTCCGACTACGACTTCGACGTGCTCGCCGGTGACCTGCTGGCGTTGGCCACGGCCCTCGGCTGGCCCCGGTTCGCCCTCCTCGGCCACTCGATGGGCGGCATGGTGGTGCAGGTGGCGGCCGTCGCCGATCCCGACCGGCTGTTGGCCCTCGTGCTGATGGACACCTGCTCGGGCCCCGTGGTCTTCGACCGTGAGCTCGCCTTGGGCGCCGCCGCGCTGGTCCGGCACCACGGCATGGCGGCGCTGGCGCCACTGGTGGCGTCGCTGCCCGACGGCAACCCGCTCGACACCGCCGCCTCGCGCCACGTCCGCCAGACCCGCCTCAGCCCGCTCGGCGGTGACGATCCGGCATCGAGTTGGGCGGCCTTCGGCGACGCCAAGCTGCTGGCTGCATCACCGGTGATGTTCGCCGCCATGGTGCCGGTCATGCTCGACGCCGAAGAGCGCCTCGCCTCGTTGCGCCACCTCGAAGTGCCCACCCTCGTGGTCGTCGGCGAGCAGGACGCCACCTTCTTCGAGGCCAGCCACGCCCTGGCCACCACCATCCCCGGGGCGCGTCTGGAGGTGATCGCCGGCGCCGGCCACAACCCCCAGCACGAAGCCCCCGAGGCGTGGCGGCAGGTGGTGCTCGGCTTCCTGGCCGAGACCGTGGCGCCGGCGGGCTAGGGCTCAGCTTCGACGGGGCGTGCGCTCCCTGATCTCGTCGCGCACCCTCATCACCCCGCTGGCACCGGTGGCGAGCTCCACGACCGCGTCGTGGACCTCGGGGTCGACCTCTCCGGCCAGAATCGCCACGCCCTCGACGACCTCGACATCGAGGTTGCTCGCCGAACGGGTGCGGGGATCGCTGCTGAGCCGGGCCCGCAGGCGCCCCTCGGCCACCACGTCACGCTGGTTCCCGGCGACCACCCGAGGAGCGGCGCGCGCCGCCCATCCCGCCCAACCGGCGATCTCCTTGCGGTGCTGCCACGCCCAGAGCGCGGCCCCGACGCGGCTGACGGGCAGCGCCCGTCGAAATGAGCTGCGGAGAAGTCCCATGTCCGCAGTGTGCCCTAAGGTCGTCGAGATGACCCCGTGGCACCGACGACGGGGCCGTTGAGGCCGTGCCGCTGCTGCACGCCATCGTCCTCGGCATCGTCCAGGGCCTCTCGGAGTTCCTCCCCATCTCCTCCAGCGGCCACCTCGAGGTCGTCCCGTGGCTGTTCGGGTGGGACGACTTCGCCGCTCGGCCCGATCTCGAGACCACCTTCGATGTCGCCCTGCACCTCGGCACCTTCGTCGGTGCCGTGGCCTACTTCCGCCACGACCTGGTGCGCCTGGCGCGAGGTGGCGTCCACTCGCTGCGCCGTCCCAGGGCCGCGGCGCCGGCGACGGTCACCGTCACCGAGGTGTCAGTCGCTCCCGCGCCGGCAGCCGGCCCCGGCTCCGCCGAGTCCGACGACGGACGCCTGGCGTGGCTGCTGGTGGCCTCGGCGGTGCCTGCCGCGGTGGCCGGTGCCCTGTTCGAGGACGTCTTCACCGGGATGGGCGAGACCAAGTGGCTGGTCGGGGCCCTCCTCGCCGGCTTCGGCCTGGTGCTGCTGTGGGCCGACCGGCTCAGCGGCGAGCGCCCGGCCGACGACTTCCGCCTGCGTGACGCCCTCACCATGGGCCTGGTGCAGGCCCTGGCCCTCCAACCCGGCGTCTCCCGCTCCGGGGTGACCATCACCGCCGCCCGGCGGCTGGGGTTCCGCAGGGAGGCAGCCGCACGGCTCTCGTTCCTGATGAGCCTGCCGATCATCGCCGGCGCCGGCCTCTACAAAGGCCTCGACCTGCTGGGGGGCGAGGGCATCCCGGCCGGCTTCGGCGCGGCGTTCGTGGCCGGCTTCGCCACCTCGGCGGTCACCGGCTGGCTGGCGGTGTGGGCCACGTTGCGCCTGGTGCGCACCCGGACTTTCACGCCGTTCGTCGTCTACCGGGTGGTAGCGGGCGCCGGGGTCATTGCCATCGCCGTCACCGGCCTGCGCTGAGCACGAGCGTCACCACGCCGGCGGTGAGTGCGAAGGCCACCCTGGGTGCCTCGGGTTGGCGCACCGCCAGTGTGACCGCCTCGTCGTGCACCCCCACCACCAGCGCCGAGCGGGCGACGGCAAAGGTGGGATCACCGGCACCTGCGGCATCGGGGTCGAAGGTGGCGAGCACGTCGACGGCGTCTCCGGCCTCGAGCGGCAGCGCCCCGGCGCCGCTCGGCACGGCGATGCCGACCCGGTCCCGGGGCAGCGCCGCCGCCGTGGGCGACATGCCCTCCGGAGCCAGGCGGGACGACACGACGGCTTCGCCGCCGGCGATGGCCGAGATCACCGTCTGGCCGTCGGCGGCGGAACCCAGGGCGGCCAACGGCACCAGGGCGCTGGGCCGATGCTCGATCCGGGTGTCACCGGGGCCCACAACGGCCCCTGGCTCGAGGTCGGCCACGGCCACCAGGGTGGGGCGCAGATCGCCCCAGCGTGCCGCCGAGGCCTGGGCCTCGCCGACGAAGCGGGCCACGACCAGGCCGGTGACCGCAGCCAACGCCAATGCCACGAGCCAGGACAGCGAGGGCGGGCGCGCCAGGCGCGGACGGGCGCGACGGAGGGATGGACGGGGGACGGTGGGGGCGGGCACGGGCGCTCCTCGGGGCAGGCGGATGCTGCGGCGGGGGAAGCGCGACGCCGACGCTAGACCGGCGTGGGGTCGGGGGGAAAGGGCACCATCCCGTTGGGAGCCGCGGCGCAGGCACAGCGGGCGTGCTCCTGGGCCCCGACACGCTCGATGGCGCTGAACAGCACCTGGCGCAGTCGCCCGAGGTTCTCCTCGAAGAACCTGAACACCGCCTCCTGGGACACGGCGACGGCGCCGTCGAGCTCGTCGATCCCGGCGTCGTAGTCGGTGATCAGGGCCACGGTGGCGTAGCACTGGCCCAGCTCCCGGGCGAGCACGGCCTCGGGGCACTGCGTCATGTTGACGACCTGCCATCCCTGGGCGCGGTGCCAGCGCGACTCGGCCCGGGTGGAAAAGCGTGGTCCCTGCACCACCACGACCGTCCCCCCGTCGACGACACGCACGTCGCAGCGGTGGGCGGCGTCCACCACGGCGGTGCGCAGCTCGGGGCAGTAGGGCTCGGCGAAGGCCACGTGGTTGGCGACCGGCCCGTCGAAGAACGTCCCCGGACGCCCCCAGGTGCGGTCGACGAACTGGTCGCAGACCACGAGGTCGCCGGGGTGGACGTCGGGCTGCAGTGAACCGGCGGCGCACGGGGCCAGCACCCGGCGTACCCCCAGGGCGTGCAGCGCCCACAGGTTGGCGCGGTAGTTGATGCGGTGCGGCGGGTGCTCGTGACCGGCGCCGTGGCGGGGCAGGAAGGCCACGTCGCGGCCGTGGAGGCGCCCGAGGGTCACCGGCGCGGACGGCGGACCGAACGGGGTGTCGACGCGGTGTTCGTCGGCGTCGTCGAGCAGGCGATAGAACCCCGACCCGCCGAGGACCCCGATCGACGCGGCGGGCGCCACGGCGGGCTAGGCCGACTTGGCGGAGGGCGTGGTGGTGGTCGGGGTGGTGGCGCCGTTGGAGCTCTTGGAGTCCTTCGACTCCTTGGTGGTGCTGCTGGCGCCGTCCTTGCCGGTCGACGCTGCAGCGTCACCGGCCTTCGCCCCGTCGCCGCTGGTCGAGTCGCTCGATGCCTCTCCGGCGGAGGGCTTGGACGACGACCCTGCACCAGCCTTGGCCTTCTCGCGGCTGTCGGTCTTGTAGAAGCCACTGCCCTTGAACGAGATCCCGATGCTGCCGAACACCTTGCGAAGCCGGCCACCACAGCTGGGGCACTCGCTCAGCGGCTCGTCGTCGAAGCGCTGCACGACCTCCAGGTGGGTCTCGCAGGTTCGACACGCGTACTCGTAGGTGGGCAAGGCAAGACCTCCGCGGCCGACGCGTCCACGCCGGCAGGTGAACGACTCCGGACGAAACGCCTGAACAGGCGCCGGCCAGTGTACCTCCGGCAACCTTCTACCATGGAGCCGGTGAGATGCCCGCTCGTGGCCGTGCACCGGCTCCGCCGCTGAGCATCTGGGGGCGCCTCAGGTTGGTGGCAGCGGTGGCCGTGATGCTGCCCCTGGCGGCACTCGTGGCCCTGCAGGCCGGGGGTATCAGCGACGAGTGGCGGCTCGGCGTCGGCCTGGCGGCGGTCGCCGGCGTGCTGCTCGCCGTCGTCGCCTGGCGCATCTCCTCCCAGGTGGGGGCCTACGTCGACGAGCTCGAGCGCAGCCGCACCGACTTCCGCCTCGCCCTCGCCCGACTCGGCAACGCCCTCGAGTCGTCCGACGACCGCCGTGCGCTGCTCGAGATCGTGCTGGAGAGCACCCAAGCCGTGCTCGACGCCGACGCCGCCGTGTTCTACGCCGACGCCGGGACCCATCTGGTGGCCAAGGCGGCACGGGGGGCCAGCGAGGTCTTGGAGGCCCGCATCCCCCACGGGGTCGGTGCCGCAGGAAGCGTCGCCGCCTCGGGCCGGCCTGCCCGCTGGCCGCCTGCCGAGCCGGCTCCGACGGCTCCGGAACCGTCCGCCTCCACCGCGCTGGCCGTGCCGCTCTACGCCGGCGGTCACCTCTTCGGGGTCCTCGCCCTCTACGGCCGGGCGCGCCCGTTCAGCCCCGAGGACCTCGAGGTCATCACCGAGTTCGCCCGCCAGGCACAAACGTCGATCGACCGCACGTTCCTCCACGAGGAAGCCCGTCGCCTGTCGATCACCGATGGGCTCACCGGGCTGTGGAACCGCCGCCACCTCGACCTTCGCTGCTCCGAGGAGCTCGACCGGGCGGCCCGGTTCGGCGAGGAGTTCGCGCTCGTCATGTGCGACCTCGACGACTTCAGCGACATCAACAACCGCTACGGCCACCAGGTGGGCGATGCCGTGCTGGTGGAGGTCTCGAACCGCCTCGCCAGCTCGACGCGCCAGGTCGACCTGGTGGCCCGCTACGGCGGCGAGGAGTTCCTGCTGCTGCTGCCCCGCACCGACCGCTCCGGCGCGCTGGAAGTGGCCGAGAAGGTCCACGCGGCGGTGTGCTCACGCCCGTTCAGCACCGACGCCGGACCGCTGGCGGTCACCGTCTCACTGGGCGTGGCCAGCCACCCGGCCGACGGCACCACCGTGGCGGCGCTGGTCGCCGCCGCCGACGCGGCGCTGTACCGAGCCAAGCGGGCAGGGAAGAATCAGATCCGCGTGGCCGAGACCCCCGAGCGAGAGGCACCAGCGTGAACCCCACCGTCCGTACCGCCGTCATCCCCGCTGCCGGGCTGGGCACCCGGTTCCTGCCCGCCACCAAGGCCCAACCCAAGGAGATGCTGGCGGTCGTCGATCGGCCGGCGATCCAGTACGTCGTGGACGAAGCGGTGGCTGCCGGCCTCGACGACGTGCTCGTGGTCACCAGCCGGGGGAAGTCGGCCATCGAGGACCACTTCGACCGCATGCCCGAGCTCGAGCTCGAGCTCGACCGCAAGGGCAAGCAGGATGCCCTGGCCGCCGTGCGGGCGCTGGCCGAGGGACCCCGCATGCACTACGTCCGCCAAGGCGAGCCGCTCGGCCTCGGCCATGCCGTCGCCATGGCGGCCGACCACGTGGGAGACCGCCCCTTCGCCGTGCTGCTGCCCGACGACCTCATGGTCGACGACGCTGCTCTGCTGCGCGGCATGTTGGGGGCCAACGCCGAGCGGGGTGCCTCGGTGATCGCCCTCAAGCGGGTTCCGAGCGAGGAGATCTCCGCCTACGGCTGCCCGCGGGTCGAGCCGGTCGACGGACCGCTGGTGCGCATCGGCGAGATCGTGGAGAAGCCGTCTCCCGAGGACGCCCCGTCCGACCTCGCCGTCACCGGCCGCTACGTGTTCAGCCCGGGCATCTTCGAGGCGCTCGCCAAGGTGGAGCCCGGCAAGGGCGGGGAGATCCAGCTCACCGACGCCATCGGGGAGCTCTCGACCTCCGAGCCCGTCTACGGGTGGGTCTTCGAGGAGGGCCGCTACGACGTGGGCACACCCCTCGACCACCTGCGGGCGACCATCGAGATCGCCCTGGCCCACCCCGAGCTCGGCGAGGCGTTTGCCGCGCTCCTGGCCGACGTCGTGCGCCGCCACGGCCTGGACTAGGAGACGGGTGTGGGGCTGGTCCCCCTGCAGGAGGCCGAGGCCGTGGTGCTGGCCGCTTGCTCGCCGCTCCCCCCACAGAGGGTCGCGCTCGCCGGGGCGCTCGGCCTGGTGGCCGCCGAGTCGGTCGTGAGCGCCGAGGCGGTCCCCGGGTTCGACAACAGCGCCATGGACGGCTTCGCCGTGCGGGCGGCCGACACCGTCGGCGCTCCGGTGGCGCTTCGGGTGGTGACGACGGTGGCCGCCGGAGGCACCGGCTCGGGAGTGAGGGTCGGGCCGGGCGAGGCCGTGCGCATCATGACCGGCGCACCGGTCCCCGAGGGCGCCGACGCCGTGGTGATGGTGGAGCAGACCACGTCGCTGCGGGACGGCACGGAGGTGGAGATCGGCGTCGAGGTGGCACCGGGTACGGCGCTTCGCCACGCCGGGGACGACCTGTCCGCCGGTGACCTGGTGGTCGATCTCGGCGACGAGCTCACGCCCGGTCGTCTCGGGGTGCTGGCCAGCGTGGGGGTGGACGAGCTGTCGGCGTTCCCGCCGGCCCGGGTCGGCGTGTTGTCGACCGGTGACGAGCTGGTGTCGGGGTCGACTCCTCTGCGGACCGGCCAGATCCGCGACTCCAACCGCCCGACCCTGCTGGCGCTCGCGGCCCGAGCGGGCGCGATCCCCGTCGACCTCGGAACCGTCGCCGACGACGCCGGGTCGATCACCGAGGCGTTCCTCACCGCCACCGAGCGCTGCGACGCGGTGGTCACCAGCGGCGGTGTGAGCATGGGCGACTTCGACCTGGTCAAGGTGGTGCTCGACCGCCTCGGCCAGATGCGCTGGATGCAGGTGGCGATCAAGCCGGCCAAGCCCTTGGCGTTCGGGACCATCGGCGCCACCCCGGTGTTCGGGCTGCCCGGCAACCCGGTGTCGTCGATGGTGAGCTTCGAGCTGTTCGCCCGTCCGGCGCTGCGCAAGATGATGGGCTTTCCCGCCGCCGCCTGGCGTCGGCCGTTGCTGGCGGCGGTCGCCGACGGTCCGCTGCAGCGCAGACCCGACGGCAAGACCCACTTCATGCGCGTGGTGGCGACGGTCGACGAGCAAGGGCTCAACCGGGTCCGGGCGGTGGCCGGGCAGGGCTCGCACCAGCTCTCGGCCATGGCCAGGGCCAACGCCTTGGCGGTGCTCGACGACGGTGACGGCGTCGAGGCGGGCGCCGGCGTGCGGATCATGCTGCTCTGGCCGTCGTAGCCTGCATCAGTGGCACCGGTGCTGGTCGACTCCTTCGGTCGGGCCCATCGCGACCTGCGCATCTCGGTCACCGACCGCTGCAACTTCCGCTGTACCTACTGCATGCCCGAGGACGGGCTGGTGTGGGTGCCGCGCCAGGACATCCTCAGCTTCGAGGAGATCGAGCGCCTGGCCCGGGTGTGCGTCGAGCGCTTCGGGTTCGACAGCATCCGCCTCACCGGGGGCGAGCCCACCGTTCGGGCCCATCTCCCGGTGCTGGTGGGCAAGCTGGTGGGGCTCGACGTCGATCTGTCCATGACCACCAACGGCTCGGCCCTGCGGACGCTGGCCGGACCCCTGCGGGCGGCGGGCCTCGACCGGGTCAATGTCTCGCTCGACTCGCTGCGTCCCGACCGCTTCGCCGAGCTGACCCGCCGCCACGAGCTCGACACCGTGCTCGACGGCATCGACGCCGCCCTGGAGGCCGGCTTCTCACCGGTCAAGGTGAACGTCGTGTGCATGCAGGGGGTGAACGACGACGAGGTGATCGACTTCGCCACCTTCGGGCGCGAGCGCGGGGTGGAGGTGCGCTTCATCGAGTTCATGCCGCTCGACGCCGACCACACGTGGACGCCGGTTCAGGTGGTGCCCGGTGAGCGGATCGTCGCCACCATCGCCGCCGTCTACCCGCTGCGGGCGTTGGTGCGGGGATCGGACCCTGCCGAGGTGTTCGAGTACCTCGACGGTGGTGGCCGGGTGGGAGCGATCCCCAGCGTCACCGCCCCGTTCTGCGCCCGCTGCGACCGGGTGCGCCTCACCGCCGAGGGGAGGTTGCGCAACTGCCTGTTCTCCGTGGAGGAGACCGACCTGCGCTCGCTGCTGCGCGACGGCGGGAGCGACGACGACCTGGCGGCCGCCATCGCCGCTTCGGTGGCGGCCAAGGGCCCGGGCCACCAGATCGGGTCGGTCAGCTTCGTGCAGCCGCCCCGCACGATGTCCCAGATCGGCGGGTGAGCCCGCCCGGTTCTACACTTTGGAGGTGTCCGAGCACGGTCTGACCCACCTCGACCCCCTGGGTCGGGCCCGCATGGTCGACGTCACCCCCAAGGAGGTCACCCACCGCCGGGCCATGGCCCGCTGCCGGGTGTTCATGGAGCCGGCCACCTCCGGGCTGGTGGCTCGGGGAGCGATCACCAAGGGCGACGTGCTGGCGGTGGCCCGGGTCGCCGGCATCCAGGCGGCCAAGCGGACCGCCGACCTGATCCCGCTGTGCCACCCGCTGCTGGTCGGGTCCGTCTTCGTCAACTTCACCATCGACGACAGCTGGATCCAGATCGAGGCCCAGGTGGAGACCGTCGACCGCACCGGCGTCGAGATGGAGGCCCTCACCGCCTGCTCGGTGGCGGCGCTGACCATCTACGACATGTGCAAGTCGGTCGACCGGACGATGACCATCGGGGATCTCACGCTGTGGGAGAAGACCGGTGGGCGGTCGGGGACGTACCGGCGATCGGTCGACCTCGATGCCGCCGACCCCGTCGCCTGAGCTCCGAATCGGCGCCGAGGACGGCCTGGCCCTTGTGGTGGCCGCGCCGGCCGTAGTAGAACCGCAATGCGAACGTCATCCGGGGGCGGGTGCACTCTGACCATCCACCCGGCCCGCAACGGGTCGGGGTACGGTTCCGAGCCAAGAAAGCAGAGGGTGGAGCGTGTCACTGGTGGTTCTCGTCATACTTGCTGTCGTCTGGGCGGTGTTCCTTCTTCCGCAGCTCTTCCGAGCGAGGGCGGAGCGTTCAACCGACTCCATCGGAGCCTTCCGTCACCAGCTCTCGGTGCTGGAGCGCACCACGCCTGCAGGAGCGGCCTCGGTGACCCGGCTCCGCCCTGCCCATCGCCCCCAGGCCCCATCGGCGATCCCCCCCTCGGCCCGACCCGTCCGCCCCGCCCGCCCCGGAACCTCCCCACGGCACCACGCTGGTCGTGCCCTGGCCCGCAAGCGTCGCCGCGACGTGCTGTGTGGACTGCTCGTGGCCATGGGGGCCACGCTGGTCCTCAGCCTCATCCCGGCACTGCGCTCCATGCTCTTCGTGCACGTGGTGCTCGACGGCCTGTTCGCCGCCTATGTCGGCTTGCTGGTGCGAGCTCGCAACCTCGCCACCGAGCGAGACCTCAAGGTGCGTTTCCTGCCGTCGGCTGCGCCACAGCCGCAACTCCTCCTGCGACGCTCGGCCAACTGAGCCAGGCCTCGCTCGAGGCGTATCCCGGCATGCACGGAGAGATCCGGGACGATGTGCTGCGACAACGGGGCGCGCTCATCTCCGTCGTCGGCTGACTGCCGGTGGTAGGGCCCATCCGTACGGTGGGACACGGGACATTGGCGGCGGAACAGTTCGCAGCGCTGGTGCGAGCCGCCGGCGTGGAGATGGTGGTCGACGTGCGGCGCTACCCAGGCAGTCGTCGGCATCCGCATTTCTCAGGCGAAGCGATGGCGGGTTGGCTCCCGGCGCACGGGGTCGACTACTGCTGGCTGGCGGCTCTTGGCGGCCGCCGCA
>JAHWJH010000074.1 GCA_019348555.1 Actinomycetota bacterium
CCACGCTCCAAGCGGAAGGGTTGATCGACGGTGAGCCTCGCCACGATGTCGCTACTGAACTCCTGATGCCAAGCCTGGGCCAACGCCCGGTCCTGGGTTATGTCAGCAAGGATCGTTCGGGCGGTGTTTCCGGGGCCGGTGCCCTCGTAGCCCCAGGACAGCCCGCCGTGGCCTGCTGAACACCGCTCAACTTCTCGGCGCACGCCGTCGTCGCTTTCGAACCAGACCTGGAGCCTGCCTTGGTCGTCCTCGCCCCCCACGTAGGCGCCCATGGCCCGTCTAGCCCGCGCTTCGCCTACGCCGCGACGTCGAGGTCGAGGTCCTCGCCACCCTTCCCGCCTGCCCCTGCGGCCCGACTCCAGGATCGGACCGGCGGGATCGACGGGAGACCCGAAGGCCGGTCTTCGTTCGGAGACGTCGGCCGCCAGGGTGGGGTCTCTCGAGCTCGGAGGGCCCGGTCTTCGTCCCGCTGCGCCATGACTGCCCGCTGGCTCAAAGCGTCAGGCGTGCGTCGGTGTCGGTGAAGCGACGTTCGCTCGCAGCGATGACGTGTTGGACCACCGAGGTGTGGGCGGGACCCACCCGCCACAGCGCCCGGCCCCGGACCAGACGGGGCAGCAGGTCCGCCTCGGTGGAGGTCAGATCCAGCAGCGCCGACGCCTCCGCCACCTGGTCGGTGGACTGGCGGAAGACGACCCGGATGTCGGTGTCGGCCAGCAGGCCCATGGCCACCCTTGGCCGCCGAGGATCCGTCGTCGGACTGGGGCCGCAGGTCGGCGATGCGGTGCGCCACGGCGATGTTGGCCACGCCGTAGGCGCGGGAGAGCTTGTAGCAGCTCTGGAGGTACTTGGCCGTGCGCTCAGAGCCGAGCAGGGCCCAGCACTCCTCGAGGACCTGGGTGCGCCGGGGCACCTCGGCCCCCTCGGGGGCGGCCAGGAGTGCCTGGAGCCAGGCGGTGGCGGCGATCATCACCAGGGTGAGGGCCTCGGGGTCCTGGTGCACGGCCGACAGGTCGATGACCACACCCCGGCCCGACCACCCCACGGTGGCGGTGGTGGGACCGTCGAACATCCCCCGCAGGTCCCGGTCCAACAGCTTGCCCAGGGCGAGGCGGGCGGGGTTCACCGAGCGGGCCAGCTCCCGCGCGTCGGCGCACGCCCGCTCGGCCATCTCCGCCGTGGGCTGGGCCAGCAGCCGGGCGACGTCGACCAGGGTGGGCGTGGGGCCACGCCGGCCGGACACCTGCGCCACCGCCCAGCCCACCGCGGCGTCCTCCACGGGAAGCAGATCCCGGCGCAGCACGGCGGCGATGAGGGCGCAGACCAGGGCGGTGCGGTGGCCGATGAGCTCCTCGGGGTTGGCCCAGGCGGCTGCGGGCCCTGCATCCAGCGGGTTCAACCGGGTGGGGCCGCCCCGGTGGAGGTGGAGCACCTCGAGGCCAAGGGCATCGGGCAGGGGCCGGTGACGACGAGGTCGCCGCCCGCTACCGCTCGAAGGCGGCGCAGCTCAAGGCCGCGTTCAACCGGGACTTCTGGCTCGACGACCGCCAGTGGTTCGCCATGGGCCTCGACGGTGACAAGCGGCCCCTCGACGCCCTCACCTCGAACATGGGCCACTGCCTGTGGACCGGCATCGTCGACCGCGACAAGGCCGACGCCGTGGCTGGCCACCTGATGTCGCCGGAGATGTTCAACGGCTGGGGCATACGGACCCTGGCCACGACCATGGCCGGGTACAACCCCATCAGCTACCACAACGGCTCGGTCTGGCCTCACGACACCGCCATCGTCGCCGCCGGGCTCATGCGCTACGGCTACGTGGAAGAGGCGCAGCGGGTGGTGCTCGGCCTGCTCGACGCCGCCATGGCCGTGGGGGGGCGCCTGCCGGAGCTCTTCGGCGGCCTCGACCGTGCCGAGTTGCCGGTGCCGTTGGGTTACCCGGCGTCGTGCTCGCCCCAGGCCTGGGCGGCGGCGTCGCCGTTGCTGTTGGTGCGCCTGCTGTTGCGCTTCGATCCGTGGCTGCCCCACGGCAAGCTGTGGCTCGACCCGGCTGTACCGGCGGCCATCGGTCGCCTCCGGGTCGGCCACATCCCCCTCGGAGGTGGGCGGATGGCGGTCGATGTCGACGGCGGCGGCACGGTGTCGGTCGAAGGACTGCCGCCGGGAGTGGCGCTGGTCAGAGAGCCGCGCCAGCCCCTGTCGGCCGAGGTCTCCTAGCTCGGAGCCTTCGACTGGATCGTCGCTAGCCCGCCCTCGCCACAGGCGAGCCGGCGACGAGTGAGTCGAACAGGTCGAGGTGGTCGGCGACCATGCGTTCGGTCGAGAACCGCTCCTCCACCGCCGCCCGGCACGCCCGCCGGTCGAGCTCGTCGACGCGGTGGATGGCCTCGGCCATCTCGTCGTGCACGTCGCACAGGAACCCGGTCACACCGTGGTCGACGATCTCCGGGGCGGCGCCCTGGCGGTAGGTGAGCACCGGCGTCCCACAGGCCAGCGCCTCGATCATGACCAGGCCGAAGGGCTCCACCCAGCGGATGGGGTTCAGCAGGGCCCTGGCCCCGGCGAGCAGGTCCAGCTTCTGCTGGCCGCCGACCTCGCCGACGAACTCGACGTCGCCGCCGAGCAGGGGGCGGACCTGCCCGTCGAAGTACTCGAGCTCGAGTGGCTCACGCATCTTCGCGGCGATGAGCAGCCGCACCCCGGCCTGGCGGGCGATACGGGCGGCCCTGCGGGCCCCCTTGTCGGGGGCCATGCGCCCGAGGAACAGGAAGTAGCCGCCGTTCCCGTCTCCGACGGGGAACTCGGCCACGTCGATGCCGTGGTGGATCACCCGGGCGATGGGCAGCCCGTCGGCGTAGCTGGCCTGGGAGTGGGAGATGGCGATGATCGACGCCGCCGGGGCGATGACCCGGTAGATGTCGAGCAGCTCGTCGTTGAACGGGCCGTGGTTGGTGGTGACGACGTTGACGTCGTCGAAGCGCTGGGCGTAGACGGGACCGGCCAGGGTGTGGTCGTGGACGATGTCGAATCCTCGCGCCGCCTCGTAGGCGTGGACCACGTGGCGCAGCTCGGGTACCACCGCGCCCATGCGGAGGTGCTCGGAGCGATCGAGCACCCACTGGCGCGGAACGGGGCAGGTGGAGTCGCCGGTGGTGAAGAGCAGCACCTCGTGGCCGGCGGCGTGGAAGCCGCGGGCGAGGCGGTCGACGACGACCTCGGTCCCGCCGTAGAGGGGCGGAGGCACCGGCATCCAGGGTGGGGCGATCAGTGCGATGCGCATGCCCACGACGGTAGTGGGCCCGGAAGGCGCAGTTGGTGGGTGGGTTCGTCAGGCCCCGTCGAGAAGCTGTGTGGCCAGCGCGGCGATGGCGAGCATGGCCGGTGAGGTGGGGTCGAGGTCGAACGGGGCCCGACCTAGGTGGTCGGCGTGCTCGACGGCGGGGTCGTCGGGCACCACCACCACGTCGGCGCCGATGGCCTCCGACATGCGGGCCACGTCGTCGTCACCGGCGCTGCGGTTGGCGACGCCGAGCACCCGCTTGACCCCGAGGTCGGCGGCCAGAGACGTGGCCCGCCGGGCGATCTCCACCGACTTCGCGCTCGGTTCCGCCACGACGAGCACCACGTCGTCGGGGTCGGGGTCCGCCCAGAGCAGGTCGTTGAGCCCCGCCTCGAGGTCGGCGATCACGATGCGGCCGTCGTCGGCGCGCAGGTCGCCGAAGAACTGCCGGGTCGTCATGTGCGAGCCGCAGCACAGGCACGAGTCGGTGGGCCGCTCGATCTTGCCGGTGGCGACGAGCACGATGCCGTCCGGCGCTGCCACCCCGTAGCGGGCCAGCAGGTCCTCGGGGTCGGGGGCGGGGTCGTCGTGGGTGTGGCCGACGGCGATGAGGGCGTTGAGGATGGGCTCCATCGACTCCACCGTCTCCCGAGCCACCCCGAGCGAGATGCCGAGGTTGGGGTTGGGATCGCCGTCGACGGCCACCACCTCGTGCCCCTGTGCCGCCAGGTGGCGCGAGAGCGCCCCCGAGATGGTGCTCTTGCCGGCTCCGCCCTTGCCCGTGACCGCGACCTTCATGGCGTGACCTCGCTTCTGGCCCCCGGGAACCGCCGAACGTCAGCCTCTCCTGGGGCCACGAGGAGGTCGGCGAGGTGGTTGACGGCTTGGACTGCCGGGGAGTCTGGGCAGGCGTCGATGGGGGCGACGCCCCTGCGTTCGGCGTCGGCCACGTCGGCGTCGAAGGGGATGCGCACCGCTGGAGCGAGGCCGGGATGGTCGGGTTCGTGGCGGAAGCGGTTGGCGACGACGATGGTGGGCACGTCGGCCACCAGGGGGAGCAGGCGGCGGGCGGTCATGGCCGAGCGCCATGCCGGGCCCACCACCATCAGCACCTGGTCGGCGAAGGCGTGGTAGCGCTCGAAGGGTGTGGTGGGGCCGGCCTCCAGGTCGCCGATCACGTCCCATGAGGGGTCGCCGAAGCCCAGGAGCACCTCGAGGAGCGCCACCAGACTCCGCTTCGGCGCCGTCTTGTCGGGGTCGTCGATCTTGCCGAGGGCCAAGAAGCGCACGCCGTCGGGGCCGGGTGTGGCGAAGCGCTCGACCGCCTGCGCCGGGCTCGTGCCCGAGGCCAACCGCCATCCGTAGGCGGCGCCCGGGTCGGTCTCGATCGCCTCGTCGGGCAGAGCTCCCGACGACGTCGGCACGCCGAGGCTGAAGGCCAGGCCGGGATTGGTGTCGAGGTCGGCGGCCAGCACCCGGTGGCCGCGGCGAGCCAGCACCCTGGCGAGGGTGCCCGAGATCATGGACTTGCCGGCGCCACCCTTGCCGATGAGCGCCACCCGGAGGCCGTGGCGCCGCTGAGCGGTGTCGGTCCCGCCGGGGACGTCCGAGAGCCGCTGGCGCGCCTCGGCGCGATGGTCGTGCAGCACCCGGCGGTGCTCGGCCAGGCGCTCGCCCCACCGCGCCAGTGCCCGACCCCGGGCCCGGGCATCGAGGTTCCGCAGGTAGCGCTCGGCCTGACGCTGCAGCGCCAGCCAGCCCAGGCCGGCATCGCCGGACGATCCGGCGGCGGTGGCGGCCATGGCGTCGAGCACCCGAGCCTGGCGGGCGAGCGACTCGAACATGGCGTCGTCGCCGGGCGAGCGCTCGGGCCCGGTGGTGCCCGTCGCCTCGTCGACCGGGGGTATGGTCGTCACCTCACCCATTTGCAGGCCGAACCTAGCGCTGCTCCTCGGGCTCGGGCAACGACGTGGCGGCACCGACCGAGCGCATCCGTCGCCGCCGGAGCACGTAGACGGCGCTCAGCGCCACCGAGGCGGCGGTGAGCACGACCACGTTGGCGCCGACGAAGTCGACCACCGCTTCGATGGGCTGGGCGAAGGCGTCACCGAATCGCCGTAGCAGGACGATGGTGACGACGGTGCCCACCACGTTGAGCACGAGGAACACGACGGTCGGCATGCGAGAGGCGCCGGCCAGCACGCACACCACTCCTCCCGGGAACATGGCCACCAGCAGCCACCCGACCCAGTGGAAGTTGCGCTGCACCGCCCGGAGGTAGCGCCCACCGCCCACCTTGTCGTCGACCCAGTTGACGGCGCCGTCGCCGTACCAGCGGCCCAGCAAGAACAGCAGGGGATCCTCCAGCAGCCTCCGGCCGAGCCCCACGACCAGGTAGGGCACGGCGTCGACGCTGGTGGAGGTCAGCACCAGGTGGCGGGTGGTGGCGTTCAAGGCGAGCAGCAGCAGCGGATGGCTGACCAGCAGGGTGGGCGCCAGGGCGTTGCCCACCACCGCCGAGGTGGCGATGACCGCCAGAGCGGCGCTGACCGCCACCAGGCGCCGGCGATGGGGGCCGTGCTCCGCTCGGCCCGTCGCCATGAGCGACGACCGTAACGCCCGAGGGTCGGCGCCGGCAGGGGCGACGTAGCCTCGGCCCATGTTCCGAGGGCGGGCGGTGCGGGCGCTCGGAGCCATCGCTGCGGCAGCCCTGGGGCTGGCCGCCTGCTCCGGTGCCGGAGGACCCCCGCCACAGACCGCCGCCGACGCCCCGGTCCGCTCCACCACCACGACGGCGCCGCCGCCCCCCGTCCTCGAGCGCTTGGCGGTCGACGCCTCGGTCTTCGGGGGCGAGGGCGACCAGCGCCTGGTGGCGGTGGCCGCTGGCATCGCCCCGGCGATCGGGCGCCGGCTGGTGGCCGTGGGCAGCTCCGGCGGCCGCCCGGCGGTGTGGTGGTCGGGCGATGGCCGGTCGTGGGCGCCGGCGGATCTGCCGGCGGAGATGCTCGGCGGCGATGCGCGGATCGACGACGTCGCCGCCGACCCCGTCTCGGGCGGGTGGTCGGCGGTGGGCGCGAACGGCGGGAGGGCAGCGGTGTGGGTGTCGTTCGACGGTGAGCGCTGGGCCACGGCGGAGGTCGACGATGGGCCGCCGATGACCACGGTGGCGTCGACGAGCATCGGCCTGATCGCCGTCGGCACCGGCACCGAGGGGGCGGCGGCCTGGCAGTCGTTCTCGGGCGAACGCTGGCTCCGGGCGGTGGACGACCCCGAGGTCTTCGCCCGACCAGGGGCGCAGCGGGTCGTCGACGTGGTGGACGCCGGGGGGGAGCTCCAGGTGGTGGTGGAGCGTGACGGTGCGGGCACCGAGCTCTGGCGCTCCGCCGACGGCGTGGTGTGGTCGGCCGCCCCCCTGCCCGAAGGCGGGTTGCTGCCCGCCGGCGGCGCTCCCCGTGCCGGCGCCGCGACCGCGCTCGGGGCCTCGACCGTCGTGGTCGGCTCCGACATCAAGCACGACGGGGCTGACGCCTCGATGTGGCTGTCGGGACGCTCCGCCTCCTTCGACCAGGTGCCCCACGCCGAGCAGGTGCTCGGTGGCGACGGCGACCAGTCGATGACCGCACTGGCGCAGGACGGCGACCGCCTGGTGGTGGTGGGCACCGAGACGGACGACACCGGTGACCTCGATGCCGTGGTGTGGGCCTCGTCGCCGGGCGGTGGCTTGGAGCGCACCGTCGACCAAGGTCCGTCCGTGCCCGGAGACCAGCACGTCACCGGCATCGCCCGCCTCGCCGAGACGTCGGTCGCCGTCGGGTGGGAGCAGACGCCGGCGGGGATCGATGCCGTGGCCTGGACGGTGACCACCGTGTCCGCAGGGGAACCCGAGCCCCGAGCCCCGTCGGCACCGGCGCTCGGATGGCTGCGGGTCGAGGGTCAAGACGCCCTCGGCGGCCCCGGGGAGCAGCGGCTGGAAGCCGTGGTGCCCGTCGGCGAAGGGTGGATGGCGGTGGGGTCGGTGACGCCCGAGGGTGCGGACGCCGACGGTGCGGTGTGGCGCTCGCCCGACGCCTTGCAGCAGTGGGCCACGGTTCCGGCGGAGGGCCTCGGTGGACCCGGCGAGCAACGCCTGCTCGACGTCAGTGCCGAGCCGGGCGGGTTCGTCGCCGTCGGCTACGACGGGGGATCAGCGGCGGTGTGGACCTCGCCCGATGGTGGGGTCTGGGAGCGCGTCCCCCACGACGAGGCCGTGTTCGGAGGGCCGGGCGACCAACGCGCGCAGGCGGTGACGGCGGTGCCGCAGGCGGGGTGGGTGGCGGTGGGGACCGACGCCGGCGCCGACGAGGGAGACGCGGCGGTGTGGCGTTCTGGCGACGGCGCGTCATGGACGCGGGTGCCCGACGGCGGGGATCTCGGCGGGCCGGGGCTCCAGGCGGCGCTCGACGTCGTCGCCGGGCCCGAGGGGCTCACGGCGGTGGGCGTGGACGACGGGGCCGCCACGGCGTGGACGTCGACCGACGGCGGCGCGTGGGCGCTCGTCGCCCTTCCCGGGGGAGCGGCGGCACATGGGGCCGCGGGGCGCCCGGGCGGTGGCCCCGTCGCTGTCGGTGCCGCGGTGGCCGACGGCCTCGACGCCGTCATCTGGCGGCCCACGGGCCCCGGCGCGTGGGAGCCCGACGAGGGCGAGGATCTCGGCGGCCTGCTCGACCAGGAGCTGGCGGCGGTGGCCTCCGGTGACGACGTGGCGGTTGCGGTGGGTCGCACCAACGTCGGCGGGGGCGACGACGCCGCAGCGTGGTCACGCAGCGAGGGCACGGCGTGGGTGCGTTCGCCGCACGACGAGGTGATCTTCGGCGGCGACCAGGCGCAGCGCATGAGCGATGTCGCCGTCTCCGGCACGACCGTGGTGGCGGTGGGCTGGAGCGGCTCTTCGCCGGCGGCGAGCGACGCGGCCGTGTGGGTGGCCGATCTCCGGGGCGGCGGCGCCCGCGCCAACCTCTGAGGTTGCGGGACTGCCCGCCCCGGAGCCTCCTGCTAGACGCTGGCGGTCGACGGGACGCGAGCGAGCCGCCCTTCAACCGGGTCTTCGAGGTGCGCCCGTAGCACCGTCGACCCAGCGTCGATCCATGGCGGTTGTCATCGGCGCCCATGAGTGTCACACTGGGCGCCGATGACCGCCCGTCCCGACCTCGTAATTCTCGCCTGACGCACGCTGCCGTCTCTGCCGCGTGCGCCACGACCTCCCAGCCGGGAGGTCGTTCCAGTTTTCGAGCCGATCCCGCCCAAGGAGCACCATGAAGCTGACCGGAGCACAAGCGCTCATCAAGAGCCTCGAGATGGAGGGTGTCGAGGTGATGTTCGGCCTGCCCGGCGGCGCCATCCTCCCCGTCTACGACCCCATCATCGACAGCTCCATCCGCCACATCCTCGTGCGCCACGAGCAGGGGGCCGGCCACATGGCGGAGGGCTACGCCCACGTGACCGGGCGCCCCGGGGTGGCCATGGTCACCAGCGGCCCCGCCGCCACCAATATCGTCACGCCCCTGTGTGACGCCTACATGGACTCGATCCCGATGGTCGTGGTCACCGGCCAGGTGGCCTACTCCTCGATCGGCTCCGACGCCTTCCAGGAGTGCGACACCACCGGCATCACCATGTCGGTCACCAAGCACAACTGGCTGATCACCAAGGCACAGGACATCCCCGAGGTGGTCAAGGAGGCGTTCCACATCGCCACCACCGGGCGTCCCGGCCCCGTGCTCATCGACGTGCCCAAGGATGTCAGCAACCAGACGATGGACTGGTACTGGCCCGAGTCGGTCGACCTTCCCGGCTACAAGCCCACCTCCAAGGGACACCCCCGGATGATCAGGGAGGCCGCCCGCCACATCCTCGAGTCGCGCCGGCCGGTCATCTACGCCGGCGGCGGCATCCTCAAGGCAAGGGCGGCCGAGGCCCTGAAGGAGCTCGCCGAGCTGACCGGCATCCATGTGGTCACGACCCTCATGGCCCGGGGCGCCTTCCCCGACGACCACCCTCTGTGCCTGGGCATGCCCGGCATGCACGGCAACTACACCGCCGTCACCGCCATGCAACGGGCCGACCTGCTCATCGCCCTCGGCTCGCGCTTCGACGACCGGGTCACCGGCAAGGTCGACGGCTTCGCCCCCGACGCCAAGATCATCCACGTCGACGTCGACCCCGCCGAGCTGGGCAAGGTGCGCCGCCCCGACGTCCCCATCGTCGGTGACTGCCGGCTGGTGATCGAGGAGCTGGTGCTCGCCGTGCGCCAGCTGCTGGACAGCGGCACCGAGGCGCCCGACCGCGGGCCCTGGGACGCCACCATCGAGGAGTGGCGGGCCAAGTACCCCCTCGCCTACGAGACCCCGGCCGACGGCGACGCCCTCAAGCCGCAGATGGTGCTGGAGCACCTGCGCGACTCGACCCCCGACGACACCATCGTGGTGTCGGGCGTGGGCCAGCACCAGATGTGGGCCAGCCAGTACTGGCGCTTCAACCACCCCTACACCTGGGTCAACTCCGGGGGGCTCGGCACCATGGGCTTCGCCGTGCCCGCCGCCATCGGCGCCAAGGTCGGCCGCCCGGACAAGATGGTGTGGGCGGTCGACGGCGACGGGTGTTTCCAGATGACCGCCCAGGAGCTGGTCACGGCCAGCGCCGAGCGCATCCCGGTCAAGGTGGCCATCCTCAACAACGCCTACCTCGGCATGGTCCGCCAGTGGCAGGAGATGTTCTACGACGAGCGCTACTCCGAGGTGTACCTGTCGCCCGACCTGCCCGACTACGTGAAGTGGGCCGAGGCCATGGGCTGCGTCGGCCTGCGGGCGGAGACGCCCGAGGACATCCAGCCGGTCATCGACAAGGCCAACGACATCGACGACCGCCCGGTGGTGATCGACTTCCGCACCGACAGCCGGGAGAAGGTCTACCCGATGGTGCCGGCCGGTCAGAGCAACGACGCCATCGTGGTGCCGCCGTTCCAGGAGGGCCGCCACGGCGAGGGAGGCCACTGATGCCGCGCCCGTCTGCTCCCGAGAAGCACCACATCCTGTCGGTCCTCGTCGAGAACAAGGCCGGCGTGCTCGCCCGGGTGGCCAGCCTGTTCGCGCGGCGGGGGTTCAACATCTTCTCCCTGGCCGTCGCCCCGACCGACGACGAGCGCTTCAGCCGCATCACCATCGTGGTCGACGTGGAGGACAAGACCGTCGAGCAGATCACCAAGCAGCTGTTCAAGCTGATCAACGTGGTCAAGATCGACGAGCTCGACCCCGCCGACTCGGTGGAGCGCGAGCTGCTGTTGTGCACGGTGCGGGCCGACGCCGCGGTGCGCAGCCAGGTGGTGGAGATGGTGCAGATCTTCGAGGGCCGGATCCTCGCCGTCGGCCACGACGTGCTCACCGTCTCGCTCGAGGGCGGGCCGGGAAAGGTCGACGACTTCGAGGAGCTGCTCCGTCCGTATGGCATCGTGGAGCTGCAGCGCACCGGTCGGGTGGCTCTGCCCAAGCTGGTGCGCCGCCCGCAGCCCCGGGCGATCCGAGCCGGCTAGCAAACCCATCCCTTCTGGCCCCATGACGGCGACGGTTCTCCGTCGCGGTCGGGCCAGAGCGTCAGCGACAAGGAGAGGACAACCTCATGGCAGCGACGGTGTACTACGACAAGGACGCCGACCCCGGGCTCATCCGGGCCCGCAAGGTGGCGATCATCGGGTACGGATCGCAGGGCCATGCCCATGCGCTCAACCTCGCCGATGCCGGCGTCGACGTGCGGGTCGGCCTGCGCGAGGGCTCGTCGTCGCGGGCCAAGGCGCAAGCGGCGGGCCTGCGGGTCACCGACGTGGCCCAGGCCGCCTCCGAGGCCGATCTGGTCATGATGCTCCTCCCCGACACCGAGCAGCGCCGCGCCTACGAGGAGTCGATCGAGGCCAACCTCGCTCCCGGTGACGCCCTGTTCTTCGCCCACGGGTTCAACATCCGCTTCGACCAGATCACCCCGCCCGACGGGGTCGACGTCGGGATGGTCGCTCCGAAGGGACCCGGTCACCTGGTGCGACGTACCTACGAGACCGGCGGTGGCGTCCCCTGCCTGATCGCCGTGGCCCAGGACGCCTCGGGCAAGGCCAAGGACCTCGCCCTCTCCTACGCCCAGGCCATCGGCGGAGCGCGCGCCGGGGTGCTCGAGACCACCTTCGACGAGGAGACCGAGACCGACCTGTTCGGCGAGCAGGTGGTGCTGTGCGGCGGCACGACGGCGCTGGTGAAGTTGGCGCATTTGGCGGAGATGCACGGGACAACTGTGGAGATGAATGCCGGGGGAGGGTTAGGCGGGCACGTCCACGTGAATCTTCAATGTGCGCTGGCCAATACACAGTATTTCGAGCACTTCGCCGGCCACGTCGACCGGGCAAAGGAGAGTGGCATCGTGAACGCGATAGAGGTGGTCGACGGGCACCTGCGTCCCTCCATGCTCCCGGGCTGGGGCGCTGA
>JAHWJH010000075.1 GCA_019348555.1 Actinomycetota bacterium
CGGGAGCCTGGGTCCGATCCGGTCGGCGATCGTGCCTCCGAATGGAGCGGCCACCAGCACCGCCGCCGGCATCGCCATCATCACCGCGCCGGCCCGGCCCGCGCTCTGGCCCAGCGCGTCCTGCAGGAAGAAGGGCATCAGGAACATGTTGGACGCCATGGCGACGAAGTTGAGGAACGAGGCAGCCAGCCCCGCCGAGAACCCTCGGTTGCGGAACAGACCGAGGTCGACGGTGGGCGCGAGGGCGTGGCGCTCCACGATGACGAAGACGACGAACGCCCCGGCCGCGCCGACGGCGATCCCGGCCAGCGCGCCAGTCGGTAGCCCCCCGGGACCGACCCCATCGAGCAGGACGAGGACCGCGCCGAGGGCCACCGCCAACGCGGCGGAGCCCGCCAGGTCGAAATGGGGCCGGGGGCCTGCCGCGACATCGGCGCGGTGACGCCGGTGCACCAGCGCAGCCACTCCAAGGGCGGCGGGAACGACCGCGAAGAGCGCCACCCGCCAGCCGAGACGCTCGACCACGAGGCCTCCTGCCGCCGGACCGGCGGCCAAGCCGACGGCGATGGCCATGTGGCTGGTCGCCACGACACGGCCCCGTCCCTCCGGCGGGAAGGCCCGCACCAACAGCGGCGTGGCACTGCTGACGGCCATCGACCACCCGAGCCCCTGGGCGGCCTGTGCGGCTGCCAGCAGCCCCACCGTCGGAGCGAGTGCGGACAGCGCCCCGCCGGCGGCGAAGACGACGAGGCCGAGGGAGTACACCCTCCGGGCACCAACCAGATCGGCGAGGCGGCCGAAGGCAACGACGGTCGCCGTGGTCACCACCAGACCGGCGACGCTCACCACCTCCATGGCGGCGATCGAGGCTCCGAAGTCGGCCCGGATGGCGGGCAACGCCACTCGTAGGAGCCCGCCTTGAAAGGAGACCAGGGTGATGCCGGCAAGCACCAAGGCCGTCCCCGATCGACGACGGTCGGCCTCGAGGGTGAGGGGGCGGCTGCCTCGCTGCCCTGCCTCTGCGCGTCCGGTCAGACCGCTTCGCCCAACCTCTCCTCGGGTCACTGAACGCGCGTCGCGTGCCGGCGGTGACGCTGCGACGAGCTCCTCAACGGCCGAGCGACGGCCGCCACCAGGCCTGCCACGGAGCCGACGACGAACATCAGCGGCGAACCGGAGAAGTGGAGCAAGCGGTCGCACTCACTGGACTTTCCGGTCCAGCCGCCCGGTAGCCGGAAAAGCGGTGTTGCGTGAGAGAACGAGGAGTGCGCCCCCTGGAATTCGAACCCAGAACCTGCGGATCAAGAGTGGCTCCTCGTTCGTCACCGCCCCGGAGGCAGCCTGGCCGGCTCACATCCCAGCCAGCGCCGGAAGGCAGCGTGCTGCGCAGACGCTGACGCCGGCTCCGCAAGCACCACGTCGGCGAGCGATATCTCGTAGTCCTCACCCCCCCCGGCGGCAGTGGACGATGACGCCCCGACGCACATCGCCGTCATACTTCATCGCGACAACCTCGACGGGCACGCCCACCACACGTCGGCCGTGGGTCGACGCCGCAACACCTCGACTCCATAGCGTTCGGTGAGCAGAGCACCCCATCGCTGCCCTTCTTCGGAGATAGCAGGCCCCAGGGCAGCTTGCGCCAACGCACGAGATTCCATGGCGCAGGTCTCGCACTTCTGCTCGGCCACCACCTTGTACCAGTCACGTTCACCGGGCATGGGAAGATCATGGTCCACGTAGGCGTAGCGGAAAGCCGAATTGGCATTCGTCGGAAGGAAGGAGCTGAGGCAGTGACCGTTGTGCTGTGCCAGCACTGTGGTGCAGATCTCAGCCATCACCCGTCGTACAGCGTCGAGTCCCCTTCCAGCGGCCAATGCTACGACTGCGGCCTGGCGTCGGCCGATGGTGGTGCGTGGCAGCCCTTCTTTCACCCGGAGGAGGCGATCCGCTACCGGCTCCACGACTGGAGCCCGGGCCGGCGACTGGCCCTCGGGCTCGCCCTTCACGACGTGCCGTTCTGCTGGGAGCCGGGCCCTGTCATCGTTGTGCGAGAGGAGGCTCGATCGGTGATCGAGGCCTTCCTGGAGGAGTCGGGCACAGGGAACGACGGCGCCGGCGACGGAACCGACGTTGGCGACGAGGACCAGGCCAGCGACGCGGTTTCCTTGGCCATGGGCGACCTGTTCGTCTGTGCCGACCAGCTCCTCCATGCGCCCTGGAACAGCACCGTCGTGCGGCGCATGCGGGAGTTGGGCCTCCTGGTCAACGCTTCCATGCCCCCGTTCGGAGTCCCGCTGGGCGTATGGCGCGAGCTCGCCACTCGGACAAGCGCCATCGTTGCCGCAAGCGACGAGCGAAACCACGACAGTGTGGAGCACACGGCGCGTGAACTCCGCCTGTTCCTTCGGGACTACGTTTGATGGCGTCTCGGTCCTGAGCACGAGCGCATGCGATGCGCCGATCTGTTGGCAGGCATGCTGATCGCTGGGCGGCATAGTGAGTCGCCGGTTTTCCAGAATGGTGCCAGACTCCTCGAGTGCCCGCACAAGGTAGGAGTCGAGTGCGCTGGCTATGGCTTGCACCGGTTGCATTTTTGGTCCTGCGGGTCCTTGGCAACCAATTCGTCGAGCAGGCGGTTGACCAGCGGGACGCGCCTCGGAGATTCGCCTCAACACTTCTCATCGACGCCGAGCTCTTCAGCGTCGGGATGTACTTGGCCGGCTTCGGCGCCTTGGCATTCCTCTGGTTCGCATGGTCTCTCCGGGAACGGCTCCGCGACGAACGGGCCGGCGGGCCGGCGGAGGCCATGGCGTTCGGGGCCGCTGTCGTGTGGGGCTCCATGTACGTAGCCGCGACAGCGCTGGCGGCGACCGCGCCGGTGCTTGCCGATTTCTACGACGACCCAGAAGGCGCTCGTCTTGTGACGAACCTCGAGTTCGCGGCCGTCCCCCTCGCGCTGACGCTCCTCGGAGCCTTTGTGTTCGGCAACGGCGTCGCGCTCGGAGGCACTTCGCTGGTGCCCCGATGGCTGGCTTTCACGGGCGCGGTCGTCGGAGCAGCTCTCGTTGTTGGCGCCGCCCTTCAGACCATCGTCGAGCCGACCGTGAGCCGGTCCCAGGAGGAGGTGGACAACGTCGTGAGCTTCATCACCGGTTTTGCTTCGTCTGGCCTGGTTCCGCTCTGGGCGGTAGCGGTGGGCGTCTCGCTCTTCCGTAGGGATGGCAGGGCCCCAGGCGACGCAGATCGACAGAGCGAACCTGGCGGTACCCTCGAGCAAAACGTTCCGGCGGATCCTGCTCGCCACGAGTAGCACTGTCTTTCACCCCTCACGCGGCGGGCGAGCACTCCTGGAGGTACGTTGCACATCGTTCCTCGCCAACGGTGCATGCCCATTGCCGGCGAGGCGATCGAACACCGCGCCGATGAACGTCTCGTCAAGGACAGGTTGGCTCATATGGGCCGCTCCAACGCCCTGCGCAGCACGGCGTGGACCTGGCGAATGGACGAAGCCGAGAGACCTTTGCGTTGGCGCAATCCCGTGTAGAGGTCGTCGATCTGGGCGCTGGTGAGTCTCGACATCCCCGGCAGCTCCCGGCCATGCGTGTCTCTCGCCGTCTCCCTCGGTCCGACATCGCCCACCGAGGTCGAGACCCGCTCACCAGGATGTTGTGGTGCGCCCCCTGGGATTCGAACCCAGAACCTGCGGATTAAGAGTCCGTTGCTCTGCCGTTGAGCTAGAGGCGCAGTGATCCGGCCGCCGGAGTTCGGCGGTCGAAGTGTGCAAGGGTGACCGAGGGGACTCGAACCCCCGACTTCCGCGACCACAACGCGGCGCTCTAACCAACTGAGCTACGGCCACCGTGGTCCGCACATGCTACCGGGCGAGCGCCGGCCACCCCGCCTCGGGGAGGCGAGGGGAGGCGAATGGACCGCTGGGCTGAAGCGTGCGAGGCGCTGTCGGCCGCCGATCCGGCGATGGCCCGGGCCATCGCCAGGGTGGGGCCCTGCACCCTGGTACGGCGGCGGGTGGCCGGCGGCTCCTTCGGTGCCCTGGCCCGGGCCGTCTGCTACCAGCAGCTCGCCGGTGCCGCCGCGGCCGCCATCCACGGCCGCTTCGCCGCCCTCTACGGCGGGCGCCCCACTGCCGAGGCGGTGGCGGCCACCCCGCCCGAGGTCCTGAGGACCGTCGGCCTCTCGGCGGCGAAGGTCGCCTCCATCCGCGACCTGGCGGCCCGGGTGCAGGACAACAGCGTGCGCCTCGAGGGCTGGAGCCGCTTGAGCGACGATGCCGTCATCGAGCGGCTGACGACGGTGCGGGGCATCGGCCCCTGGACCGCCCAGATGTTCCTGATCTTCCAGCTCAACCGCCCCGATGTCTGGCCGACCGGCGACCTCGGCGTCCGCGCCGGCTACGGCAGGATCCACGGGCTGGCGAAACCTCCGACGCCGAAGGAGTTGGCCGAGCTGGGGCAGCCCTACCGGCCGTTCCGCACGGTGGCCGCCTGGTACTGCTGGCGAGCCGTCGACGCCCCACCACCCGACGTGGCCACCGGAGCGGCGCCGGCGTGGTGACCGGCGGACGGCGATGAATCCGCCCGCCCACCTTCGTCCAAGCAGGGTGGGGGGACAAGGCGCCGATCCGACGGTGGTGCTGCTCCGCGACGGCATCGAGGTGGTCACGTGGCCGCTCGCCGGAGATGGCAGCCCTGACCTCGTCATGGTGGACGAGCTCGCCCGCATCGTCCTCGCCGCGCACCGGGCCGGCTGCTCGCTGCGCCTGCGGGATCCCGGCGGCCGGCTGTCGGAGCTGCTCGAGGTGTCCGGGCTCTCCGGCGTCGTGGCCGGTTGCGCCCTACAGGCGGTCGGGGAGCCCGAAGGCCCCGAAGAGGTCGGTGTCGAGGAAGTTGTGGTGCCCGACGATCCGGTCACCTGAGATCTCGAGAACCTGGACGGCCCACGGCCGGTGGCCCCCGTGGCCGTCGGAGTGGTACGAGCCGAAGGCGGCGCAGCCGTTGGCCCGGGTGGCGACCAGGCGTGAGCCGCGACAGACGCTCCCGTCGCCGAGGAACCACCGCCCCATCTCGACGGGCCCCCGCAGCCAGAAGTTGTAGGGGGGCATGGACATGACGGCGTCCTCGTGCAGGAGCGACACCAGCGAGGTGATGTCGTAGCGCTCGAAGGCGTCGACGTAACGGGCCAGGAGCGCCTGCTGGTCGGCATCGGCGGGGTCGACGGTGGAGGCCCCGAGGTCGCGTGCGGCCAGGGTGCCCCTCGCCCGCTGAAGGGCGCTGTTGACCGACGCCACGGTGGTGTCGAGCAGCTCGGCGACCTCGGCTGCGCTCCAGCGCAGCACCTCGCGCAGGATCAGCACGGCCCGCTGGCGGGGAGGCAGGTGCTGGAGAGCGGTGACGAACGCCAGGCGGATGGTCTCACGCGATGCCACCAGCTCGGCGGGGTCTCCGTCGTCGAGCACCCGCCCGTCGGGGATCGGCTGCACCCAGGCGTGGTCGGGAAGGGTGGCGCCGGTGAAGGCGTCGGCCGTGGAGGCGGGCCCAAGGTCCATCGCCAGGGCTCGGCGCTGGCGGCCCCGCAGCATGTCGAGGCAGACGTTGGTGGCGATGCGGTAGAGCCACGAGCGCAGCGCCGACCGGCCCTCGAAGCCGTCGATGCCCTTCCAGGCTCGGACCAACGTCTCCTGGACGGCGTCGTCGGCCTCGAAGCCGGAGCCGAGCATCCGGTAGCAGTAGCCGGTGAGCGCCCGGCGGTGCTGCTCGAGGCCCTCCAGGTGGGTCTCGCCGCCCGGGGGAGCGTCGGTGTGCGCGGGCACGGTCGTCATCGTACGCGAAGCTTCTCGGGAGGAATCCGCACGACCGCCGCCGGAGCGAGCCGGTTCCCTCAGGTTGGTGACGCCCGACGACCTCACGTTCGGGGAAGTGGAGGCGTTGGCACGGCATGAGGGGGCATCCGTTCGAGGAGGTGGTCGACGAGCACGGGCCCGTGGTGATGCGCGTCGTGCGGGCACTGCTCGGACCGGCCGATGCCGACGACGCCTGGTCGGAGACCTTCCTCGCCGCCCTGCAGGCATACCCCAGGCTGCGGCCCGGCAGCGACGTCCGGGCGTGGCTGGTCACCATCGCCCACCGCAAGGCGGTCGACCAGCTCCGGGGCAGCAGCCGGAGACCGCTTCCGTGCGCCCGGGTGCCCGAGCCCCGGTCAGTCGAGCCCCGCGCCGAGGCGGGCGACTCCGGGCTGTGGGGCGCCCTGCAGCGCCTGCCGTTCAAGCAGCGGGCCGCGGTCGTCTACCACCACGTCGCCGGCCTCCCGTATGCCGAGGTCGGTGCTCTGATCGACAGCAGCGAGGTGGCGGCCCGGCGCTCCGCCGCCGACGGCATCGCCCGGCTTCGGAGATCTACCGCGAGAGGAGCGGCGTCGTGAGCGAACAACAGCTGATCCACGAGCTGGTGGCATCCAGCGGCGAGAGCGCCAGAGCCACCATCGACCGTCTGCGCCTACGCCTCGTTGCCGACGCCGAGCGCCGTGGCCTGCTCGACATCGCCTATCGCGTCGTGGACAGCCCCATCGGGCCGCTGCTGCTCGCTGCCACCAGGGAGGGTCTCGTGCGGGTGGCGTTCGAAGGTGAGGGACACGATGCCGTCCTCGGGGTCCTGGCCGAGCGGATCAGCTCACGGATCCTCCTGGCGCCATCGCGCCTCGACGCTCCGGCGCGCCAGCTCGGCGAGTACTTCGACGGCGTCCGTCGACAGTTCGACCTTGTCCTCGACCTGCGCCTTGCCCGGGGCTTTCGTCGACGGGTCCTCGACCACCTGCGCGCCATCCCCTACGGGACGACCAGCAGCTACACCACGGTGGCCGCTGCGGCCGGTAGCCCCGCCGCCGTGCGGGCCGTGGGTTCGGCGTGTGCCACCAACCCGGTGCCGGTGGTGGTGCCTTGCCATCGAGTCGTCCGAAGCGATGGCGCGATCGGCCAGTACCTCGGTGGCGCCGGCGCCAAGAGGGCGCTGCTGGCCCTCGAAGCGCGATGACCCGCTCAGCCGGATCGGCTCAACCGCCGCGCCGGTTCCTCAGCGCCTCTCCGACGGCCTGCGGATCTGGAGCGACGATCACCGTGCGGCCGGTCTGGTCGTTCTGCTGCAAGAAGACGTCTTGCAGGCGGATGGCGAGAACGGCGTGCTGGGTCGCATTGGCAGGCACGACCCGCTCGGGAAGGAGATCCCTGCGTTGACGGACGAAGTGTGCGGCAGCACGTACGGCGTCGTGGTGCACCCGCTCCATGTCGCCGGGATAGGCGAACCGCCAGCGCCGGGCGGTGCGGCAGATCCAGGGTGCCAATGGTCGCAATCTTCAGGAACATGGCCTTGCCGAACCGATGGTTGCGGCACCCCGGAACAGCATGACGCCGCCGCCGTTCATCATCGGCAATCCCGCCCGGATTCGCTTGGGATAGAAGCGACTGCCGTCGATGAAGTTCCCGCTGGATCGCTCGGCGACAGGTCCACCTGCGCCGGTCGCCAGGCCCGCCACCGGACGGTCACGACGATGATCCAGAGGTGAAACACCACGGCCGGTACCGCTTCGGCGATCACTGCCCGTCGCGCCCTTGAAAGCGCGACACCAGCGACGACGCCCGCAACCTCCAACCACGTCAGGCCGTAGCTTTGCCTTCGCCAAGGACCGGGGGACTGGGCGGCGGCAAACCGCCACATGAGCAGGGGCAGGGAGAGCCCGAGGACGATGCCGCCCGCCGTGTGGACGGTGTGGGAGGCGCCTTCTCCGCCGATGGAGACCGTCGCCACCACCGCCTGGCCGACCATTCCGATGAGGAACACGACGAAGAAGCCGGTCGGCCGCTCCAGGCGTCGCTCCACCACCCAGGCGAAGCCAATCAGGAGGGCCGTTGCGACGATGAGCCCACCCCGGAAGAGCACCATGGCCCGAGGTTCGGTGCCGAGGTAGCTGATCGCCCGGTCGTCGGTCACACCCAGGCCGGTGCGCCACATGCCGACGACGACTGTCGTCCAAAGGACGCCCACGGCGGCAACGCCGGCGAACTGCAACAGCCTGGTCAACGAGAGCGACATGGGAGGCGAGGAGCAGGATCTTCGACGCCGGCGGAGGCGTCGTCCTCGGCTCGGCCGGCCACCGGGGGAGCGTAGCTGCCGCCGTCCGTGGTGCCTCGGGCAGTTCGTGACGCCCGCATTGGCAGCGTTCCACCTCAGCTCCCGGACATGGCACCTTGTGGCCGTGGGAGTGGCGACCTTCGGATCGGGCACGCCGGAGACGGACCTGGTCCGGACCTGCGAGATGTTGACGGACTCGCCATGATCCCGACGCGCTCTTCCCGAGCCTGGGGCGTGGCTGCTCCGCTCGCTGCCGGAACGGTCCTCACCGCCCTGGCCCATGCCGACCGTCGGTTCTTCCGGCTCACGGGACTCCCGGCTACCGCTGCACCGAACGTCACAGTCGACGACCGCTACCCAAGGCGGAGAGAGGTCACCCCCCGCCTGGGTACCCGCTGTAGCCGGATCAGGAGCGCTTGGCGTAATCGTCTCCGGCTACGCCTTCGCGTGTGGCTGGCAGGATGGGCTCTCGCTGCCGCCGTCGTGGTCGAGGACCGTGCTCGCACTGGAGACGAGATGACCGCCAGGGACTGGGTCGAAGTCGTGCTGAGGGGCGTCCTGGCATATCCGCTGCTCGTGCTCATCCTGTTCCTGCTGCGCCCTCTCGGCTGGGACATCGAGCCATTGGAGGATGCGTTCACTGGAATTGGCCCGGCGGTGGGCGTCTCGCTCGCAGAACGCTGGAGGCACAACCAGGCAAGAGACCGAAACGCTCGCCTCGCCAGGGGACAGGCGGCCACCATGCGTGGCAGTTTCAAAGGAGAGTCGGAACCGTTGCCCACCCGATGGCGCATCTGTCGCTTCGACGTGAAGGAAGGTTCCCTGCGGGTTCGACCGCTGTACTACCCGAGAAGGCCATCGCCGTCGTTCTCCCTGGACGCGGTCGAGGTGCTGGCGGTCGGGAGGCATCAGGGGTGGCGACGATGGATTGTCACCGGGCTCGAGGTGGTGGCGTGTCGAGAGGGGCAGACGACCTTCGAGCTCAGCGTGATGAAGGAGGACCTTCCGGGGCTGCTGTCCAGGCTCGAGGATCCGAAGGAGTGAGAGGACCTCGCCCAGGTAGGACTTCACCTCGGTAGAAGTACCGCCAGGAACAAGTAGCTCCGGCTTCCCGAGCCGGAGCTACTTGTCGCACCTGGCCCCAAAAGGACCAAACTCGTCCCACCAGCGTCGCTCAGCGAATCAGTACGACCCCGGCAGGTACGAGGCCGAGCCCTCCCGGGTCCGCCGTCAGGCGGTCCCCCTCGAGAGGCCGTTCCAGCGGCTACTTCTTGAACACGTCCTTGATCTTCTCCCCGACGTCCTTCAGCCCGGCCTTCTTCTGGTCGGCCCTGCCCTCGGCTTCGAGGCCCCGGTCGTCGGCGGCCCTGCCTCCGGCCACCTTGCCCTTGCCCTTGAACTCCTGGGCCTTGTTGGAAACCTTGTCCTTGAATCCCACGGTGGGTCCCTCCTCACGTCGTTCTGGTCATCAATCCTTACCCGCCACGACGGCTTCGGATGCCGTTCGCCGACCATAGGGCGTCCACCGTCACCGGTGTCGGCGCGATGCTGGTGCGATGAAGCACGGCAGGCACCCCGTGCTGGGGGTGCTCGCATTGGTCATGGCCGCCTGCGGGGCGCCCGTCGGTCCCAACCACGGCGCTTCGTCGCCAGCGACAGACCGGGGGGCAGCCACGTCTTCTTCTTCGATTGCAGCTCCCGCAACCCAGCCCTGCCGTCCGGCGCCGCTCGAGGCAAGGGCTGCGACCGTGTTGGTCATGGGCATCGGTGACGCCACGAGCGCCGACGAGGCCCTACCCGCCCAGGTGGCGACCCTCGGGGTGGGTGGCGTGATCCTGCTGGGCCCCAATGTGGCCGACGCCGCCCAGGTGCGAGCGCTCATCGACGGCCTGCGCCAGCGGGCGCCTCGCCCCTTGCTGGTCAGCGTCGACGAGGAGGGCGGGCGTGTCTCCCGGCTGCGCCCCATCATCGGCCCCACACCGTCGGCCCGCGCCCTCGGGCAGCGCCCGATGGCCGAGATCGTGGGCGTCGCCGCTGACCGAGGCACCAGTTTGCGGAACCTCGGCTTCGACCTGGTCCTGGCGCCCGTCGTCGACGCCGATGGCGGAGCTGCCGGCGGCGCCATCGGCGACCGGTCCTTCGCGGCGACTCCCGCCGAAGCGGGACTGCGGGCCGGCGCCTTCGTCGAGGGGCTCGGCCGCTCCGGGGTCTCCGCCACGGCCAAGCACTTTCCGGGGCAAGGTGAGCTGCCCGACAGCCATGACGGCCCCGTGGTGTTCGAGGCGCCGCTCGACGAGGTGGTGCGAGCTGCAGGCACCGGGTTCGGGGCCGCCCTCGACGCCGGCGCTCCGGCGGTGATGATGTCCCATGTCAGCTTCCCGGCTCTCGGCCCGCTGCCCGCCAGCGTGGAGCCGGCCGCCTACCGGCTCCTGCGATCGTTCGGCTTCGATGGTGTGGCCATCACCGACGCCATGAACATGTCGGCCATCGTCGAGCGCTGGCCGCTGCCCGAGGCGACCGTGATGGCGCTCGTCGCCGGAGCCGACCTCGTGCTCGCCACCCCTGGTCACGAAGCGCCAGCCATGCGTGACGCCGTCGTCGACGCCGTGGGCGACGGCCGACTGTCGGAGGCCCGACTCGACGAAGCAGTGGCCCGAGTGCTGGCACTGCGAGGGGAAGACCCGGCCACCATGATCTGCCCGTGAGCGGCGGTGGCCGGGCCCGTGCCAGAGCCGAATCGCGGGAAGGCCGGGGCCCTCGTTCCTGCACCGGCATTGGGTCCCGTTGCTGCGAACGCCGCGGCGACGCGCCGGGTAGGACGAGGCCATGACGCAGAGCACGTCGGAGGTGCGTTGCGGCGAGCTCGGCTTTCCCGTGCGCAGCGCAGGACCTCTCGGCGGCGAGCCGGTCATCTTCCTGCACGGATTTCCGCAGACCTCGGCAATGTGGTCGCCGTATCTCGCCCGCCTCTCCGCCGCCGGCTTTTTCGCCATCGCACCCGACCAGCGGGGTTACGCGGCGACGGCGCGGCCGGTCGGGGTGGACCAGTACACCATCGATCTTCTCGTGGCCGACGTCCTGGCCATCACCGACGGCCTCGGCGTCAAGCGGTTCCATCTCGTCGGCCACGACTGGGGCGGCGTGGTCGGGTGGGCCTTGGCATCGGCCCATCCCGATCGGCTCCGCAGCCTGACGTCGGTGTCGACCCCGCACCCCCGCGCGTTCGCGTCGTCCCTGTGGCGCAGCTTCCAGTTGGCCCGGTCTTGGTATGTGGCGTTCTTCCAGGTTCCGAAGGTCCCCGAGCGACTTCTGACCGCCCGCAACGGCGCGCTCCTGCGGCGCGTGCTCCGCGACTCGGGGCTGCCCGACACCGAGGTCGCCGCCTACGCCGACACCATGCTCCAGCCGGGGGCGATGACGGCGGCCATCAACTACTACCGGGCCCTGCGCCCCGCACGGACCTTCGCCGTCGGGCGGATCACCGTGCCGACGCTCTACGTGTGGAGCACGAACGACATCGCCCTCGGCCGGGTCGCAGCACGGGCCACCGGGGGCGAGGTCGACGCGCCGTACCGCTTCGAGGTGCTGGACGGGGCGAGCCACTGGATCCCTGAGACTCGGGTCGAGGAGCTG
>JAHWJH010000076.1 GCA_019348555.1 Actinomycetota bacterium
GGTCGCCGCCGAGGTGGCCTGGCTGGCCCGACGGCCGGGACCGGTCCGTCGGGCGGTGCTGACGTCGGCGGCCACGGCCACCGGCATGGCGGCGGGCGCGCTGGTGGTGGGCGTGGCCTACACCGCCGTCTTCCGGGTCCTGTGGGAGCTGGTCGGCACGGCACGCTGGGAGCCCGCAGCGCGGTTCTGGGACGCCAATCCGGTGGTGGGCGCCCTGGTCACGTTCGTGGCCTGGGACCTCTCGGGATGGGTCTACCACCTCATCGGGCATCGCACCCGGGTCGGCTGGGCCGCCCACCAGGCGCACCACTCGGGGTCGAGCTACGACGCCACCCTGGGCCTGCGCCAGTCGTGGGCACCGTTCCACGGCCTGGTCCACCACCCGCTGCTGGCGCTGGCCGGGTTCGACCTGCGGGTGGTGTTCGTGTGCGCGGCGGTGTCGAACTGCTGGCAGGTGCTCGAGCACACCAGCCTGCCGGTGCGCTTCCCCCGCTGGTTCTCCGCCGTGGTGATGACGCCGGCCGCCCACCGCCACCACCACGGTCGCAACGGTGCCCTGGTGAACGTCGGGCCGTTCTTCACCTGCTGGGACCGCCTGGCCGGAACCTGGGTGTCTCCCGACGTGGCCGCTCCGGTGACCTACGGGCCCGAGGCGCCGGCGTCGGCGAACCCGGTGGCGGTGGAGCTGGCCGGGTGGGCCGCCCTGGCAAGGTCGCGGCGACCGCTCAGCTGGCGCCCGCCCGCCGTCCGAGGTGGAACAGCAGCCCCTGGAATGCCAGTACCGCTGCCCACGCCGCTACGGCGATGAGCACCGCGTCGGTGGCAACGGCGTACACCACGGTGACGGCACCGGCGACGACGTCGTCCACGAACCAGACGAGCGCGGCCCGCGACGAGCCCCGCCCCGCCCGGAACGCCATCACGCAGCCGAGGACCACCAGGCTCGGCCCCACCACCAAGACGACGATGGCGAGCAGGATGAAGAAGAAGAGGAGGCCGCCGTCGAGGGAGACCGTTTCGGCAAAGGTCACGACCCTGCTCCTCTCACCGGGGCGGACCGCCCCGGCGACGAACCGGAGGGCACCGTAGCCTCGGGGCCGATGACGCCGACACCGGTCGAGGCGGTGGTCTTCGACTGGGGCGGGACGCTGGCCGACTTCGTCGCCCTGGAGATGATCGACGTGTGGACCCTGGCCGGTCGCCACCTGGCACCGGGACGGGAGGCCGAGGTGGCCCAGCGCCTGTGCGCTGTGGAGGCGCGGTTCTGGGAGCGCACCGCCGGTGAGTGCCGCTCGGCCACGCTCGCCGAGCTGGTGGCGGAGGCGTCCGCCGACCTCGGCCTCGACGTGGGCGAAGCGGTGCTGGAGGAGGCGGCGGTGCGCCACCTCGACGCCTGGACGCCGCACATCCGCCACGCCGGCGACGCCCGGGTGACCTTGGCGACGCTGCGCGAGCGGGGCCTGCGCCTGGGCCTGCTCTCCAACACCCACTGGCCCCGGGCCTTCCACGAGCGGTTCCTGGAGCGCGACGGCCTGGTGGAGCTGCTCGACGCCCGGCTCTACACCAGCGAGATGGCCCACCTCAAGCCCCACCCCTCGGTGTTCGAGCACGCCCTCGAGGCACTGGGGGTCGACGACCCGCGAACGGCGGTCTTCGTGGGTGACCGCCCCTACGACGACGTCTGGGGGGCCAAGCGCGCCGGCCTGCGGGGCGTGCTGGTGGCCAACGACCACGCCCCGGCATGGGACGTCACGCCCGACGCCACCATCACGTCGCTGTCGGAGCTGCCGGGCGTGCTCGACGCCTGGTCGTGAACCCACGGGCGCGTTCCGGCCTCTGAAGGGTGCCGATCACCGTGCGTCGGCTCAGAGGGCGTGGATCACCAGCACGGCGATGTCGTCGTGGGCGACACCATCCTGGTGGTCGAGCACGGCGGTCTCGACCGCCTCGGCCACGGTCTTGGAGCTCATGCCGCCACAGCGCGCCAGCAGCGAGGCCAGGCGCTCGGCGCCGTACTCGTCACCTGCGCCTCGGGCCTCGGTGACGCCGTCGGTGTAGAGCACCAGGCTGTCTCCGGGATCGAGCTCGACGGTGGCCTCGGTGAGGTCGGGATTGGGGAACAGACCGAGCAGCATCCCGGGAGCATCGACCGCTTCGACGCCACCGTCGCTGCGGACCACCAACGCCGGCGGGTGGCCACCGGAGCTGACGGTGAGCGACACCCGCTTGGCGGTGCGCCGGAGGCTGGCGTAGGCCACGCTGGCGAAGCGCTCGTCGGTGTCGGCGTCGTCGCTGGCGTTCTCCCGGAGCATGGCCTCGTTGAGCATGGCGAGGATCCGGGAGGGCTCTCGCGTCTGCATCGACGCCGCCCTGACCGTGTAGCGGGCCAGGGCCGTGAGCCGAGCCGCCTCGGCTCCCTTGCCGCAGACGTCGCCGACGATCACTCCCCAGATGCCCCGACCGGTCTGGAACACGTCGTAGAAGTCTCCGCCGACATCCAGCCCGGAGCCGGCGGGGTGGTACCGGCTGGCCAGCTCGACACCCCGCACCTCGGGCAGGTCGGGTGGCAGCAGGCTCTCCTGGAGGGTGCGGGCCAGGGTGGCGAAGCGCTCGCCCGACTCGAACAGCGCCTGTTCGGTGCGCTTCTGGGCGGTGACGTCACGGAAGTACCAGGCCCAGCCGTAGTAGGTGCCGTCGTCGCCGATGCAGGGGGCGCCGTAGCGGTCGAGCACCCGTCCGTCGAGCAGGCTGACCTCGTCGCGCAGGGGGGCGTCGGGGTGCTGGTAGACGTGGCGCACCCCCTCGATGAAGCTTTCGGGGTCGACCACCTGCTGCATGGCCCGTTCTAGGGCTGCAGCGCCGGAGCGACTCGACATGACGTCGTCGGGCATGCCCCACATCTCGGCGAAGCGGCGGTTGAACGAGATCATCTCGCCCTCGGGCGACACCACCAGCAGCCCCTCCACCCCGGCCTCGTTCTGCGCTCGCAGGAGGGCCGCTTGGAACCTGGCCTCGCGCTGGGCCAGCGCCATCTCGGAGTAGAGCCGGGCGTTGTCGACCGCCATGGCCGCCCGCCGGCCCAGCTCCTCGGCGAGGGCGACGTCGTCGAGGGTGGCGGTGCGCCCCCGCTCGGTCACCAGCGACAGGATTCCCAGGCGCCGGTGCCGGGCGATCAGGGGCACGATCACCAACGACTGGATGCCCACGGCGCGCACCAGCGCCACCTGTTCGGCGCGGCGGTCGCCGGCGGTGAGCATCTCCTCGCTGACCTCGGGCACGTACAGCGTGGCCCCCGACCGCAGCACCCCGCCGGGCCCGGCGTCGTCGTCGAAGTCGGTGGGGTAGCGCTCCTGGAGCTGGACCAGCTGGTCGGCCTTCACCGGGTCGATGTGGGCGGTCGTCACCACCCGCATCCCGCCGGTCGCATCGGCGAGGTGGACCACGCACCAGTCGGCCAGGCGCGGAACGGCCAGCTCGGCGAGGCGGATGAGGGTGGCCTCGTAGTCGAGGGAGGCGCTGAGAACGGCGGAGGCCTCGGCCAGGAAGGCGAGCGAGGAGATCTGGGCCGAGGGATCCGGTACGGCGTCCCCCATGGCGTGATCTCCCAAGCCCACCTCCCCGTTGCCGTCGACCCCCACCGAACGTCGGCTCTCGTCTGAACGACGTCCTCGCCAGTGTTGCACTTGGTGCGCGGTCAGGCGATGTCGGCGATGGTGCGATCAGCCCGCCGGGTCAAGTGGTTCATCGGCACCGTCGAGGTCGGTCACGATGCGCTCGACCTCCATCCTGGTGTCGGCGATGCGCTTGCGGCAGAGTCGGATCAGCGCGGCCGCCCGAGCCACCCGCTCGGCCAGCCGGTCGACGTCGAGGGCGTCGTCCTCGAGCTGGGCGAGGATGGCTTCGAGCTCGGCGACGGCGCTTGCGTAGGTGAGAGAACCGACGTCGGCCGGTGGTGAGAGGTCGGACGGGTGGAGCTCGGTCATCGATGTTCGTCTCCGGGATCGGCGATGGCGATGTCGGTCACCGTGCTGTGCACCCGGCCGTGGGCGAGCGTGGTGACGAGGCGCTGCCCGGCGACCACGTCGGCGGCGCTGCGCACCAGGTGCCCGTCCGTCGTGGAGGTCAACGACCACCCTCGGGCCAGCGCCCGCGCCGGGTCGGCTGCGCCCACCCTCGCAGCAACGGCGTCGAGCTTGGCGTCGGCACCGGCAGTGCTGCGGGCGCTCGTGCGCCACAGGGTGGAGGCGGCCTCGTCGAGGCGGTCACCGGCGCGCCGCAGACGGGCGTCGAGGCGGACCGGATCGAGGCGCCGGGCTGCCGCCCCCACCTGCCCGACGCCGCGTGCGGTCCGTGAGCGGGCGAGCGTGACCAGCTGGCCGGCCCGTCCATCGAGACGGCCGTTGGCGCCGGCCAACGCCCCGCCGGTGCGGGTGGCCAGGCCGCGGGCCCGACGGCTCAGCGCCCGGTCGGCGCCGGCGGTGGTCTCGGTGCTCACGCGCACGACACCGGACCACGCCGCCTCGCTCCGGGCGCGGGCGGCAGCGACGGCCTCGACCAACAGCGCCGCACAGGCGGTGGGGGTCTTGCAGGCGCGGTGGGCCACCTCGTCGGCGACGCTGGTGTCGGTCTCGTGGCCGATCCCGGTCACCACGGGCACGGGCATGGCGGCGACGGCCCTCGCCACCCGCTCGCTGTCGAAGGCGACCAGGTCGGTGCGCGCCCCGCCGCCCCGCACCAACAGGACCACGTCGGGAGATCGGCGGGCCACGGCTCGCAGCGCCCGCAGCAGCGACAGCTCGGCGCCGGTGCCCTGCACCCGGGCGTCGGCCACCAGCACGTGGAAGCCGAAGCCACTGGTCTCGAGGCTGGCCAGCACGTCGTGGCAGGCGGCGCTCCCCTCGCTGGTGACCAGCCCGACGCGCAGCGGCAGGGCGGGAAGGGCGAGGGCACGGTTGGCCTCGACCAGGCCCTCGGCCGCCAGCGTGCGCAACACCAGCTCCCGGGCCACGGCGAGGCGTCCGAAGGTGTGCACCGGGTCGACGGCCGACATGACCACCTGGACCCGGCCGTGGCGGTGCTGCACCCGGCCTCTGATGCGGACCTCGAGGCCGTCGGCCAGGTTGAACGCCGGCCAGGCGGCCAGGTCCCGTTCGACGCGAAGCCGGTCCTGGCGGAACAGGGCCACCCCGAAGCTCGCCGTCGGCCCCCGGCGGGAGTTGCGCTCGCACAGCGAGAAGTAGACGTGGCCGCTGGCGTTGGTGGGGCGGAGGCCGTTGATCTCCCCCCGGACCCACACCTCGGACGGGAACGCCGACGCCACCACCCGGGTGACCGCCGCCGCCAGCTCACCGACCCCGTAGGTGTGCTCGGCGGCGAAGAGGCTGTCCTGTTCGACCTGGGCCATTCCCCCATTGTGGTCGAGCGCTGCGACATCCCCGCACGGCTGTCGGCCGGAAGGCCGGTGGTACGTTGCCTCGGCCCTGGAGTCGCACCGCAACGAAAGGAGATCGCCATGTTCGGCCCCTACGTCCGACGGCAACGCCTGTCCCGGAGATTCCCCAGATGAGGCCCGGCCCCAGCCTCGACGTGCTCGAGGCCCGCACCCACTCCCTCCGGCCGAGGACCACCGGCCGGGTACGCATCCTGCTCGCCGCGCTCGTGATGACGCTCGGGGCCTGCGCCTCGGGCGACCAGGCCGCCACCGAGGCCCCCGACGGCTCCGCTGCGAGCGGCGACCGGGTCTTCACCATCGGTGCCATCCCCGACCAGGACCCCGAGAAGCTGCAGCGGCTCTACGGCATCGTGGCGGACCACCTGAGCCGGGAGCTGGGCGTGACCGTCGAGTACGAGCCGGTCACCGACTACGCCGCTTCGGTCAGCCTGTTCCGCGCCGGCGATCTCGACATGGTGTGGTTCGGCGGCCTGACCGGCGTGCAGGCTCGCCTCCAGGTCGACGGCGCCCAGGCCATCCTGCAGCGCAGCATCGACGAGGACTTCCACAGCATCTTCATCGCCGGCACCGGCACCGGCATCGGCCCCATCGACGACGTGGCCGGGTTGGCCGAGCTCGCCGGGCGACGCTTCACCTTCGGCAGCGAGTCCTCGACGTCAGGGCGGCTCATGCCGCAGTACTTCCTCGAACAGGCCGGGGTGGCGGCCGAGACCGACTTCGCCGGTCCTCCGGGGTTCTCCGGGTCCCACGACAAGACCATCGAGCTGGTGGCCTCCGGGACCTTCGAGGCGGGCGTGGTCAACGAGCAGGTGTGGAACAGCCGGGTGGAGGCCGGGGAGGTCGATCTCGGCGCCGTGACGGCGGTGTTCCGCACCCCGCCGTACCACGACTACCACTGGGTGATCCGCCCCGACGTGGCCGAGCGCTTCGGCGACGACTTCGTGAGCCGGGTGCGAACGGCGTTCACCGATCTCGATCCGGCTGACCCGGCCGAGGCCGAGATCCTCGAGCTGTTCGGCGCCGAGCGCTTCATCGAGACCGACAACGCCAACTACGCCGAGATCGAGGACGTTGCCCGAGACCTCGGTCTGATCACCGGATGACCGCGCCGGTGACCGGCCCGCTGTTCTCGCTGCGCGGCGCCGGCGTGCGCTTCGGCGACTCCTGGGCTCTGCGAGGCGTCGACCTCGAGGTGTCCGCCGGCGAGCGGGTGGCGCTGGTGGGCCCGAGCGGCGCCGGCAAGACCACGCTGATCTCGCTGCTCAACGGGTCTCGGCGACCGAGCGAGGGCGAGGTGCGCGTGCTGGGCGCCGACCTGTCGAGCATCCGCCCGGCCCAGCTGCGACGTCTCCAGCGCCGGATCGGCACGGTCTACCAGCAGCACCACCTGGTCGGGCCGCTCCGGGTGGTGCACAACGTCAACGCCGGGCGCCTCGGGCACTGGACGCTCCTCCAGGCGCTGCGCTCGCTGATCTCGCCCGCCGAGGTGGCCACCACCGAGGCGGCGCTGGCCCGGGTGGGCATCGCCGAGAAGCTCTACGAGCGCACCGACACCCTCTCGGGCGGCCAGCAGCAACGGGTGGCGCTGGCCCGGGTGCTGGTGCAGGCGCCGCTGGCCATCCTCGGGGACGAGCCCATCGCCAGCCTCGACCCGGCCAGGGCCGAGGAGATCATGGCGCTGCTGGCCGATCTGGCAGCGGCCGACGGGCGGGCGCTGGTGGTCAGCCTTCACGCCGTGGAGCACGCGCTGCGCCACTGCGACCGCCTGGTCGGCCTGCGCCAGGGTCGGGTGGTCTTCGACGCCCCCGCCGCTGCCGTCCCCCGGTCCCTGGTGGCGCAGCTCTACCGGATCGACCCTTGCTCCTTCGGGGCCGACGAGGGGGCGGCCTGAGCACCGCGGCTCCCCCGCTCGCCGGGCCGGGGCCGGAGTCGCCCGTCCTGCGGGGCACGGGTGGGCGCCGAGGGGAAGGCGGCGGCCGGCCTCCGGGACGCCGGAGGTGGACGGCGCTGGTCGCCGTGGCCCTGGTGGGGTCGCTGGTCCACAGCGGCGTGGGGCGGGACGCGACGCTCAACCCCGCCGGGTGGCCGCAGCTGCGCCGCTTCCTCGCCGCCGCCCTCGACCCGGCCCGCAGCGCCGAGTTCCTGCGGCTGGCGTGGGACGCCACCTTGACCACGCTGGCCTACGCCGTGCTTGGGACGGTGGTGGCGCTGGTCATCGGCGTGGTGGGCGGCGTCGCGATCTCCGAGACGTGGTGGAGGCGCCGACCGGGTGGCGGGCGCGGCACCGACCGGCTGGGCGGGCTCGGCGGATGGCTGGCGTCTCGCCTGGTGGTCGGCCTTCCCCGAGGTGTCCACGAAGCGGTGTGGGCCTTGTTCCTGGTCAGCGTCCTCGGCCTCGACCCGCTGGTCGGTGTGCTCGCCATCGGCATCCCCTACGGCGCGGTCACCGCCAAGATCTACGCCGAGTTGCTCGACGAGGCACCGCGGGGCGCCTTCGATGCGCTGCGCACCGCGGGCGTCGGCCGGCTCCGGGCGCTCGCCTACACGCTGGCGCCGTTGGCCTTCCCCGACCTGTTGTCGTACGCCTTCTACCGCTTCGAGTGCGCCATCCGGGGGGCGGCCATCCTCGGCATCATCGGCGCCGGTGGGCTGGGCTTCCAGCTCGCCCTCAGCTTCCAGTCGCTGCGCTACGACGAGATGTGGACGCTCATCTACGCCCTGGTGGCGGTGTGCGGCCTGGCCGACTGGTGGAGCACCACGCTGCGCCGGCGCAGCGCGCTGCCCGGCCGCACCATCGCCGGGCTGGGTGACGCAGACGACGGCTCCGAGCCGGCCACCGTGGCCATCCGCTCGTCGATGCGCCGGGACCGCCGTCTCCACGCCTCGGCGGTGGCGACGGTGGCCCTGGTGGTGGTGTCGGTGTGGCATCTCGGCATCGACGTGGCGACCCTGTGGGCGCCCCGGACCCAGCGCCTGGCCTCCGACCTGGCCATCTCCTCCTGGCCACCCGACCTGGGCGCCGCCGACCTGTCCCGCCTCGCCACCCTCAGCCTCCAGACCCTGGAGATGTCGGTGGTCGCCACCATCCTGGCGTCGGCCGCCGGCATGGCCATGGCGTTCGTGGTCTCCGGCGACCGGCAGCGGTCGACGCCGGGCGCTGCTCAGCCCGCCCGCAGGGTCGTGCCCGCCGTCGGCCGTGCCGTGCTGCTGATCTGCCGGGCCGTGCCGCCGCCGGTGGGGGCCCTGCTGGCGCTGTTCGTGCTCTTCCCGGGCCCCCTCCCGGGGGCGCTGGCGCTGGCCGTCTACAACACCGGGATCCTCGGCCGGCTCATGGCCGAGGTGGTGGAGAACCTCGAGCCGGGCCCGTCGCGGGCGCTGCGCAGCCAGGGGGCATCGGCCGGGCAGGCCTTCGTCTACGCCACCCTGCCCCGGACCCTGCCCCGCTTCGCCGCCTTCGGGCTGTACCGCTGGGAGGTGACCATCCGGGAGACGGTGGTCGTCGGCCTGGTGGGCGCAGGCGGTCTCGGGCGGCTGCTCGGCCAGCAGCTGGCCTCGTTCGACTACCGGGGCGTGACCGCCACCCTGATCACACTCGTCGCCCTCAGCTTCGCCGTCGACCTGATCAGCTCCCGGGTCCGCCGCGCCCTTCGCTGAGCCCCTAGAGCACTCCCCCCAGCAGGTCGCCGAGGAGCCCTCCGTCGTCGTCGGACGAGCTCGCCGGTTTGGCCGGCTTGGGAGGCGAAAGGAACCACTCGGAGCCGTCGCCGCCGGCGATGTAGGGGTTCTGGGGGCCGAAGCGCTGGTCCTTGGTCATCTCCGGCGCCTCCAAGGCGGCGTGATCGAACGCCTCCTGGATCGACACGGCACCGTTGCCGTCGGCGTCACCGACCCCGTTCAGGAACCCCTGGTCGACCATGAGGCCGTGGAACACCGACTGCTGCCAATCGCCCCGCTCGTAGCCCTTCTGGTCCTCCTGGGACGCGGCGGTGAACAGGGTTCGCGGGCCGCTGACTCCGTCGTCGAAGCCGGCCGCCTCGCAGCCGGCGACGGTGATCCACGAGTCGCCCTTGATCCGGCGGAGGTAGCCGGCGATCTCACCGTCGGCGATGTGCAGGTTGTCGGTGGGCCACCAGAACTCGTCGTTCCCCTCCAGGTCGCCGTCGCGAGCGGCGTCGTTGGCCTTCTGCTTGACGTGGCCCGAGTAGGAGACGACCGAGAAGGATCGGTCGGTGCTGCGCTCGGCAATCCACCCGAGAGCACCGCGGATGGCGTCGGCGGTGGCCGCTTCGTTCACCAGCATCATGATGTTGGCGTCGGGCCACCCGTTGCGCAGCAAGGCCTCACGCATGATGGCGGCGTCCCCGGCGCTGCCGGGCGTGGGCTGGGTCCTGCCCTGGTACTCGCTGATCCCGATGACCACGGCCAACTTCTCCGCCGGGGCGGAGGGGGCGGCGCCGGCCACCGCCAGGGGCGACAGCACGAGCAGCCCGCTCAGCAGGGCGAGGATCAGCTTGGGCCTCATGATGGACTCCCTCATCAGTTACGCCCTCGGGTGAGCGGGCACGTGGCGGGCAAAACGCCGACGAGGAGATGGGGACGAGTCCCCATCTCCTCGTGCGGGTGGTGCTGAGGTTGCTTAGCTGTCGCCGCGGCGGCTGCGCAGCGCCAGGCGACCGGCGGTGAGGGCACCACCGAGGAGACCGACACCGACGAGACCGGGCAGGATGCCGAGGCCACCGGTGCGGGGCAGGGACGGACCGGCGTCACCAGTGGGGGTGAGCGAGGTCGGGGGTGCGACCTGAGGAGCGCACTCGGTGGCCGACACCTCGGCGTGGCCGATCACGATGTCGAGCAACGGCTCGTCGCCGTCGCCGCCGCCGAGCAGGCCGCCGCCGTCACCGTCGTCGCCGCCAGTGAGCTGCTGAACCCCCACGGTGTTCTCCCCCTCTGGGTCAGTGCCTCCGACGTCAGCGCCGCCGTCGCCGCCGCCGCCGTCGCCGGTGACCGTTTCGGTGATACCGCCGAGCGTGCCGCCGTCGCCGCCGCCATCGCCGCCGTCGCCCTCGGTCACACCGGTGAGGGTGTCGTCGATGGCGCCGAGCACCTGGATGTGCAGGGCGTTGACGAACACGCCCTGGCCGTCGGGGGTCACACCGACCTCACCGACGTCGATGCTCAGGACCTCAGGAAGCAGGTCACCGAGGGTCTCGACCAGCTGGTCGACCAGCTCCACGCCCTCGTCGTTGACGGCCAGCACGCTGGCGGCGGTGTCGAAGAACACCTGGTTGGCGGCGCACACGGCCACGGCCTCAGCCGAGACGGCGTCGATCTCGAGCAGGGCGTCGACCAGGACGGCCACGACCTCGGTGGGGAGGGCACCGAAGTCGGCCTCCTCGACGACGAGGTTCAGGTCGTCGATGCGGGCGAAGCCGCGGGCGTTGGCCAACGGGATGTCGATCACGTTGTCGGCCACCAGCTCGCCTGACTCGTCGGTGCCCTGGTCGAGCAGCCCACCGAGCAGGTCGCCACCGAGGGTGCCGCCGAGGAGGCCGCCGCCGCCATCGCCACCGAGCTGCTGGGTCTGCACGGCACCGACGGGCAGGCCGCCGCCGCCACCGCCACCGCCCAGCACGCCCTCCAGGACGCCGCCGAGGAGGCCGGCCGGGTCGCCGCCGAGACCGCCGCCGGGTGCTGCTGCGCCTTCACCCGAACCCATGAAGGGCACGATGGTGCTCTCGGCCGAGGTCTCGGCGATGACGACGCCGGTGCCGTTGATGACGAGCGGGTCGGCAGGGATGTTCAGGATGGCCTCGCTCACGAGCCCGCCGGGCGGCAGCACCGAGGTGACCTCGGGCTCGCGCTCGATGATGTTGCCCAGCAGGCTGCCACCCACGTCGGCGCCGTAGGCGCTCGCCCTGGCCGTCGCCGCTGGGTCGGCCCAGGCGCTACCACCCCCCCCGAACAGGGCGAGGGCGAAAGCGGAGATGGCGACGAGTGTCCTCTTCATGGCGTGCAGCCTCCCGACGTGTCGTGTCCGCGGTCTCGGGGACGTCCGCGGTGAGGTGTCCCGTGGATGTCTGACT
>JAHWJH010000077.1 GCA_019348555.1 Actinomycetota bacterium
ACCTCCGCCTTGACAGGGCGGCGTGCACTCCAAACTGCACCACGGGACCAGTTGTCTACGCACCCCCAACGGGATTCGAACCCGTGTTACCGCCTTGAAAGGGCGGCGTCCTGGGCCGCTGGACGATGGGGGCTCGGACTCCGCCGCGGGGGCCTGCTCACGTTAGCAGCCTCCACCGGGTCCCCTCCGGCGTGTCGCTGATCTCCACGCCGGCGTCGAGCAGCCGGTCGCGCACGGCGTCGGCCGTGGCCCAGTCGCCCCCCCGACGGGCGGCGCCGCGGGCCTCGACCAACGCCTCGACCAGTGGCCGCACGGTGGCCTCCGGGTCGTGGGAACCGGTGGTGGCGAGCTCGCCCAGGCGCACCACCATGCGCCGGAGGGTGGCCCGAGCGGTGCGGGCGTGGTCGGACTGCAGGCTGTCGCCCGACCAGGCCACCATGGCCTGCTCCACGTCGAGGACGCAGGCCACCGCCTGGTCGACGTCGTGCTCGGCGACGGCGGCGTCGAAGCGGGCTTCGATGGCCCGCACGGTGTCGACCAGTGAGGCGGCGGGCTCGGCCCGGTCCAGAGGTCGGCTCTCCGGGACCGGTTCCGACCGAGGAGCGCTTCGGGCCCCGCCCCCGGGGCGACCGGCGGCGCGCAGCTCGGCCACGTCGACGGTGGTACCGGCGGGGAAGACCTCGCTGTGCCCACGGTGGCGCACGGTCAGCCCGCCCCGGCCCACCACGGTGGCACTGTCCTGGTCGAGGTCGAGGATCACCCCGGTGTGCTCGTCGACGCCGAGCACGAACGCCTCGGCGGGGAGCTGGCGCTCCAAAGCGTCGAGCCGGGCCTCGCCGAGGTAGCAGTAGCGGGTGTCGTGGTTGCCGCCCTCGGCGTTGTCGTAGTGGGGGATGACCGCCACCCCGGGCAGGCCGGCCACCCGCAGCAGGTCGAGCCCGTCGAGCCAGCGGGGCTCCTCGCCCACCTTGTAGATCTCGTACACCGGCACCGTGGTCGCCCCCAGGGTCAGGGCGGCGGCGCTGGCGAAGGTGACGCACCCGCCGCTCGTCAGCTTGTCGGCCAGCAGGTCGGGCACGGGGGAGCCGGCCCACTGACGCAGCGCGTACGACGGGCTTCCCGGCCCGGCGAAGACGTAGCGGGCGGCACGCAGCCGGGCGAGGGCACGCTCACCGTCGACCGAGGTGCCCTCGGCCGCCGAGCGCCACGCCGCCACGTCGATGTCGAGGCCGACGCTGTCGCGGAAGTAGTCGACCGCCCGTCGGGCGAGCACGTCGACGTTCGCCTGGAAGCCGAACGGCGTGTCGAGCAGCACGGCCGGCACGGGCGGCGGTCCCAGCCGCTCGAGCAGCCGCCGGTGGGTGGTCACCATCGTGGGGCTGGTCTCGCCCGAACCCATGATGACCAGCAGTCGGGCACCGCCCGGCGCCGGCGTCGAGCTCACGATGCGAGCCACCCGTCGACGGCGGCCCGGTGCAACAGCTCGGCCACCTGCTCAGGGTGCTGGGCGTGCAGGTCGTGGTCACCGGCCATCCACGCCACCTCGCAGCTCGGCAGCGCCGCCGCCGCCTCCTCGACGAGCGTCCGTCGCTCGCGGGCCCACGCCTCGTCGTCGTTCTTGCCCCTGTCGGCCGGGATAAGCAGCACCGGCACCTTGACGTCCGGGTAGCGCTCCGACGGCGGGTGCTGCCACAAGTCCCGCAGGATGGCCAGGTGGTGGTCGAGGTCCAGCCACGGCCGCACCGTGCCGTCGGCCAGGCGCTCGTAGCAGGCGAGGGCACCGGCGATGCCGGGCTGGGGCCAGTCCGGGTGGCGAGCGCGCAGCCGGGCCTCGAGCTCGGCGGCGGTGAGACCGCTGACCGACGGTGGCGCCAGGACGTGGGCGCAGTCGTCCCAGTCGGGGAAGCGCCGGCGCAGCTCGATCCAGCCGCCGTCGACGCCGACCACGCCGCGCACCAGCTCCGGGAAGCGCCACCCCAGCTCGATCACGACGTTGCCCCCCCACGACTGGCCCACCGCCACCGGCCGGTCGAGCTCCAGCACGCGCACCAGCTCGGCCAGATCACCGGCGGCGGTGGCGAGGTCGTAGCCGTCGTCGGGCTTGTCGCTGCGGCCATGGCCCCGGAGGTCGACGGCCACCACGGCATGACCGCGGTCGGCCAGCTCCTCGGCCACGCCGTCCCACAGGTGGAGGTTGGAGGCCAGCCCGTGCACCAGCAGGAACGCCACGCCTTCACCGGGCCAACGCTGAACGTGGAGTGCCACCCCGTCGGCGACGCTCACCCGTTGCTCGGCCACGGGGCGACGGTACCGACCGCGCGCCGCCGGGCGACCAAGGCGGAGTGCTGCGCCACTACCGTGGCGGCGGTGCCAGCAGGACGGGTGGTCGTTGCCGCCGCGCTCGGCTACCTCGCCGGCACCACTCCGTCGGCCGACGTGGCCTGCCGCCTGGCCACCGGGGGCGCCACCGACCTGCGGACGGTGGGCAGCCGCAACCCCGGAGCCAACAACGCCCTCAAGCTCCTCGGGCCGCGGTGGGGCTACGCCGTCATGGCCGCCGACATCGCCAAGGGGGCGGCGGCCAGTGCCGTCGGCCGGGCGGTGGCCGGCTCCACCGGGGCCCACGTCGCCGGTGTGGCGGCGGTGGTGGGCCACTGCTTTCCGGCGTGGAAGGGCTTTCGCGGCGGCAAGGGGGTGGCCACCAGCGTCGGGCAGTGCGCGGCCACCTTCCCGGCCTGGTCGGTGGTCGACCTGCTCGTCGCCTGGGGCGCTGCTGTTGCGCCGTGGTGGCGCCGTCGCCATGTAGGAGCCACGGTGGTGTCCTCGTCGGTGTGGGTGGCCGCCGCCACGGTGTGGTGGCGCAAGGGCTGGCCCAACCTGTGGGGGCCGCCACCGAGCGCCGCCCTTCCCGTGGCTGCTGCGGCCACCAGCGCGGTCATCCTGTTCCGCCTGGCCACCGAGCCCCCGCCCCTGCCTCCCGACCCGCCCCCTCCGCCACCGCCTCCCGACGCCGGGGATCGAGAGCCCCGCCGCCCGGCACCGCTGGCGCCGTCGCTGGCCGGGTCGCCGCCATGATCGGCCTGCTCACCGACTCGAACGCCCAGCTGCCGGCCGAGCTGGCCGAGCGCTACGGCGTCGAAGTCGTCCCCCTCACCGTCACCATCGACGGCGTCGACTACCAGGAGGGCGTCGACCTCGACGCCGATGCCTTCTACGCACACTTCGAAGGCGGCAGCCACCCCGAGGTGTCGACGTCCCAGCCCAGCCCCGGCCGCTTCGCCGCTGCGTTCGCGGCGCTCGCCCGTCGGGGAGCCGAGGAGATCCTCGCCGTCCACCTCGGCTCCGCCCTGTCGGGCACGGTCAACAGCGCCCGGGTCGCCGCCAGTGCCTCCCCCGTGCCGGTGCGCATCGTCGACACCGGTACGGCCAGCTTCGGCGTCGGGTGTTGCGTGTGGGAGGCCGGCGACGCCCTCGCCGGCGGTGCCTCCCTGGCCGACGCCGCCGCCGCCGCCCAGGCCGTCGCCGCCCGGGTGCGCACCGTGTTCACCCTGGGAGGCCTCGATCTGGCCAGGGCCGGCGGACGGCTGCGCCTCGACGAGGGCGCCGATGCCGGCGCAGGCGCCGACGACCACCAGGCGGTGCCGGTGCTGACCATGGACGGCCCGAAGCCGGCCGTCGTCGGGCAGGCCGCCGATGTGGCGTCGGCGGCCGACGCCATGGCCGAGGTGGTCCTCGCCGGCGGCAGCTCGCTTCGGGTGGGCCTCGGTATCGCCGACGCCGGAGCGGCGCCGCTGTGGCAGGCCCTCGCCGAACGCCTGGGAGGCGCACCGCAGGTCCGGGAGGTGGTCCGCTACCGGATCGGGCCAAGCGTGGGAGCCCACACCGGGCCGGGAGCAGCGGGGGCCTTCTTCTACCCCTCCCGCTCGTACCCGTCCGGCTCCCACACCTCGGCTGACGCCACTCCGTAGCCCAGCGGTCAGTCCGAGATGGCCTCCACCATCGACTCGAGGAGGAAGCCGAGGTAGCCGTAGACGGCCAGGGCGGGGCCCTCGGGGTCGTCGGGGTCGGGCAGGAGGTCGGTCTCCTCGCTCACGTCGAGGCGGGTGCCCAGCACCAGGCGCAGGTCGTTGACCGCCCCCATCCAGGCGAGCAGCGCCTCCTCGTCGAGGCGGGTTGCCTCCAGCGTCGACTCCACGACGTCGAGCGAGGCGTTGTGGCGGGCGGCGAGGTCGTCGTGGACCATCGCCCGGTACTCGTGGTCGCGGCCCTCGTCGTCGGGATAGGCGACGGGGAACAGGCGCCGCAGGGTGGGGTCCTTCGCCCCGCCGGCATCGGTGTCGTCGGCCAACGCCGCCCGCAGCTGCTGGACCAGCGAGGCCAGGAGCTTGCGCTCCCCCTCGGTCAGTCGCACCTCGAAGTCGCCCCGCCGGGTACGACGGATGGGGCCCCGGAACATCACGGTTACCGGTCGTGCTGCATGGTGGCCCACAGCCCGTGCTCGTGCAGCCGGAAGACGTCGAGCTCGCAGCGCTCCCGGTTGCCGCTGGCCACCACCGCCCGCCCCTTGTGGTGCACGTCGAGCATCAAGGCGGTGGCCTTCTCGCGGCTGTAGCCGAAGAGCTTCTGCAGCACCCAGGTGACGTACGACATCAGGTTGATGGGATCGTTCCAGACCAGCACGATCCACGGGGTGTCGGACTCGACGACCTCGTCGGTGCCGGGCTCGTCGACCTCGACGGGCGCCGGGGCCGGTGCGGAGGCGGCGGGGTGAATGCCGAACCCGGGTGCCATGTCAGGTGGCGGCGAGCACCGGGGTGGCGGACCCCTCGGAGCCGGGTCCCGGGCCGGTCGGCCCCGGCGAGGGAGCCGGTGCGGCGAGCTCGAGGTTGCAGCGGATCACGGCCACCCACACCAGCACGGCTCCGAGGACATGGGCGCCCACCAGTGCCGCCGGCACCCCGGTGAAGTACTGCGTGTAGCCGATGGCGGCCTGGGCCAGCAGCACGGCGAGCAGGGCCCGGGCCGAGCGCTGCGCCGAGGCCGGCGCCGCCTCCCGGCGCAGGGCCACCAGCAGGCAGACGGCGACGGCCACCAGGAGCACCACGGCGATCCCGTGGACCCGGGCCACGTCGGGCACGAAGAGCTCCAGGCGGGCGGCCTGGCGATCACCGGCATGGGGCCCGGCGGCGGTGACCACCGTTCCCGTGAACACCACCACGGCCGCCGCCCCGCCCGCCAGGCGCCCGAGCCGCAGGGTCGTGGGGGCCACGAGGGGCACGCGAGGACCGTCGGGGCGCCCGGCGCGGTGGTGGAGCACCGTGGCGTTCCACAGGATCGCCATCGACAACAGGAAATGGCCCATGACCAGGCGGGGCGACAGCTCGAAGAGCACGACGAGGCCCCCGAGGACGATCTGGGCCACCACCCCGGCCACCAGCCCCCAGGCCAGCCACACCAGGTCGCGCCGCCGCGGCACCCGCCGCAGCGCTCCGGTGACGGCCAGGATCACCGCCACCGAGACCACGCCGGTGAGAAGGCGGTTGGCGAACTCGATCATGGCCGGGGCGTCGGTGATCTCGGCGGGGGCGAGGCGGCCCTGCTCGCACGTGGGCCAGTCGGTGCAGCCGAGGCCGGATCCGGTCAGGCGCACCGCTGCGCCGGTGAGCACGATGAAGCCCAGCGCCACCAGGGCGAAAAGGGTCACCCGCCGGTAGGCGCCGGGCGAGATCGGGGGCAGGGCCATCGACTCGCGATGCTAGAAGCTGTCTCGAGCGGGCGACGAGCGGCGAACTTCTGCTTCGCCGATGTTTCGCCCTAGTGTCGACGCCCGATGCAGCAGCTGGCCGGTCCGGCGACGGGTTCGAGGCTCGCTGCCTACGTCGCGCTCACCAAGCCCCGCATCATCGAGCTGCTGCTGGTCACCACCCTCCCCACCATGGTGGTGGCCCAGGGCGGTCTGCCCCCGGTCTGGCTGATGGTCGCCACCCTGGTCGGTGGCGCCCTGGCTGCCGGTGGCGCCAATGCCCTCAACATGGTGATCGACCGCGACATCGACAAGGTCATGCACCGCACCCGCAACCGGCCGCTGGTCACCGGGGCCATCTCGCCCACCGAGGCGCTGGTGTTCGCTCTGGCGCTCGAGGTCGCGGCCTTCGGGCTGCTGTGGGCCCGGGTCAACCTGCTCAGCGCCCTGCTGGCGGTGAGCGCCACCGCCTTCTACGTGTTCGTGTACACCCTCTGGCTCAAGCGCAGCTCGACGAGCAACATCGTCATCGGCGGGGCGGCCGGGGCGGTACCGGTGCTGGTCGGCTGGGCGGCGGTGCGAGACGCCCTGGGTTGGGCGCCTCTGGTGCTGTTCGCGGTGATCTTCGTGTGGACGCCCCCGCACTTCTGGGCCCTGGCGGTGCGCTACCGCGACGACTACGCCGCTGCCAACGTGCCGATGCTGCCGGCCGTCGCCAGCCTGCACACCACCGCCGTGCGCATCCTGCGCTACAGCCTGGTGCTGTGGGTGCTGACCATCGCCTTCGCCCCGGTCGCCGGCATGGGCCCGGTCTACCTGGTCGCCTCGGTGGCCCTCGGTGCGGTGTTCACCTGGTACGCCGTGCAGTTGCTGCAGGCGCCGTCGCCCGAGCGTGCCATGCGCCTGTTCACCTGGTCCATCACCTACATCAGCCTCCTGTTCGGGGCCATGGCGCTCGACCAGCTGATCCGGTCGTGACCACGTCGCCAGCGGATCGCCGATGACGATGACCGAGCGCCGACCCGGCGCCACGACCGGGGCCGACGCCACCGCCGCGCAGCCGGGCGGCCCTCTGCCGTCCGCCGGCGCCGCCGGCTGGTTGAGCACCTCCGACCACAAGGACGTCGGCCGGCTCTACGTCGTGACCGCCCTGGCCTTCCTGGTGCTGGGCGCCGTCGGCGTCGCCCTCCTCGCCGTCGAGCGGCTCCAAGACGACCTCCAGGTGCTCGACGGGCAGAGGTTCTCCCAGCTCTCGACCCTGGCGCCCGAGGCCGCCGTGCTGCTGTTCCTCCTGCCGTGCTTCCTCGGCCTGGCCACCTACCTGGTGCCCCTGCAGGTGGGAGCCCCCGACATCGCCTTCGCCCGGGGCTCGGCCACCGCCTACTGGACCTACCTGATCGGAGGCGGGACCCTGCTCGGCGCCTACGCCGCCGGCGGGGGCGTCGGCGGCTTCAGCGACGTGGGCACCGACCTCTACCTGTTGAGCCTGATCCTGCTCAGCGTGGCGACCGTGGCGGCCCTGCTGAGCGTCCTGACCACCGTGCTCACCCTGCGGGCCCCGGGCATGACCATGCTTCGCACGCCGCTGTTCAGCTGGTCGGTGCTCGTCGGGGGAGGCGTCCTGCTGCTCGTGGTCCCGGTCTTCACCGCACGTCTGATCGAGCTGTTCATCTCCCAGCACTTCTCCGGCGAGCTCGGTGGTCCCGACGCCTACCGCCAGATCTCCTGGCTCTGGGGCGTGCCGACCGCGTCGCTGCTGGTCGTCCCTGCTGCCGGCGTCGCCGCCGAGGTCGTGCCGGTGCTCACCCGAGCCCGCCTGCGCCACCACCACGCCGGCATGGTCGTGTTGGGGGCCCTCGCCCTGCTGGGCTTCGGCGCCTGGGCCCAGGTCGGCGACAGCCTCGACGGGCTCCTCTACGTGGCCGTCGGCCTCGCCGCCGTCCTGCCCGCGCTGGCGCTGCTCGGCATCCTCGGCGACACCGCCCGCCGGGGCCGCTTCGCCCGTAAGGCAGCCCTGCTGCTGGCCCTCGGCGCCGTGGTCCACCTGGTGCTGGGCTCGCTCGCCGGTGCGCTGGCGGTGATCCCCGGCCTCGAGCTGCGGGGCACGGCCTGGGAGGCCGGCCACTTCAGCGCCATCGTGCTCGGCACCGGAGTCCTCGGTGCCTACGCAGCCCTGTGGTATTGGGGCCCCAAGCTGTGGGGCGTGCACCTCGGCGAGGGCGCAGGGATGGCGGCGTTCTTCCTCGGGTTCTGGGGGGCGTTGCTGCTGGCCGTCGCCGACCTGGCCAACGGCTTGCTGTCGGACCAGGCGCTGGGCGCCACAGAGTTCGACGGGGAGTCGCTCGCCCCCGTGCTCAACGGGGCCGCCGCCCTCGGGGCGGTCATGGTGACCCTCGGGGCCGCCCTCGTCACCGGCGTCGTCGTCGCGGCGTGGGCTCGCCACCGGGGGACACGGGCCGTCGCCGATCCGTGGGGAGGAGCCACGCTGGAGTGGGCGACCACCTCGCCTCCGCCGCCCCGGAACTTCTCGGCTCCGCTCCCGCCGGTACGTTCCCCCTACCCGCTGACCGACGTGGCGGACGAGACGGAAGCTACGGGGCCATGAGCGTCGCCACGACGTCCGACAGCTCGGGCGACGTCGTCCTGGCGCTGCCACCGGCGCCCGAGGCACCCCGTCGGGGTCAGGTGGTGCTCGTGGGAACCCTGCTGGCCATCGCCGCCGGCGTCATGCTCTTCGGAGGCCTCCTGGCGGGGTATTTCTCGGCGCGAGACCTGGCGCAGGCCGCCGGTGAGGCATGGCCTCCCCAGGACGTCGTGGTGCCCAACGTCCCGCTGTTCATGGGCTACCTCACCCTGCTGATGTCGTCGGTCACCGCCCAGTGGTCGGTGTCGGCACTCGTGGCCGGCGATCGCCGCACCATGTACGTCGCCATCGGCCTGACCCTCGGGCTGGGGCTGGCGTTCGTCAACGCCCTGTCCTTCGCGTGGGGCCAACTGGCGCTGGCGGCCGGGACCGGGAGCTACGCCGACACCGTCTACGCCGTCACCGTGACCCATCTGCTCGTGGTGATCGTCGCCCACGTGGGCTTTCTGGTCATGGGGTTCCGGGCCCTCGGCGGGCAGTTCTCGCCCCGCCAACGCCAGCTGGTGTCGTCCGCCGCCGCCTTCTGGCACTTCACCACGCTCATCGGTCTGGTGATCTGGTACTGCCTGTGGTTCCTGGAGGGCGGGCCGTGATCACGACCGGGTCGCGGTTCTGGTTCGCCCTGGCCGGCCTCTGCCTGTTCGGGGCGGCCGTCCACTTCGTCACCTCCGGGAACGACAAGTACGGCAGCCTGGTGTTGGTGTTCGGGGCCGCAGCCGCCCTGATCCCCGGCATCGCCGCCGTGGTGTTCCGGGACGGCACCGTGGCGGCCACCGCCGGCGCCGGCGCCGGCCCCACGGCAGACATCGCCGCCACCCGCCTGCCGGCGATCTGGCCGGCGCTGGGCGCGCTGGGCGCCGGCGTGGTGGTCGTCGGGCTCGCCGCCGGGGGTGCCCTGCTCTACGTGGGCTTCGGCATCCTCGCCGTCACCCTGGTCGAGTGGATGGTCCAGTCATGGGCCGAACGCTCCACCGCCGACCCCGGCGTCAACCAGGCGCTGCGGAACCGCATCATGTACCCGATCGAGTTCCCGGCGCTGGCCGCCCTCGGCGTGGCGCTGGTGGTGATCTCGTTCTCCCGGGTGCTGCTGGCGGTCTCGAAGACCGGCTCCACGGTCGTCGCCATCGTGGTGGCCAGCGCCATCCTGGCCATCGCCACCCTGCTCAGCGCTCGGCCCCGGATCAGCTCCTCACTGCTCACCGCCGTGGTGGTCGTCGGGGCGCTGGCCCTGATCGGCGGGGGCATCGTGGGCGCGGTGGCCGGCGAGCGCGAGTTCGAGGCGCACGGCACCGAGCACGAGAACGAGCTTCCCGAGGAGGACCACGGCGAGGGAGCACCGCCGGGCGCCGAGACGCCGGCCGAGGCCGGGGGCCACGGTGGCTGACTTGGCGACACCTGCTTCGATGCGCCACCCTGGCGGCGCGATGAGGCGCTGGGGGAGACCCACGGTGGTGGCGCTGGTGTCGGCCCTGGTGCTGACCGGCTGCGCGTCCGACGCGCCCCAGAGCGCCCTCGACCCGGCTGGCCCCTTCGCCCGCACGCTCCACAACCTGTTCATCCCGGTGGTGTGGGTGGCCACGGCCGTGTTCATCCTGGTCCAGGGCGTGATCGTCTATGCCGTGATTCGCTGGCGCCGGCGGGCCGACGACGACGACGAGGACTTGCCGGCCCAGATGCACGGCAACACCAAGCTGGAGATCGGCTGGACCATCCTGCCGGCCCTGGTGCTCGGGCTGGTGGCCATCTTCACCATCCCGGTGGTCTTCGAGCTCAACGCCAAGCCGGCCGATGCCCTGCAGGTGTCGGTCACCGGGGCGAAGTACTGGTGGGGCTATGAGTACGGCACCCAGCCCAGGTTCGGGATCACCGATCCCGAAGGCATCGTCACCGCCAACGAGCTGCACATCCCTGCCGGCCAGACGGTGCAGCTCAGGCTCGTCTCCGACGACGTCATCCACTCCTTCTGGGCCCCCCGGCTGAACGGCAAGCAGGACGTGGTACCGGGCCGCGAGCACGCCTGGCTGCTCGAGGCCGACGAGCCGGGGGTCTACTCCGGCCAGTGCGCCGAGTACTGCGGCACCTCCCACGCCAACATGCGCCTCAAGGTGGTGGCCCACGACCAGGACGGCTGGGCCGACTGGGTCGAGCAGATGCAGCTGGACCCCCTGGAGCCGGCGTCGGGAGCGGCTGCTCGCGGCTTCCAGCTGTTCTCCCAGAAGGGCTGCGCCGGATGCCACCAGATCGACGGCTCCTTCGAGGTGGTGGCCCCCGACTCCCCGGCAGCGCCCAACCTCAGCCACCTGTTCTCCCGTGACTGCTTCGCCGGGTGCATCTACGACCTCAACGACCGCAACGAGCTGGAGGCCTGGCTGCGAGACCCGCAGCGCAAGGCCGGGTCCCTGATGGTCGTCGGTGCGCTCACCGAAGCCGAGATCGACGACCTCTACGCTTACCTGGAGACGCTGGAGTGAACATGACGAGGTGTGACCTTCCGTGGCGCTGACCGAGATCCGACCCCCGCTCGAACTTCCCGCCGGCGACGAGCCGGTCCGCAAACCGCTCGGGTCCTTCACCCGACCGAGCTCGAACCAGGGCTGGCGGTCGTGGATCACGACCGTCGACCACAAGAAGATCGGCATCCTCTACGGCGCCACGGCCATGACGTTCTTCGCCATCGGTGGCCTCGAGGCGTTGCTCATCCGCGCCCAGCTGGCCCAGCCCAACGGGCAGGTGCTCGACCCGGAGATCTACAACCAGATGTTCACCATGCACGGCACCACCATGGTGTTCCTGGTGATCATGCCGATGCTGGCGGCGTTCTCGAACTACCTCATCCCCCTCATGATCGGCGCCCGCGACGTC
>JAHWJH010000078.1 GCA_019348555.1 Actinomycetota bacterium
GAACTCCTGAGCGTGCGCTACGGTCGGCTTGCGATTGAGTGGGAGAGCCTGTCTCTGGGAAATGGTGAGTGGATCGAGCGAGGGCCGCGCCTGAGTGGCCTTCAGGCGTTGCGCCGGGAGAAATGGTTGGCCGCAGGCGCATGTCCCCACGCCACGGCGGCCACAGACCGGACAGACGCCCGCCTCGCTCTCCTTGCGCTGGACCACCGGGGTCGAGCCAGGAGCCAGCGCCAGGGGCCGGAATTCCCCTGCCTGAGGCGCCCCGGCATCATGAGGAGCGGCGAGGCGCTGGACGGCCTGCTGGGCGGTGGCGTTGGCTTCCCGCTCGAAGGCGTCGTTGGGGTCGCTGACCTGGACCCCGCCGCCCCAGTCCTGCCCGCTCACCGGCCCCCGCGCCTGCTGCACGGTGTGCGTCGCCTCATGCGCCAGCAGCGCCTGCCCGCTCTGGCTGCCCGGGTCGTAACGCCCCTCGCGGAAGAAGATGTCCTGCCCGGTGGTGAACGCCTCGGCCTCCACCGCCTGGCTGAGCTGATCGGCGGCGGGTCCCGTGTGCACCCGCACGCCGCTGAGGTCGGCGCCGAGGGTGGGTTCCAGGCCAGCGCGGGTGGTGGGGTCGAGGGCGCTGCCGCCGCCCCGCTCGCTCCCGCCGCCGTCGCCCAGGAGGCTGCGCCGGCTCCCGAGCCGGTCGTCGTCTTCACCGGGCAGGGCTGGGGCCACGGCGTGGGCATGGCCCAGGACGGTGCCTACGCCATGGGCCTCGACGGCGCCTCCACGGCCGACATCCTCCAGCACTTCTACCCTGGCACGTCGCTCGGCTCGGCCGGGGGCAAGGTGCGGGTCGCGGTGGGCGGTGGCAACGACGTGATGGTGAGCTTCCCTGGTGGAGGCGAGGTCCGCAGCTCCCGCGATGGCGCCCAGGCGCCGGGCTTCCCCGTGCGGGTGTCGTCGGGCGGCTCGGTGCTGCTGCGCTACGACGGCTCGTACCGGGCCGCACCGGTCTCGGGAGCGACCATCGCCTCCATGTCGGCGGTGCTGCCTGCGATGGTGCAGGCTCCGGAGCCCGACGAGAGCGAGGGCGGCGACGCAGGGCTGCTCGGTGGCACCATCACGCTGCCCCCACCGGAGCCCGCCGAGGAGCCACCTCCGCCGGCACCGTCGCCGGGCATGACGCTCCCGGCACCACCGCCACCTCCACCAGCCGGCGGCGGCGGTCCCGGCGGGCCGGGGGAGGTGCCGCCCCCGCCGGGGGATCCCGTCGAGGCCGTGGCCGGCTCGGCGTTGTGGGCGGTGCCCTCCGGTGCCTCCACCGTGGCCGTCCCCGGTGGCGGTGCCCGTTACCGGGGGGTGCTGCAGGCGGTGGCCGGCGAGGGAGGCCTGCGCCTGGTCAACGAGCTCGACGTCGAGGACTACCTCCGAGGCATGGGCGAGGTGCGCGACGCCAGCTGGCCACGCGCCTCCCTGGGCGCCCAGGCGGTGGCCGCCCGCACCTACGCGCTCCGGGCCATGGCCACCGGCGGCGAGCTGTGCGCCACCCAGGACTGCCAGGTCTATCTCGGCCAGCAGGCCGAGTACGGCGCCATGGATGCCGCCGTGGCGGCCACTCGTGGCCAGGTCGTGCGCTTCGGCGGCGCCCTGGCCCAGACCGTCTACTCCGCCAGCGGTGGAGGCGTCTCGGCGACGCCGGTGGAGGGCTTCGGCACCTCCGACGACGGCCTGACCTACCTGCGGGCCGTCACCTACCCGACCCGTGACCCCCAGGCCTGGGAGCAACGGCTGTCGCTGCGCCAGCTCGGTCGGCGGCTCGGCTACCCGGGCACCCTGTCGGACCTACGCGTCGCCGGCGCAGGGCCGTCCGGGCGGCCCCTCGCCGTGGAGCTCCTGGGCGACGCCGGAAGCCGCGAGATCTCGGCGCTGTCCCTACGCGACACGCTGGGCCTGCGCTCGACGCTGTGGACCATGCGGGTGGAGGTGGCGCTGCCGCCCCCGGAGGAGGTCGATGACGGGCCGTTGCCGGTGGTCGACGGAGGGCCGTCACCGACCGGTGGGCCGACGAGGATCGCCACCTCTGCCCGGCGGGGACGCTCCCTGTTGGGAGCGTCCGGCCTGCCCACGGTGGCCACCGAGACCGGCCTCGACCTCGGCCTGCGAGCCGCAGCCACGCTGGTCGCCGCCCTGCTCGTGGTCGGGCTCTACGGCACCCTGGGCTTCCAGGTGGGTGGTGGGGGCGCGCCACGCCGGACGGTGAGGCGCAAGCCTGCCGAGGCCGCTGAGGCGTCTGAGGCGTCTGAGGGGGACTGACCGCCCAGCTCGGGAGAGCTCGCCCCAAAACGGCGAGAGGACCGACCCGAAGGCCGGTCCTCCCGTCAGAGCGTCGGTGACCGATCAGTAGTCGTCCATGCCAGCACCGGCGCCGGCGCCTGCCGACTCCTTCTCCGGCTTGTCGACGATGACCGCCTCGGTGGTGAGGAACAGGGCGGCGATGGATGCCGCGTTCTGCAGGGCGGAGCGGGTCACCTTGGTGGCGTCGGGCACCCCGGCCTTGAGCAGGTCCTCGTACTCGCCCGTGGCGGCGTTGAGGCCGAACGAGCCCTCGAGGTTGCGCACCTTGTCGACGGCCACGCCGCCCTCGATGCCGGCGTTGAGGGCGATCTGCTTGAGGGGCTCCTCGAGCGACCGGGCCACGATGCGTGCGCCGGTGGCCTCGTCACCCTCGAGCTTGTCGGCGAGCTCGCGCACCGCTGCCTGGGCACGGAGCAGGGCCACGCCGCCGCCGGGAACGACGCCCTCGTCGACCGCAGCCTTGGTGGTGCTGACCGCGTCCTCGATGCGGTGCTTCTTCTCCTTGAGCTCGACCTCGGTGGCGGCGCCGACCTTCAGCACGGCGACCCCGCCGGAGAGCTTGGCCAGGCGCTCCTGCAGCTTCTCCTTGTCGTAGTCGGAGTCGGTGTTGTCGATCTCGGCCTTGATCTGGTTGATCCGGCCCTTGAGGTCCTCCTCGGAGCCGGCGCCCTCGACGAGGGTGGTCTCGTCCTTGGTGACGACCACCTTGCGAGCCGAGCCGAGCAGGTCGAGGGTCACGTTCTCGAGCTTGAGGCCGACCTCCTCGGTGATGACCTGTCCACCGGTGAGGATGGCGAGGTCCTGGAGCATCGCCTTGCGACGCTCGCCGAAGCCGGGGGCCTTCACGGCCACGGAGCGGAACGTGCCCCGGATCTTGTTGACGACCAGGGTGGCCAGGGCCTCGCCCTCGACGTCCTCGCAGACGATCATGAGCGGGCGGCTCGCCTGCATGACCTTCTCGAGCACGGGCAGCAGGTCGCGCACGGCCGAGATCTTGGAGCCCACCAGCAGGATGTAGGGGTCCTCGAGCACGGCTTCCATGCGCTCGGGGTCGGTCACGAAGTAGGGGGAGATGTAGCCCTTGTCGAAGCGCATGCCCTCGACCAGGTCCATCTCCATGCCGAAGGTCTGCGACTCCTCGACGGTGATGACGCCGTCCTTGCCGACCTTCTCCATCACCTCGGCAATGAGCTCGCCGATCTCTTCGTCGGCAGCGGATATGGAAGCAACTTGGGCGATCTCGGTGCGGGTCTCGACCGGTGTCGCAAGGTTCAGCACATGGGCGACAACCGCTTCGGATGCCTTGTCAAGGCCCTGCGTCAGCAGCCTGGCGGTCGCGCCAGCAGCGATGGTGCGCATGCCCTCGTGCACGATAGCCTGCGCCAGAACGGTCGCGGTCGTGGTGCCGTCACCGGCGGCATCGTTGGTCTTGGTGGCGGCTTCCTTGAGGAGCTGCGCACCCATGTTCGCGAACTGGTCCTCGAGCTCGATCTCCTTGGCGACGGAGACGCCGTCCTTGGTGATCGTGGGAGCTCCCCACTTCTTGTCGAGCACGACGTTTCGGCCTCGCGGGCCGAGGGTGACCCGTACGGCGTCGGCGAGCTGGTTCATCCCGCTCTCCAGACCGCGACGAGCCTCGGTGTTGAAGGCGATGAGCTTGGGCACGATGGCTCCTCCGTAGATGACTTCCGTAGGGACTGCTCCGACCTGACGGGAGTTAGCACTCTCGATGGTCGAGTGCTAACCAGGAAACCATCCCCGGGCCCCGCTCGCAACTGGAGCGGCGGATCGCCCTCCGGCTACGGGTCGGACGGCGCGCCACCGGACGAGGTCGCTGCAGGTACAGGCTCCTCGGGCTGCGGCTGGTCTTGCTCACGCACCTTGCGCACCACACCGGGGCCCGTGTCGTGCTCGGCGGCCTCGACGATGGCCGCCACCTCCTCGATCGGCTCCCCCAGCACGTAGGTGTGCCACAGGTGGCTGATGAGGATCTTGAGCACGGCGGCGGTGGGAACGGCGATCAGCAGCCCGAAGAACCCCCCCAGCGTGCCTCCCGTCAGCAGGGCCAGCATGACCACCGCCGGGTGCAGCTTGACCGCCCGCTGCATCACGATGGGGCTGACGAAGTGGTTGTCGACCTGCTGGGCCCCGGCCATGATCGCCACCACCCACAAGGCGGTGCTGACGTCGCGGGTGGTCAGGGCGATGATCACGCCGGGGACCGCACCGACCCACGGCCCGATGAGCGGCACGATGTTGGAGAACCCGGCCACCATGCCGACCAGCAGCCAGAACGGGAGGTCGACCAGGGCCAGGCCGGTCGACACCAGCACGCCGATGATGAGGGCGACGAGCAGCTGGCCCCGGAAGAAGCCGCCGATGGCGCGGTTCAGCCGGGTGGCGAGCAGGAGCACCTCCTGGCGGGCCCGGGCCGGCACCAACGACTCGGCCACCACCCGAAGGCGGGGCAGGTCGACGAGCAGGTAGAAGGCGATGATCGGAGCCAGCACGATGATGATCACCACGTGGACGACACGGCCGCCGAAGTCGCGCAACGTGGCGAAGGTGTCGCTCAGCCTCGACGGGCTCTCGCCCCCCCCGACCTCGCTCTCGAGCTCGCCCACGCTCGGGAACTTCACGATCCAGTTCTGCGACTGCTCGGCCCGGTCGTTGATCCATCGCTCCACGTCGGCTCGCACCTGGGGCAGCTCCTCGTCGAGGCCCTCGGCCTGATCGGCGGCGAGGGGGGCGACGATGAGCACCGCCAGGGTCACCGTGGCGAAGAACGCCAGGTAGCTCAGCGCCGTCCCCGCCGCCCGGGGCACGCCACGCCGGTGCAGGGCGGTGACGCCGGGGTTGAGCAGGAACACGATGGCTCCGGCGAGGATCAGGGGCGGCCACACCACCCGCACGTACCACGCCACCACGCCGACCAGGGCGACCAGCGCCGCCAGCCCGACCATCGCCCACGCCACCTGACCGGCATGGCGGATGCGGTCGCTCATCTGCCAAGTATCGCCCCCCACGACGCGTCCGGCGCCATCAGCCCCGGGCGAGGTGGCCGGTCACGACCTCCCTGATGCACGCCACGGTGTCGTGCACGGCGCGGTCCCGGCCGAAGCGCTCGACCAGCGACACGGCGGTGACACCGGGAGGCACCACGACGCCCTCCAGGACCTCACCGGCGACGACGAGCACGGGGCGCCCGAGCGACGACGCCAGCTCCACCACCCCGCCGACGGCCTTGCCGGCGAAGGACTGGTCGTCGAGGAAGCCCTCACCGGTGACCACCAGATCGGCGCTCTCCATCCGGGCCGCCAGGTCGAGCTCCTCCGCCACCAGGTCGAAGCCGGGCACCAGCCGTGCGCCGACCGCCGCCAGGCCTCCGGCGAGGCCGCCGGCGGCGCCGGAGCCGGGAAGCGCACGGACGTCCAGCCCGTAGGCCTCCTCGTACACCTGGGCCAGGCGCTCGAGGCGCCGTCGGAGCAGCTCCACCTGCGCGGGCGTTGCCCCCTTCTGCCCGGCAAAGGTGGTGGCGGCGTCGACGAAGGTCGTCCGCACGTCGCAGGCGACCGTCAGCTCCACCCCCCGCAGCCGTGCCACGGGTTCGAGCGCCCGTACCGCGCCCAGGCCCCCGTCGGTCGAGGCCGAGCCGCCGACGCCGAGTACCACCCGCCGGCAGCCGGCGTCGAGGGCGGCGAGGATCAGCTCGCCGGTGCCCGAGGTGGAGGCCGCCATGGCGTCGTTGCCCTCGGCGCCGCCGACAAGGTCGAGTCCTGACGCCAGCGCCATCTCCAACACCGCCTCGTCCCCGCTGCGTCGCCACGGGGCCACGACGGGATCGCCCAGAGGACCGGTGACCGTGGCGGTGCGGTTGGGTCCTCCGAGGGCCGCCAGCGTGCCCTCGCCTCCATCGGCCACGGGCACCAGGTCCACGGTGGCGCCCGTGGTCCTGGCGGCGGCGCCGATGGCCTCCGCCACCGCCACGGCTGTCGCCGTACCCCGGAACTTGTCGGGTGCGGCGACGACGTGCACGCCGACATGTTGCCCGGCCGCAGCCTCCGAGGCCCTGCGCGCCGCTCCTGGCTACCGTGTCGACGTGCAGAACCGAGCTCGCGACGTGGTCGTCGTCTCCAACCGCGGACCGCTGTCGTTCTCTCTGTCCGACGACGGCGCGCTGCAGACCCGGCGGGGTGGCGGCGGGCTGGTCAGCGCCCTGGGCCCGGCTCTGGCCGGCACCGGGGCGATGTGGATCGCCGCGGCGCTGTCGGAGGCCGACCGCAAGGCGGCGGCGGCCGGGGTGGTCGAGGCCGAAGGGTTCCGCCTGCGGTCGTTGGTGGTCGACCCCGACGCCTACCAGGCCTACTACCACGTCATCTCCAGCGGCGCCCTGTGGTTCGTGCACCACCGCCTCTACGACACCGCCCGGCGCCCCCGCATCGACCGGCACTGGCGCCAGGCCTGGGACCGCTACCGGGAGGTCAACGTCGCCTTCGCCCGGGCGGTCGCCGAAGAGGCCACCGACGGTGCGCTCGTGTTGGTGCAGGACTACCACCTGTCCCTGGTGGGCGGCGAGCTGGCCGCCAAGCGCCCCGACCTCACCACGGTGCACTTCCACCACACCCCCTTCGGCGGCCCGGACGACCTGAGGATCCTCCCTGAGGACGTGGCCGTGGAGCTGCTCGAGGGCCTGGCCGCCTCGGCGGCGTGCGGCTTCCAGGCGCCCCGGTGGGCAGCGGCGTTCGAGGCCAGCTGCAGCGAGCTCCTCGGACGGACCTGTCCCACCTTCGTCTCCCCGGCGGCCGTCGAGCTCGCCGACATCGCCGGCGTGGCCGCGTCACCGGCGTGCGCCGACGCCCTCGTCGCCCTGGAACGTCGGATAGGCGACCGGCGCCTGATCGTGCGGGTCGACCGCATCGAGCTGTCGAAGAACCTGCTGCGGGGCTTCCACGCCTTCGAGGAGCTGCTGCGCATCCGGCCGGAGTGGCGTGAGCGCGTCGTGTTCGCCGCCTGCGTGTACCCGAGCCGTGAGGGCCTCCCCGAGTACCTCGCCTACCGCCAGGAGACCGAGGGCCTGATCCAGCGCATCAACCAGACGTGGGGCACGCCGGGCTGGACCCCGATCCTCTACGACGCCACCGACGACTTCCCCCGCTCGGTGGCGGCGCTGCGCCGCTACGACGCCCTGCTGGTGAACCCGGTGCGCGACGGGCTCAACCTGGTGGCCAAGGAAGGTCCGTCGGTCAACGAGCGCGACGGCGTGGTGCTGCTCAGCCGCGAGTCAGGCGCCTGGGCCGAGCTGTCGGGCGCCGCCGTGGGGCTCAACCCCTTCGACGTGGGGGCGACCGCCGAAGCCATGCACGCCGCCCTCACCATGGGCGACGACGAGCGTCGCGCCCACGCCGCCGCCGTGCGTGCGCTCGCCGGCGCCCGCACCCCGACCGACTGGTTGGCCGACCAGCTGCGCGCCGGCGACACCGACACCTCAGCCTGACTCCGCGTCACCGGCCAGGTGCTCCAGCACCTCCAGCACCCCGGCCGGTCCCTCCACCACGACATCGGCGCGCTCGACCAGCTCTGGCGGGCTCTCGTCGCTGAGGACGGCCACCCGCACCGTGTGCACGCCGGTGGCCGCCAGGCGGTCGAGGGCGCCGAAGGCGGCCACGTCACCCAGGTCGTCGCCGAAGAAGCACACCCCCTCCATGCCGCGAGCCAGCACCTCGACCTCGGTGCCCTTGTCGATGTCGAGCGGTGGATGGAGCTCGATCGACGCCCGGGCGCGGTGCAGCTTCAGGCCGCTTCGAGCTGCCTCGGCCTCCGCCCACTCGCCGATCTCGTCTGCGCGCTCGGGAGCGACTCGAAAGTGCAGCGTGAGCGACAGTCCCTTGGGCTCGACCACCGTCCCCAGCGCCGCCTGCGCCCGGGCCGTCGCCTCCGCCACACGCTCCCGCCACGGCTCGACCTCGGGCACCTCGACGCGACGACCGTCGCGTCGGCGTTCGAGCCCGTAGAGCCCGGAGAGCTGGACGCCGGGACCGAGGTGCTCGGCCAGGAACGACAGGGGCCGGCCGGAGACCACGCCCACCACGGCGTAGCTCTCGGCCAGACGGTCGAGCGCGGCGACCATGCCTGGCAGGGGGACCGACGTGGCCGGGTCGTCGACGATCTGGGCCAACGTGCCGTCGAAGTCGGTCAGCACCGCCGAGCGCGCCGGCCGCTCAGGCAGCACCCGCAACGCCGACGGGAGGGCCACGGCAGAGAACGCTACCGTCGCTGCTGCATGAGCCCGTTCCGCCACTGCCGCCGAGCCAAGCAGGCGCTGGCCGTGCTGGCGACCCTGCCCGCCGTGCTCGGGGTCACCGGCTGCGAAGAAGGTACGGTCCGGCTCACCTTCCGCCCCGAGGTGGGTGCCACCTACCGCTACGAGGTCGAGGTCCGCACCGTGTCGGAGGTCGACTTCGGCGGCGCCGCCCCCGAGCGCCGAGAGGAGGACGTCGTGCTCACCGCGTCGCACACCGTGCTGCGCTCCGGCGCAGACGGCGTGCAGGTGCGGGTGCTGCTGGAGAGCCCGGGCGCACCCGAGCAGGTCTTCGAAGTGCAGTTCGACCGAGCGGCACAGCTCGAGGGGGTGCAGTCGATCGAGGGAGTGCCCGACGAGCGTCTCGGCACGCTGGGCATCTCGGAGATCTTTCCCGCCGCCGCCGGCGCCCCGCCCGACCGGCCGCTCGCTCCCGGTGCCAGCTGGATCATCGACGATGCCATCCAACTTCCCCAGACCGGCGCCGACACCCGCCTCCAGGGATCGGGCCGCCTCGTGGAGCTCGACGTGGTCGGCGACGAAGAAGTGGCCCGGCTGGTGTCGGCCGCCAGGCTGCCCTTGGAGTCGGTGCTGCCCACGACCGGGGGCATGCTGCGCTTGGAGGGCGAGCAGGTCACCGACTACACGGCGACCCACGATCTCGACGACGGCGCCGTGCGGGAGGCGACGTCCGACACCGTCGGCCAGTTCCGACTGGAGGTCGCTCCGCTCGACGCCACCCAGGCGGATCCTGTGTCGGGGTCGATGCGGGTGGAGATCAGCTCCCGTACCCGCCTGCTCGAGTAGGTCTCACTCCGGCGCCAGGTCGGCGCCCGCCACCAGTACCACGTTGGCCGTCTCCAGGTCGTCGACCGGTGATGGATCTGGCAGTGGCGCCACCGCCGGCGCGGGTTCGAACAGCGCAGCCAGCGTCTCGGCGGCGTCCTCGAAGCCCGTCGTGTAGTAGACGACGGAGGCGTCGACCTTTGGGGCGTCGGTCGGCGGCACCGTCTGGAAGCCCTCCTCCTCGATCTGCTTGGTGAGTGTGCCGGCCAGGCCGGCGACGCCACCGGACCCGTTGGCCACCAGCACGGTGATCGTCGAAGGATCGATCGCCGGCAGGGTCGTGGCCGTCGTGGTGGTCGCCTGGCCCGGCGCGGTGGAGGTGGTAGGCGCCTCCGACGCGTCGGTTCCGACGTCGAAGGCCTCGGGCCCGTCGGTGGCCTGGAGCAGGATGATCCCGAGGACCACGGCGACGGCGATGAGAGCCACGCCGCGCAGCATGGCGCCGCCGGCGGAGCGACCGAACGAGCCGTCGTCGGCGGCGTGGCGACCAGGCGTCATCGGACCGGGGGCATGCCTGCGGAGGGCCCCTCGAAGCGCACGCGACGTCGGTGGTCACGGACGCGGCGAAGCCGGCGCACCACCAACGGGTCGTAGCCCATCGCCTCCGAGGAGTCGACCAAGCCCCCGAGGAGCCGGTAGTAGCGGGTCGCGGACATGGCCAGGTGACAGCGGATCGACGCCTCCTTCGGGCCGGGCAGGGTCCACCAACGACGTTCGAAGTCGAGGATCGCCTTGTCTCGCTCCGATAGCGGCATTCCTCGAAGCCTTACCTCGGGGGACCTGCGATGCAAGGACCCTCCCGCCTGCCTCCCCGAGAGCCGAGTGTCGGGCTCGAACCGACGACCTCTTCTTTACAAGAGAAGCGCTCTACCAGCTGAGCTAACCCGGCGTTGATCTCAAACGTGCTGGTGAGACCCACCCTAGCCATCTACGAGGCGCTCCCGTCTCCGGTGCGCGTCAGCGTTCTGTCAGCGCGATTGCCGAGCACGGCATCCATGACGACGGCTGCGCTGGCTTGCATGTGGGGCAAGACGTGGGCGTAGACGTCCTCGGTGATCCCCGTGGAGGCGTGGCCGAGCATCTCTGAGACGACCTTCACCGGCACACCGTTCGCCAAGGCATGGGTGGCGGAGGCGTGTCGAAGATCGTGAAACCGGATCACCGGCACCCCTGCCTCCTTCGCCAGCCGGCGCAGGTGCCAGCGCAGGGTCTGCGGGTGTAGAGGGTTCCCGTCCTCGCGAGTGAATAGGAGGCCGGAGTCGATCCACGCCTCGCCCCAGGCCAGGCGCTCCTCGAGCTGGCGGCGGCGGTGCGCTCGCAGGGCGGACACCGTCTCCGGGCCCAGCCCGATGGTGCGGGCCCGGTTGGCCTTCGGCGTCCCCTCCTCGACGGCGTAACCAACGGAGACCCGTCCCCGTCGTACTGAGAGACGTCCGGCCTCGAGGTCGACGTCCTCCCACCGCAGACCAGCCGCCTCCGACCGACGGAGCCCGGTGGCGAGCACCAGGCGAAACAGGCCGTACAGACGGTCGCCTTCGGCGTGGTCGAGGAAGCGGCCCATCTCGTCGGCCGACCACACCTGCAT
>JAHWJH010000079.1 GCA_019348555.1 Actinomycetota bacterium
GGAAGCCGGTCCGGGGGGAGGACCGGCTTCCTCGCTCTGCTGCTGAGAGAACCCTACGACTCCTCGGGCTATCTGCCAACACGTTCTTCGTGATATGTGTCATCCTTTCCAGCGATGGACCTGCGGCAGCTGGCGGCGCTGGTGGCGGTAGCCGAAGCCGGGACGTTCTCGGCGGCGGCCAGCCGGCTCCACACCGTGCAGTCGAATGTGTCCGCCCACGTCGCCCGCCTGGAGCGGGAGCTCGGTGCCACCCTGGTGGACCGGGCCGCCGGACGGCTGACCGGGGAGGGCGAAGCGGTGGTGGCCCGGGCCCGGCGCATCCAGACCGAGCTCGACGCCCTGGTGGCCGACGTGAGCTCGGTGCGCAACGAGGTCGCCGGCAAGGTGCGCATGGGAATCATCGGCACCACCGGACGCTGGCTGGTCCCTCCGCTCCTCGCTGCCGTCGGCGCCCGCCACCCCAAGGTCCGGGTGGCGGTGCTGGAGGGCAACACCACGTCGCTGGTGCCCCAGCTCGTCGTCGGGGCCGTCGACCTCGCCGTGGTGAACCTCCCTGCCGAGGACCCCGACACGGTCGTGGACGTGCTGTTCGAGGAGGACCTGGTGCTGGTGGCCCCCACCAGCCATCCGCTGGCCAATCAGCGTGAGGTACGCCTCGACGAGCTCGTCGAGCACCCGCTGTTGTTGCCTCCGCCGGGCACGTCGATCCGGGTCGAGCTCGACCGGGCCGCCACGGACGCGGGTTTGATCCTCCAGGCCAAGGCCGAGCTCGACGGCCTGCGCCTGATCGCCTCTCTGGCGTTCGAGGGCTATGGAGCCGCCGTGCTGCCGGCCACCGCCGTCCCGAGTCGGGCGGAGGCGAGCTGGCGCAGCGTGACCATCACCGGCGTGGGACGGCGACGGGTGGGCCTGGCCCGACGCCGGCGGGGGCTGCCGTCAGCTCCCGCCCGTGCCGTCCACGACGTGATCGCCGACGTCATCACCACCCAGGCGACGGCACAGCACGGGGTACACCCCCCATCGACCTCCGCCCCGTGACGTCACCGCTGGTGCTGGCCGCCGGGGTTCCCGGATCGGTTTCCGCCGCCATCGCCGAGGTCGGTCGGCGGACGGTGGTCCTGGTGAACATCGACCCCACCACCCGGCGGGGCGCGCTCGACGCCGATGCCGGAGCCACCCTCGCACTCGCCGCCGAGGCGGCCCTCGACGCCCGCCTGCCCCTGGTCGGCGTGGTGACCTCCAGCGGTGCCGACGTGCACGCCGGCGTGGCCGCGCTGCACGGTTGGGGGACCGCCGCCCGATCCTTCGCCCGCTGCAGCGGGGTGGTGCCGATCCTCCTCGCCGTGACCGGCCCGACGTTGAGCGGCCCCGCCCTGCTCCTCGGCATGGCCGACATCGTGGTCATGACCGAGGCGTCGTCGGCCTACGTGGTGGGCCCGGGGGCGGTCGCCTCCTTCACCGGCGAGCAGGTGGCCCCCGACGACCTGGGAGGCCCGAGCGTCCACGCCGCCCAGACCGGCGTGGCCGCTGCGGTGGTGGACGACGAGGAACAGGCGCTCGAGCTGCTCGCCTCGGTGCTGGCCCACCTCCCCGACCACGTCGACGCCGACCCGCCGTCGTGGCCCACGGCGGATCCCGTCGACCGCCTCACGCCCGAGGCCGCGGCGGTCTTGCCGGCGACCGCCTCGGGGAGCTACGACGTGCTCGACGTCGCCCGGGCGCTGGTCGACGAGGGAGAGGTTCTCGAGCTGTGGGGCGCCTGGGCGCCCAACCTGGTCACGTCGCTGGCGACCGTGGGAGGCCGGCCGGTCGGGATCGTGGCCAACCAACCTCTGGCCCTCGCCGGCAGCATCGACATCCCCGCCAGCCAGAAGGGGGCACGCTTCGTCGGGTTGTGCGACGCGTTCAACGTCCCGCTCGTGACCCTGGTCGACACGTCCGGGTTCTTCCCCGGCAAGGACCGCGAGTGGCGGGGCATGATCCGTCACGGCGCCCAGCTGGTGGGCGCCTATGCGCGCGCCACCGTCCCGCGGGTGTGCGTGGTGCTGCGCAAGGCCTACGGAGGCGCCTACATCGTCATGGATTCCAAGACCATGGGCAACGACGTCTGCCTGGCCTGGCCCAGCGCCGAGCTGGCCGTGATGGGGGCCCGCCAGGCTGCGGGGATCCTCCACCGCCGGGACGGACCGGAGGTCCGGGCCGCCAAGGAGGCCGAGTACAACACGACCCTGCTCAACCCCTGGAAGGCCGCCGAGCGCGGCTACGTCGACGCCGTGATCGACCCCGCCGACACCCGACGCGCCGTAGCCGGTGCCCTGGAGATGCTCCGCACCAAGCGCGAGCAGCTGCCCCGGCGGTCCCACGACAACCTGCCGCTGTAGCTCGTCGCCTGCACGGGAACCACCTAGCCTCGGGGGGTGGGCGACACGATCACCATCACCGACGACCGCAACGGACGCTCGGTCACCGTGGCGATCGGACCTGACGGCACGATCCCCTCGTCGGCGCTGCGCCAGCTCGATCCCGGGCTACGGGTCTACGACCCGGCGTTCCTTTCCACGGCGTCGTGCGCCAGCAGCATCACCTACGTCGACGGCGATCGAGGCATCCTGCGCCACCGGGGCTATCCGATCGAGCAGCTGGCCGAGCGCTCCACCTACCTCGAGGTCGCGTACCTGCTCCTCCATGGCGAGCTGCCGACGATCGACCAGCTGGAGGCGTGGCGCCACGAGGTCTCGGTGCACACCTACGTGCACGAGAACGTCAAGCACTTCATGCAGCAGTTCCATTACGACGCCCATCCCATGGGCATGCTCGTGTCGACGGTGGCGGCGCTGTCGACGTTCTACCCCGACGCCAAGCAGATCTTCGACGAACAGGTCCGGGCCAAGCAGATCGTCCGTCTCATCGCCAAGATGCCGACGCTCGCCGCCTTCGCCCATCGCTTCAGCGTCGGGATGCCGTTCGTCTATCCCGACAACAGCCTCGACTACGCCAGCAACTTCCTCTCGATGATGTGGCGGGTGGCCGAGCCGCGCTTCGAGGTCGATCCCGTGCTCTCCCACGCCCTCGACGTGTTGTTCGTGCTGCACGCCGATCACGAGCAGAACTGCTCGACCACGGCGATGCGCACGGTCGGTTCCTCCCACGCCGACCCCTACTCGGCCACGGCGGCGGCGGCAGCGGCGCTGTACGGGCCACTCCACGGTGGCGCCAACGAGGCCGTGCTCCAGATGCTCGAGCGCATCGGGAGCGTCGAGCAGGTCCCTGCCTTCATCGAGGGCGTGAAGCAGGGCAAGGGCCGGCTCATGGGGTTCGGGCACCGGGTCTACAAGAACTACGACCCCCGCGCCCGGATCATCAAGCGCACGGCCGACGAGGTGTTCGCCGTGGTCGGCAGCAACCCGCTCCTCGACATCGCCCTGGCCCTCGAGGACGTGGCGCTGTCGGACGACTACTTCGTCGAGCGCAAGCTCTACCCCAACGTCGACTTCTACTCCGGCATGATCTACCAGGCCGCCGGCTTTCCCAGAGAGATGTTCACCGTGCTCTTCGCCATCCCTCGCACGGCCGGCTGGCTGGCCCACTGGGTGGAGCTGCTGGGCGACCCGGCGCAGCGCATCGCCCGGCCCCGCCAGCAGTACGTGGGCCCCCCCGCTCGCGACTATGTCCCCATGGAGGACCGCTGACGCGTCGCGTCTGCTACAGAGAGGGCACCGCGTCGACGTCGATGGCTAGGGAGGCTCCGTGTCGGACAGCTCTGCGCAGGATGGGCAACCATCGCCTGGCCGACGACGGCGTGCGCCCCTGGTGGCGGAGCGACGTCCGGAGAGGTCGCCGGTCGGAGCCGCCCCGGCTCCCGGGGCGCCGTCCTTCCCGCCGCCACCCCCCAAACCACCGGGACTCGACGATGCCGACGGTGCGTGGATGACCCCCCGTGAGGCGGCCGAGGCCGCAGGAGTTCCAGCCACCACCGTGCGCAAATGGCGGAAGGCCGGCACCATCGCCGAACGCAGACAACCGGGCGCAGGCGTGCAGGTGTTCCTCACCTCCGAGCAGCGGGCCGGGGCCAACGATCAATCGGCCGCACCGCCCCACTCCGAGCTGGGCGTGCTCGTCCCGCTCGAGGTCTACCAGCGTTCGCTGGCGGAGCTGATCCTGCGCCTCACCGACACCACGGAGCGAGCGGTGCGGGCCGAGGCGGAGGTCGAGCAGCTGCGCCAGCGCCTCGCCGAGCGCCCCGGGTCGGCCTGAGCGGTGCCGGGGTACGGTCGGGAGCGAACCGACCCCGGCAACAGAAGGAACTGAGCCGATGGAGATCGCCATCGCCGTAGCCATAGCCGTGCTGGTGCTGCTCCTCGTGGCGGTGCTCGTCCAGCGCAAGCGGCGCTCGGGTGGCGTGATCGCCGCCGACACCCGGTCGAGGCGGTCGCCAGGCGGCGTCCGGAAGCGCCGGTGAGCTCCTCGCCGCTGTTGCTGCGTGCCACCGAGCTGATCGGTCACCCCATCGTCACCCTCGACGGCGGCGACGACATCGCCGAGGTGAAGGACGTCGTCTATGGCACGGCCGAGGCGGCGCTGCTCGGCTTCACCCTCAACCGCCGTGGGTTCTGGGGACGGCGGATGAAGCAGGTGCTGGCCTGGAACCGTGTGGCGGCACTGGGAGGCCACGCGGTGATGATCGCCACCGCTGCCGACCTGGACGACAGCGACGACGTGTTGGTGCAGGAGGTGAAGGGAGCTCGGCACCGCAACGTCATCGGCAGCGAGGTCATCACCGACAGCGGGCAGCGCCTCGGCGAGGTCACCGACGTGGTCATCCTCGTGGCCGACGAGCCGGAGGTGGTCGGCTACGAGATCGGCGGCAGCGAGGTGCTGACGCCACGCTCCGGCGGCCACGTCTTCATCCCCCTGCCGGAGACCCTGGCGGTGTCCGGCGAGGCGCTCATCGTGCCGGCCGCGGTGAGCGACTTCGTCAGCGACGATCTCGCCGGCTTCGGCGCAGCGGTCGAGCGCTTCCGCGAGCACCTCCGGTCGGCCACGTGAAGCGCCTGAGCGAGCTCGTCGGCACCCGGGTGATGAGCCGCGACAGCGCCGAGAGGGTGGGCAAGCTGGAGCGGGTCGTGTTCGACAACCCTCCCCGGCGGATCACGGCCGTGCAGGTCGGCAAGTCGCTGGTCGACTGGGAGGCGGTGAGCGGGCTCGGCACCGACGCCGTGGTGATCGACAGCGGCGAAGCGCTCCGCTCGCCGAGCGGCCGGCGGGAGGACCAGGCGGTCGCCGGGGCCTATGACTGGAAGGGCAAACGGGTGCTCTCCGACGGCGGGACCGAGATCGGCACGATCGTCGATGTCGAGGTCGACGAGACCACGGGGATGATCGAGTCAATGGAGACCACGGCCTCCCGCCTCGGCGCCGACCGCCTGGTGGCCCTCGGCTCCTACTGCCTGGTCGTGGCCGACGACGCTCGAGCCGCCCCCGACGCCCAGGCGTGAAAGCCCGGCCCGACGGGTACGCCCGCTGCGACTTGCACGCCACAGGAAAGGGTCCACCATGACAGAGAGCCCCCAGCTGAAGCCCGAAGAGATGGGGCAGATGACTCCCGATCAGATGCGCGCCGACCCTGGCGCCGGCCGTGGCGACACCGAACCCACCGAGATGACCACGTTCGACGGCGCTGGCAACCCCATCAAGCACGTCATCACCGATGACGACAGCGGCCGCATGACCGAGGGCACGGGTCCCGACACCGAATCGGCCATGTCCGACGCCAAGGACCCCAGCCACGTGCTCGGCGACGACGTCACCCCGAGCATGGAATCCGAGGGCGACGGCTCCGGCGAGCCGGTCGGCTAGCAGGAGTGGCCGTCCTCCGGTGCTCTGCACCGGAGGACGGGCCCTCACGAGAACAGGTCGGGCTGATCGCCCGGTGCGGTTGACGCCGGCGACGCCGTACCCGGCGTACCGGGACGCCGGAAGTGCTTGCCCAGGGTCTCCACCTGCCCCTGGTAGTTGGAGCCGATGTCCTGGCCGTAGAGCTTGGCCGGCGGGGCCATCATGCGCTCGAAGGTGAGCTTGCAGACCCGCTGACGGTGCTCGATCATGAACGGCACGTCGTGGGCCCGGACCTCCAGCGCCGCCCGTGAACCTCGCAGCTCCCCATCCGGGTCGTAGCCGAAGCCGGGATCGAAGAACCCGGCGTAGTGGGTGCGCAGCTCACCGCTGGTGGGGTCATAGGCGGTCATCTCCGCAGCGAGGTCGGGCGGCACCACCACGCTCTCGTCCGACAACAGCAGGTAGAACCGCTCGGGCGCCAGCACGATGCGGTTCCCCTCCTCCCGGTGCACCGGCTCCCAGAAGTCGTCGGGGCGGTAGGCGTCGGTGCGGCCGAGGTCGAGCAGCGGGGCGTAGCCCTTGGCCCGGTGGCCCACCCGCCCCTCGTCATCGCCGCGAAGGTCGAGGCTGAGGAACAACCCGTTGGCGGTGGCGAAGTCGCGCTCGACCACCGGGGCCCCCGAGCGAAAGAGCACCGGGCGCTGGTGCTGCAGGTCGCGCAGCTCCTCGTCGGACAGCGACGCCCGACCGTGCACCAGGCGGAGCTGGTTCAGGGCGAGGCCCTGGCGGACCCGGATGGTGAACGAGAGCGGCACCACCTCGAGGTAGAGCTTGCCGTGGTAGCCGGGGGCGATCTCGTCGAAGCGGTAGCTCCGGTCGGTGATCACCCGGGTGAACACGTCGAGGCGACCGGTCGAGCTCTTGGGGTTGGTCCGGCCCCGCAGGCCGTCGGGCAGAGCCAGGTGCTCCAGCAGGGGGATCAGGTAGGGCCGGTTGGTCTCGAGCACGGCGCCGTCGCGCCGCAGGTCGAGCTCGTCGATGATGTAGTCCTCGACCTTGCGCTCCACCGGGTCGCGGTCGGGCAGGAAGCTGCAGCGGATCCGATAGGCCACCTCGCCGAGGCGCAGATCGAGGCTGGCAGGCTGGACGCTGGCCTCGGGGATGGCGAAGTCACCGGCGCCGATCCAGCCCGAGGCGATGGCGTGGCGCAGCAGCTGGCTCGGCAGGACTCCGGGTCGGCCTGCGGCCAGCTCGTCGGCCGCCGACCCCTGCCCCCCGCTCACTCGCTCGGAGCCTACCCCCCACCGCCTCGGCGGCCCTGGGTACGCTCCGGCCGTGGCCGACCCGACCACGAGCTTCGCCGTGGTCATCCCCGCCCGCAACGAGGCGGTGTTGGTCGGCGAGACCATCGCCGCCGTCGGCGGTAGCAGCGAGATCGACGTGGTCGTCGTCGTCGACGACGGCTCGACCGACGGCACCGCCCAGCTGGCGGCAGCCGCCGGCGCCACCGTCGTGCGCCACCTCGAGTGCCGGGGCAAGGCGGCGGCGCTGATGACCGGCGCCGACCTGGTCGTCAGGTCCACGCCCCCGCACCACCGTGGCCGGGGCCTGGTGTTCCTCGACGCCGATGCTGGCGCCTCGGCCGCCGGCATCAGCGCCCTGACCCGTCCCCTCCTCGACGGCGAGCTCGACCTGGCCATCGCCCGCTACCGCGCCCGGGGCAGCGGAGGAGGTGACGGGCGCGTCGTCGGTCTGGCCGGCGATGCCATCCACCGGCGAACGGGTTGGCGCCCCGAGGTCCCCCTCTCGGGAATCCGCGCCCTCACGCTGGATGCCTACCGGGCGGTGTGCCCGCTGGCGCCGGGGTGGGGCGTGGAGACCGCCATGACGATCGACGCCTTGCGGGCCGGCCTCCGGGTGGGTGAGGTGGCCACGACTCTCACCCATCGGGCCACCGGCGGCGACGTGGGCGCCCGGCTGCACCGGGCCCGGCAGTACGTCGACGTCCGTCGCGCCCTGGCCCGCCGGCCGATCACGACGGCCTCATCTCCCACACAGGTCGGGCGTTGACCCCGCACCGGTCGTCGCGGGGAACGTCGCGCTGACCTCGCCATCGGGACCGAACCGTACGGCCGAGCTGGCCCGCCTGTTCCCGCGTCTGGGCGTGACCGCCTTCGGCGGGCACGCACGGCGATGCGAACGTGGTCGCTGGCCGGTGTCGCCGCAGTGGCCGCCGGGGCCTACCTCCTCGGCGTCGACGAGCTGGTCGTCCTGGCGGGCGGCGCCGTGGTGCTTCTCGTCGCTCGCTGCGTGCCCCGCCGGCCCGGTGGCGGCCTGGTGGCGGTCGGCGGCGTGGCCGGATCAGGGTGGGGACCCGTCGTCCTCGCCCGTACGGGCGTCGCCTCCCAGGCCGACCTGGTGGGGCTGTTCGGCATCTTCCTCGAGTTCGGTGCCGTGCTCTACGGCAGCGGCTACGTGCTGGTGGCGTTCCTGCGTGGCGATCTGGTGGAGCGCCTCGGCTGGCTCAGCGACGCGCAGCTCCTCGATGCGGTGGCCATCGGCCAGCTCACCCCTGGACCGGTGTTCACCACCGCCACCTTCGTGGGCTACCTGGTGGCCGGCCTGCCCGGCGCGGTGGTGGCGACCGTGGGCATCTTCGGACCGTCGTTCGTCTTCGTGGCGGCGCTCGGCCGGCTGCTGCCGCATGTGCGCGACCGGGCATGGACCGCTGCGCTGCTCGACGGCGTCAACCTCGCCGCGCTCGGGCTCATGGCCGGTGTGTCGCTCCAGCTCGGTGTCGATGCCATCATCGACCCGCTCACCATCGCCCTCGCCGCCGCCGGCGCCATCGTGCTGTGGCGCAGCGCCCTCAACGCCTCGTGGCTGGTCGCCGGTGGGGCCGCCGTCGGAGTGCTTGCCTCCCTCGCCGGCCTCGGCCCCTGACGGCGCTCAGTGGCGGTGCGTGAGCAGGTCGAGGGCCAGGTGGACGATGGCGGCGATGGCGACGCCGAGGGCGACACCGCCCAGGGCGTCGAGGGGGAAGTGCGCACCGAAGTAGAGGCGAGCGAAGGCCACGATGGCGGCGAGGATCACGGCGACGACGCGCCAGCGCAGCGTGAGGTAGGGGAAGGCGACGATCGCCATGGCGGTGGCGACGGTGACGTGGCCGGACGGGAAGCCGAGGCCGAGGTCGTTGCCCTGTCCGAGCGAGCCGCGGAGGTCGACGTCGTCGAAGAACGAGGCCGGCCGACCGCGCTCGAGCAGGTCCTTCATCAGCCTGGCCAGCAGCCAGGCGGAGGTGCCAGCGACCGCCAGGTCGATCGCCGGACGCAACCGGCGCCAGCCGGCGAGGGCCGCCAGGGAGACGACCGGGACGGCGAGGGCCGCTCCCAGCTGCATGACGACCCACAGCGGCCACTCGATGGCGTCGGGCAGGCCGTTGACGGCGTAGAAGGTCCGCTCCTCGACCGTGGTGACGTCGCGGGGCAGGGCGCTGAGGGCGGTCAGTGCAAGGGCGACGGCGGCGACGGCGAGGGAACGAGAGGCGTGGACCCGGGTGCGGTGCCGGGGAAGCCGTCGATGGGACGGGCGACTGCTCGTGTCGAGCTGAGCCACGGGCGCACCCTACCGTGGTCGCCATCGCCGCCGGAGGAGACCATCCGCACGGACAGGGCTCAGTCGAGCCGCAGACCCCAGCTGAGCCGGTGGCGCTCCCCTGGCTCGAGCACGACGAGGTCGCCTCCGGTGTTGAGGGCGTTCGGACCGCACGTCATCGGCTCCAGGGCCAGGGCCCCACGCCGCCATCGCCCCGGTAGGGCGTCGCCGGTGTACAGCTGCCACCACCGCACCTCGGAGTTGCCCCACATCACGGTTGTGCGCCGGTCAGGAGCGGTGAGGCGGGCCTCCACCCTCCCGTCGGGACCGCGCTCGAGGTCGGTCAGCGCGTTGTCGACCTGGCGGCTGCCCACCGGCTCGCCGCTGAACTCGTACGGCGTTCCGGCGGTCGCCCGGAGCTCGGTCGGAGCGAGACGGTCGTCGGTGGCCAGCCAGGTCGACGCCCGGATCTCGAGCACGGCGTCGTCGACGGTCCCCCCGGGGATGGCCAGGTACGGGTGGGTGGCGGCACCGTAGGGACACGACGTCCGGCCGATGTTGGTGGCGGTGAGGCGAGACGCCAGACCAGCCGGCCCGAGGTCGTACGACACTTCCAGGCGCAGCGGAAAGGGCCAGCCGGGGTGGGCCAGCAGGGTCGTCTCGAGGTCGACCCGATGAGGTTCAAGGGTGACCGGTGTCCACGCCAGCGTTCGCACCAGGCCGTGCAGGGCGTGGCCTCGCTCCGGCTCGGTGATCCACAGCTGGTGGCGGGTCTGGCCCCACGTCCACGAGCCGTCCACGACGCGGTTCGGCCACGGCGCGAGGATCTCCCCCTGGCATCCGAGGGGGGCGGTGTCGAGCCCGTCGAACGGCTCCACGACGGGCCTGCGGGCTACCTCGTAGGCACGCAGGCTGGCCCCGGACTCGGTGATCACCGCCCGCTGATCGCCGTGCACGATCTCGAAAAGGCGGCCGACGGGCGACACGTTCACCGCGGGCTGACCTCCACGACGGTCCCCGCCGCTGGCCGGCCCAGGCGCTCCCAGGCGCTGCCGCCTCGAAGGAGCAGCTCGTAGAAGCGCCGCTCACCCGTTCGGGCAGAGTCCCAGCCACTGCTGCCGGGAGCGAAGGACATCTCCCCGTGCGGCACGGCGAAGGTGCCATCGGACACGGTGGCGGTGGCCGTGCAGTCGCCCACCGTCACCTCCACCTGGTAGCCCACCTCGACGGGGGCGTCAGCCCAGGTCGTCTTGAGGTTGCCGTAGCCGTCGACGTAGGCCACCGCCCGCTCGGGCGGCGGCGGTATCAGCTCGGGTGGCACCGACTCACCCAGCGAGCGCCGGTCGCCCCGGGCCAGCTCGGCCACCGCCGCCGGAAAGAGGTCCCTGGAGCGGAACTGCGAACCGGAGGCGGGTACGGCGACCTGGCGAATCTCCTCCGCGTCGTCGCGCAGGAACGAGAACGAGTGCTGCGAGTTGACGCCGACCACCACCACGCCGCCGGACACCACGGCA